>NZ_ANOH01000195.1 GCF_000346505.1 Aporhodopirellula sallentina SM41
CGCCAATCTGTATGTGGAGTCCATCGTCATCAATGGCTAAGGCTGTGGGGCCCTTTGCGTCAGGGTTGTGGGACGCAACAAGTTCAGCGATCACGACACGCAGTCTTCTGTTAGATAGCGACCCGCATCGCCGGGCCGCAAAAGTTAATGTTCCATTCTTGAAAAACGCAAGCCGTCTCCTTGTGTATGCGGTGGTTATCCGCGTTTTGCCTTGGCGGATAGCAAAGACCGCAACATGTCGCTGGTCGCATAGTCCGCAGGTATCTTGCCGGATTTGTTGGCAATCAAAGGGTCCGCACCAGCGGCAAGTAGCATCGCAACGATTTCTGCGGCAGCCTCCGATCGATCAGCGGTGCCCGGCGCTCCAGTTTGGCAAACCGCACGGTGCAGCGGTGTCGATCCGTTTCGTCGGCAGGGCTGATTTACGTTAGCACCCGATCGGATCAGGGACTCGACGGCTATCGGGCTTCTGAATCGTACTGCGTGATGCAACGCGGTCACGCCATTCTTGTCGGTCTGGTTAACGTCCACGCCAGCCTCGATTGCCGCATAAATGCGTCTCGCTTGGTCAGCTGGATCAGGAGCCCGGTCGCAGCAGATTTCAAAGAGTTCGTTTACCATGTTCGACAACGATAGAGGAAGCGTGCATCACAATCATTGCGTTTGGATCCAACAACGGTGCGGTTCAGCGGGGGCGCGTGAGCGACTTGCCACTCCCCAAAAGGTCAATTCGCCGCCTCCGTCGCAGCCGATGGTTCCCCGCCGTCGGGCATGCGTGTGAAAATGTCCGCATTGGTGATCAATGGATCGTCATTCCAGGAGACAGTGTCGGCCCCGAATAGCACACTCAACTGAGCCGCAGACTTTCCATCGAGTCGAGTGTGAGGAACGTGCAGCATTTCCAATCGCGGAAGTGATTTCAAGCGAAAGAGTGCGTCATAGGTGATGGGAGTGCCGTAAAGCGTGACGACACGAAGGTCAGGAAGCTGTACCAAAACGTCAATAATGCGATCGTCCAAATTTACACAGTTAGTGAATGCGACCTGAGTCAGCGTTGAGAGTTCATCGATCGCTGGAAGTTCATTTGTGCAAACGGTTGATTCATCGAACAGAATGATATTAGGCGTAAAAAAGAAGTGTTCGCCGAGTATTCGGCGTAAGATCGCTGGCCCGGGAGTTGGCAAACCTGTCCCTCGATCAGCGTCGTTGTCCCATTCGTGGGCGTATCCAACGACGCCACCAAGCTCTTCGACTCGACGAACAATTTCTGCCTGCCGTTGTGACTCCATCCAGCGTCGCCGCACCAACCAAAATCCTGTGGCGGATGCCGCAACCGTCGTGAGGAGAGCACGCAAGGAAAACGTTAATGTTTGGCGGCGTGTATGCATCGCGACAGACGCAGTTGTTTCAGTCGGGGAGCGTTGAACATAACCGTGCGGCGGAGAACAATTTTCCACTTCAAAAACCACGACTCCGCCGCTTCAGTTCCTGTCATGGTTCGTCGTTTTGCTGTCCGTGAAGTAGCAGTGTGTCTAGCGAGGTACGAACGGCATATTCTGCGTCGTAAACATTCGCTGCTGATTGAAAATCATGTAGATCGACCAAGCGAGATTTTTCAGCTTCGAGACGATCGATTTCGGCACGTATTTGATTGATCGCGACATGATCACCACAATGCCGGTGCGCGATCGAGAATTCGATATCGGCTGATTCCAAACGAATCGCACCAGTTTTCCGATGCTGTTCTCGACGACAATGCACAGAGTGACGCCGCAAAATACAAAAACGCCAGCACGATCAGCCCGGACTGCCCGCCTACGTCCTTGGTGGTGAGCCAAATGTAAACGCTGGCCCAAAGTGCTAAGGGCAAACCCGTAAGCATCCATCTCATAAGGCAAAACTAGATTGACAAACGGTTGCGATGAACAGGCCGCGGCAAGCGGGTATCCACTTCAAAAACCCGGATTCCGCGGTTCCGTGTCCATCGCCTGGTTCGCCGCATTTAGTTGTCAATGGGCTGCTTAGTCGAAGCATCAGCGGAAACGGCGGGATTGGCAGTTTCAGGAACTTTTGTAGGGAGTTTGACGATCAGGTACTGCTTCGAATTCGTGCCTAGCACCTTGATGTCAGTAGCAACCGGATTAAACCCGTCGATCTCAAAGGTCAGTTTGTGTTTCCCTTCAGGAAGAATGAACACGGGCTTGATGTCGCGCAAGCCAACCATTGCATGTCCAACAAAGTCATCATCAATTGATATGCGGATTGGACGGATGCTGTCTACCGGGACAATTGCACCGCCGATTTGTGCCATCGGCTTCTGGGCACCACCTATTCCGCCACCCATGCCGCCCGTTCCGCCACCACCCATCGGCTGATGTGAATGAGGTACGATAAAGACAATGTGAACAGTCGAGTGTCCAACGGGAACAGGATCGTCAGCAATACCTACCGCAGGTGTGAATGCAAACAGGATCAGACAAACAGGAAGGAAGCGAATCATGGTGTCTCCATATTTGGTTTCAGCCGAGGTTAGAGTTTAGGCGGCGAACGTCTACGATCAGCCGGCGGCGACGGAACGTCATCCGTTTATACACATCTGACTTCGCCGCTCGTTTGCATTGGTTGGTTCGTCGTGGCGATTCAGATTACGCAGCCTACCGACCAATCGACGCCGCATCGGATGGCGAAGTCGTGGCGACGCGAAACTCAAATGGTTCTTCGAAGGGATGGCTGAAAATTGTCTTTCGGTCTGTCGATACGGGTTTTGGTGTCAAAACAGTATCAATGGAGGCAATGGATGCCTCGCTCAGTCCAATTTTCTCAAGCCGCTTCGCCAGTTCAGCGACCTTTGAAAACGAAAATCTCTCCCCCGGCGCGATGGTCAAATGGCTCTCCTCAATCTTCATCACCAATGATGACTGCAAAGTCAGCGAAAGATCGAAATCCGTCACCGGCCTCAGAAAGGTGTTTTCTGTCGAAGAGCCTGTGAGCGCTTCGGAGATAGCGCCAACCAGACTAAACCCCACTCCGCTGGAGACCTGAACCGAATACCGTGGCTTGCCATCAGTTGAGTTAGGTAGCGATTCAACTACGACCCAGATAGGCGTCGTAGAGCCCGAAGAGTGAGCACCGTAGCCGGCCTGTGTAAGCGCGGTAGTAGCGAACATGACGGCAAGTAAAAGTCGTAAAGTCATTGTAGGAACTCACAGGTCGTGGCTGGAGAAAGAAACGAAATAGTCGACGAACGTTAGAAATCACGGGGAACGGGCGAACGACTCGCAAGCAGACGAAAAAACAAACCACCCGTTCTCCCGTGCACTTCATGATTCCCCGTTTTCTCCAATATCGGTATCGTGCCGCCCAAGGTTCGTGTAGCCGTCGCGTACCCGCCAGTCGCGTGCGTGCACGAACAGCCGGAAATCCTCATACTCGGCATGCATAACAACATCGTATGTTCGCGCTCTTCCCGCAGCAAGTTTGATGCAGTTGTCGTTGTCGATATCCAGTTCGACGTAGGTTGGCCCACCGGCGGGTGCGAACCACGAGTCATCCGAAATCGGTATGTCGTTTGGGCTTAGCCAAACTGGTAGGCGCCCGTCGTTTCGAACGCTGAGTTTAAATTGCCGGAATTTGCCGTCAAAGTGCGAAAACGGTTCCGCAACCGACGTGGTCACCATGGAATGAATCGACACCAATGGTGCGAACGGTTTGAATGCAGCGATGCCGACCGCAACCGTGGCCGTGACAAGCAAGAGTGCCCGGAGTCGAAATCGACGCAACGTAGAGATTACGATTCAGTCGGGGAACGCCTGCGATCACCCCGTTTAGCGGAGAGAACCAAAATGTGGTGCATCGCGTGTTAATCAACGATAAATGCCCCGAACGGACAGGCCAAGAGCTGTTGATGCATTCCGTAGTTACCTGGCAATGGCAATGAGCCTGGAAGTGGTATACCAACCGGGGGTGAACGTAATTCGCTAGAGTTCCAGAAGTTGGTCACACCAAAAGCTCCTAGCTCAGCTGTAAGAGCCCCGAGATACTCGTCCGACACGTCGAAATATTCTGCTTCAAACTTGTTGCGAGCCATCAGGACATCAAAAAAAGAACGTTCCGTGAATGAAATTTCAGTGCGATGTGCTCTGGTTTCGTCCAGCCAGTTCGTTTCGATCAACAGGCTACGTGATCCGCTGGCCGTGGAAATATGGAGATCGTGCCTGCGTTCAATGCTCTGCATCAAACGCTGTGCGTGCAGGGACGGCAGCAATATCCAAAACCGGCTAACGACCGCGATAAGAAGGGTCGCCCCCAGCATCGCGCGGACTGTAAATGTTCTTCTGAATGGCATCTAAACTATCGAAGGCTGGACAATGCTAGCGATCAGCATTAACGGGGGAACGGAGGCGGTAAAATGCCGAAGTCAAACGTCGCAGCGGAAAGCGCAACTGCTCCGGTGCAGGGTTTTGTTATCCGCAGAGTTTCTCCATCTGGACTTCGTGGAGCGTATCGAAACGAGAGGACGAACACCAGTCAGCTATGGTCTCATCCACGAAGTGAAAGCCGAGTCTCCCGAACAATGAAACGTTTCCAGTTTCGCGAATCGTGAATAGCCGAACGTTACTACAGTGAGCGTTGGCAGCGAGACATTCAGCACTTGCAATCAGTGCCCTGGCGACCCCCAGTCGCCGGATCTCGGGGGCAACGGTGAGTCCGGAGATTCGCAGAGTGGCGCCTTCAATTGCGGTAGAAACCACCCCAGCGGTGAATCCGTCGATGTCAGCCAGGATGTCGCATCGATAGCTGCTAGCGTGGAGTGCCATGGGAACAGCACCATGGTTCGGGGTGTATGTGTCACGCACGGTCGCAAATCCGATGTCGCGAATTAAGCTAACTTCGTTGGCGTCTTCCGATGAAGCTACCCGAGTTCTAATCACGAATTACCTTAGTCGGATAACGCCCGGGATCACGTGGGCGCGAAGGTTGATTGCCCATCGCCATAACGCTAGCAAGACCGACACCGTTGCGACTGTTCGTTATCCGATGTCATGTGCTGGGTCAACTTCGGAACGGTCGAGTGTTTTGCCGCACCGGGGGCAAGTAGCCAGGTGCGTCTCGTGAATCTCGCCGCAATGATAGCAGAAGCGGTCGTTAGCAATGCGTGCGGAATCCTGCAGTTGCCGCCAGTCGTCTAGGAGGGCTTGCGTATCACCAAGCATGCAGTCAACCACATAGACACCGTAAACCAAACCGAATACCGGCCCTTCACCAGGCTGGCCGTATTGGCCGTGTTCATTCGATGGGTTAACGAGGTGAGCATGGATGCCAGTGTCGCGCAGAAAGGCGACGAGTGATTTAGCGGCAGGAAGATTGCGAGATCGGTAGACAAGCGTCGGATCAGGATGCGTCGTAGTCATTTGTTCATCCTAGCCGGGCAACGAAATAGGTCATCGGGGCGGCGTTGTTGCTTCTCGGCTAGCCGTTCCCGCTACCAGCCGGTTCCAGTGCATTGGGTATTCGCACGGGGCTGGGGCAAGGCGACGGCTATGCTGAAGGCAAGATTGTGTTGTGTCGGTGCAGGCGTTGGGAGCGGAGGCCAAGCCGTGCAGGGAAGGTGCGGGCGAGAATCGCGTCCGGTCCCGCAGGGACAGCAGCATCGGGTTCCGATCCAAAGTCTTGCCGGTCTCAAGCGGTAGCCTTCGGCCGCATCGGTGACGAAAGGATCGCCGCTTCGGTTTCGACCAGTGGGGTATTGTACCCGGGGGCGAGGGCACGCGTGAGCAGGAGATACGCAAGTTGGGGAATGGAAGGGAATTGAAGCGAGCTTGGGCTACGCAGGTGTCCGACGTGTATGGGCTGAACGGAGATGCGAAGCAAGTTGCGCTAGCGATCAGCGGGTACGTGGGGCCGGAGCGGAGGTGGTAAAATGCCGATGTCAAACGCCGGAACGCAGGGCACACGTCCTCCGTTGCATCGCAATGTTATCCGCCCGTCGCAGTGTCAGCAATCGATGAGAACTGGCGCAGCCATTCGCTACGATTCAGCGAGTGCCGAATACCTGAAACAAGCACAGCGTATCCAACGAAAGCGCATCCGACGGTAATGAGCGACTCTGTAGAGCCACCAGAATTGTCGAGGATCTGCTCTCGCATATGGGGATAGATAATCCACGATACCCATCCACCGCCTGCGATTTCGGTCAGAAGTCCTATTGGAGGTTTGTCAAATGCCGGAACCATGTAACCGACGGGAAGTCCTATGCAGAGTAACGCGGACGAGAACGCGAATAGTCCTGGCGGAGCGAGTGGGATCAGTGAAAAGACGAACAGTGCAAGACATACAAGCATCGCTAAGCGAACAGTTGCTGATCGAGCAGACATCGTAGAATGCTTCATCGCATCAGTATCAGTCGGATAGAGTTTGAGGTCACCCGGCACGAACGGACAGGTGACCAGTCGGAAATGGATTTTTGAGTGCTCGGGTGCACCGGCGTGGTTACCCGCTAATTTCTTTCGGTTACGGAAGGCTCTTCCCGTCCCATTCATGTTTCGGGTCAGGGACGAAAGTGATTCCGACTGATCTTTGAGTTTGATCGTTTGTTTGAATGGTCATGAGCCATCCGCCAGGAATCTTCGCTCGTGAGATCGGATGATGCGAGTAGCGACCGTCTTTGAGCGAGCCAACCATCGCGAACTTCAATGGTGAATGATTGACTGGTGCTGCAACGGCGTCTTGGGCGGAAGCGTTAGACACCGCTACGAATTGGTTTCGTGCGTAAAGGAAAACAATACAAATGGCTACGAAAGCCGTAACAATTCGATAACGATTCTTGCAGATAGCTCGTGCGATTGTGAGAAAGGGTGGCATTGGTCAGTCGGGTAACGGTGGTCGCCAGCGGGCACGGCTAATGTGGTTTCCATTTGTGAACGCAGTATGCCGCGCACCGTCGCACGGCATGGCTATCCGTCGGTTGGGTTGACGTCAAAGGTAGCAATGTAGTTTCGGACTGAATCGGGGAGAAAGGTGCAATCTGAGTTCAAGTTATACCGCACGACAAACCAAGCGTCAGGCGATTTGAGAAAGGCCGTGTACGTAAAGCTAGGAACATCGTCGCCCACATTGCCGGTCTCGATCCTCGAGAATGCGGGAAGTCCGGCAACAGTGTCCGCAGTCATCTCATGTTGATCTCGAAGTCGCTCTCGATCGTCGCATACGGAAACACTTAGCCCCGCTGAGTACCGCCGTGGGGGTCCGAGAGTCCGTGGCGACATGTAGATGCCCGGGCCGACAATCCCGGTGGATTTCATGCGGATTTGAGAGTCCCAATTTATAGGGGAGACGATCGAAAATCCGAGCGGATGCACGACCCGGCGTGACTCAAGGGGCGGTCCAGTAGGCACGTCGCGTCCAGTCATCTGCGTGACGATAACAATCGCGATCCCGAGCAGCGCAAACGGCACTGCGTATTTCCACGTCCTCTTCATACGAATCAGTACGGACAACGTTACCGATCACCGGGCGGCGGCGAACGATTCTCCATTGCGAAAAAGCTAACCACCGCCGCTCCGGTGCATCGGATGGTTATCCGCCGAATTCGGGTCGGCAACAAAAGGCCGCGCGACCAATGAGCCAAGCGATTCAGGGCAGCTACCCTCGAGTCCGTGTTTTAGTGGGCGTTCGGTCAATCGCAGGGTAGAGAATACACGATCCCAAAGCGACAGAACAGATGAGAAGTTTGAGCCGTAGTCACGAGGATCGCATGAGTGATGAATCGAGTGCATCAACGGAGACGCAGTAATCAAGCGAAAGTGCCAATCGTAAACGCCGAGGTTCAGCTTGGAATGATGGAACATGGAGACGAGCACGAGCGTGGTTTCGTAGGCGACCAATGTGATCGTCGAGACGCCAAGGGCATACAGGACGGGAAGGCGAAGTAGCGCACCAATCGCGATCTCCAAAGCGTGAAAGCGACCAGCAGTCGTAACGTCCATCTGGGCGTCAGAGTGATGAACCGAGTGGATGCGCCAAAGAGCGGGAACAGAATGATTGAGCCGATGCCAGCAGTAAGAAAACAAGTCGAGAGCAAAAAAGCAGGCGACGGAGTGCAGAAATACGAAAGGTGATTCAGTAACGACCGGCGAGACGGTGCAAACCCAAATTGACAAGGCACCGAATGTGAAAAACAGGAGAACGCCATTGATGGCGGCGAGCGACAAGTTGACGAAGCCGTGACGGAACCGATTAGGTGCAGGTGCCCCGACGAAAGTTTCGACACACCAGAGAATCGCGAGCCATAGCGAAGCAGGGGCAAGGCGTAGGATTAGGTCATCCATTGCGAATTAGGCGAAAGGCACCACGGACTTCAGTCGGATAACGTCGGCCGTCACCGGGCGGCGAGGGAAGAATTGACCAGCAGGAAACGCGATACCGCCGCTCCGGTGCACGGCTTGGTTACCCGTTTCTTGGATTAACCCTGAGACCCGGAACCCCGTTCAATGGCATCCAGAATCGACGGGACGTATCGTTCGCTGAATCCAGACAGGAATGAAAACACAGCAATCGCATATGGCTTATCGCGAACTACTCCTAAAAGCAATTCGGCCTTAACAAGGACTACGAACACCGCTCCGAAAAATGAGCCAAGAGTAGTTCGGCAAACACCAAGTAAGATTTGCCGAGAGGGATAAGAATACGGCTGCACGGGCAGACGATCAAGCCGGAATAGAACAGACAGAAGTGAACCAATCGCGCCACACGCAAGCCCTACCGACAGCGTACCAAGTTCTTCCGGCAGCGTATCAGGTCGGTTTCTGTAGGTGAGATAGGAAAAACTGGCGAGCACCGGACATGTCATCATCGCCCCAACGATGTACCAAAACCTACAGCGAAACTCCGCTTCGTAAGTAATCCGTTCCGTCACGTCACTTAGCTTGGTGGAATCAACACGCTTCCCACAGCAGACGGTGGCATTGTAGAACGCTTTCCCCAAGGCTCGCTTGAGCAGTGGGTGTTTTCTCCTATGCACGGAAGCATTAAGGATTGAATTGAGGCGATCGAACTCCTGCAAAAGTTCCCTGAAGCCCTCATGTGCGAACCCGTCCTTCGCTTGCCAGCGTAAGGCGTCGTGATCGCAAAAGTAAACCATGAAATCCGCATTAGCACCGCAGAACCCTTTGATCTTATGACCGCCCGCCGCAATATCGCCTACGGCGAAGTCCTCCATTGCATCGCATTTCTTCACTTCGGGTCTACGCATTCTTAGCTACACCTCCAATTTATGTGGAATGGCAGTGCCGTCCTAGCTACGCAGCCATGTC
>NZ_ANOH01000196.1 GCF_000346505.1 Aporhodopirellula sallentina SM41
CGTCGGCGAAGCGAGCTGACCTTGCCCCTCGGTCATGTCGCGGCGGCCCAGTTCATGCGTCCGGAACGAGCATCACCGCACCCACGGTGAACACGACCAACGCCAGAGCACGGGCAACGTAGTGCCACGCCATTTGGTTGCCGCTTTGCCGCCGGTCCAGTGACGGCGTCCGATCAGGATCATGCAGACGTAAAGTGCAACGGCGGCGACGAGGACGAAGTAAAACACCGACGAGGAACTGATCACGCCGCGACCGAAGTCGTCAAACGGGCGAGCGATGCCGCTGCCTTGAACCCACTCGGCGAACTGCTTACTCGGGCTGACCGCTTCGGCGAGCGATGCGAAAGCCAGCGGCGCGTTGAACAGAGCCCCGAGGATAAAGCCGACGGTCAAGTTACCCGTCAGGAACGAGGCGATCATGCCGATCGCGATCATCGCCAACCCGACGAACCAGTAACCCAAGTACGTCGTGAAGATCAGACCAATGTCGAGCGACCCTTCGGTCAAAATCGCGAGCGTGGTGAACGTACTCAGTTGGCTGAAGAGCAGCGAGGCGGTGAAGATCGACGCCGCCGCCATGTACTTTCCGATGACAATGTCGAAATCGCTCGCCGGCAGGGTCAGCAGCAATTCGTCGGTGCCCTGACGTTTTTCCTCGGCCCAGATGCTCATCGTGATTGCCGGGATGAACACCAGCATGATCATCGGGAACCAGTAGTTGAGCTGGTCGAGCGTGGCCAGGTTGGCGTTGAAGAACTCATACGGCCAGAACGCGGCGACCGACGTCAGGAAGACGAAGATACACAGAAACACATAGCCCGTCGGGTTGCTGAAATAGCCGATGAAGTTTCGTTTCATCACCGCAAAAGCGGCCCGTTTGGTTCCCGCCAACAGCAGGACGATGCCGAGCAACAACAACAGGAATACTGCGTCATAGACCAGTACACTGAGAAGGGCCATCGAAACGTAGTTAAGAGCCATGGACTAAGAGCTGGGTGTGGGCAAAGGATGAATGGACAGGGAACAAGAGTGGCGTGAGCCGGCGTGAGCGAAATGGCGACCGAGGCGAATGCACGTCGGAATCGCCGTCGCGGATCAGCCCTCTTTTTGACCAGTGAGTTCGTGGAAGGCTTCGTTCAAATCGCCGTCGCCGGTGGTGCGGAGACCTTCCACATCGCCGTCGTAAACCTTGCGACCTTCGTTAATCAACACGACGCGATCGGCCATCGCCTCGACTTCCTGCAAGATGTGCGTGGACAGCAAAATCGTCTTCGTTTCGCTAAGTTTACGCATCGTGCGGCGTACGCCACGGATTTGGTTCGGGTCGAGACCAGCGGTCGGCTCGTCGAGGATCAGCACGTCAGGTTCGTGCAACAGGGCCTGGCTCATGCCGACCCGCTGCTTGAAACCTTTGGACAGTTTGCTGATCGGTTTGTAGATCACCGAACTGAGGTCGCAGATGTCGATCACCTTCTCGATCTGGTCTCGCTTTTTCGCACCCGCGAGTCCACGGGCATCGGCGAAGAACTCGAGCATGCCCAGGGGAGTCATTTCAGGGTAAAGAGGCCCGTTCTCGGGAAGGTACCCGAGCCGGTGGCTGCCCGCGATCCGGTCGTCCATCATGTTATGGCCGGCGATCTTCGCGTGCCCTTCGCTCGGTGCGATGTAGCCCGTGAGCATCTTCATCGTCGTGCTCTTGCCGGCCCCGTTGGGCCCCAAGAACGCAACCAATTCGCCTTTCTTCACCGAAAACGAGACGTCGCGGGCGGCCGCGAATGGGCCGTAGAACTTACTCAGCCCGACTGCCTCGATCATCGTCGTTTCGTTGGATCGCGAATCGGAGGAAGCGGGTCCTGCGGGCGACGTTTTGGAAAGCTCGATTGCGGCCGAATCGGTTTGGCTTGCAGTTTCTGCCATCGAGTCAAAATCCGAAATGCATGGGGAAATGGGAAATCAGCGGAGGATATCCGAAAATGTTTTTGGCCCGTGCCTACGCCAGGTACGGGCCGATGGTTCGCCGAAAAATTTCGGCGTTCATGGATCAGCGACCGCATCGCGTCTTCGATGTCGGTCGCGGGTGTCACTGAGTTCGAACCGGGGAGGGTTGAAACAGGGGTGGATTCTCCCGTCGCAGTCGAGCTTTCAGGCCCGAGAGCCTCAAAAGGCCCGCAATGCGAGCGAGATTCCGCTCGCCCCGGCACGCCGTCAAACCTGCGACGGGCAAACGGTGAAGTCAGCGAGCGAGAAACACACGTGTCGCGTTCCTCGCTACTCGCTCCCGAACAACTGCCCGGTTCGTGCAACCACCCGGTGTTACGCGAGGCCTTCGCGTTTGATGATGTCCTCAGCGCCGGGAGTCATGCGACGCAGTTTGCGTGCGACTTCCGCTTTGTCCATCGTTCCCGCCTTGGCACGGTTGAGCAACTTGGCGGTCTTTTTGCGGCGGGCACGAAGGCGGGCGATTTCTCGGCGACGTTCTGTTCCAGGCATAGTCTTCTATCAGTGGAAAGGAAATGTGGGAGGGGCACGCAGGTGGTGCGTTCTCGGTCAGGATTATCGCGCGATGGCCGAGTTGCGAAAGGGGGCGACGGGGCGTCCGACTCCGTGACGAGCCATTTTGCGTGAAATTGTCGTCCCGCGGTGCGTCGACCGCTGCGTGATGAGGCCCACAGTGCGATAGAACACAGCGAGGCCAATCACAGTGCGACCTACACACTGCCCAAGGCGACATTGAGGTGCAGCCCCCGTCCGCACCTCTTCGCGGGATCGCGAATGCGGCCTTGGGCTCGCGGGCCTCTTTCCATGCTGACGTCGGGCCCGATTGTTTTGTTCGCGGCGTTTTGTTCGCGACTTAACTGCCACTATGCGACCGCGGTGACGAGCCCTAGCCTTCGCGGTTGGTCGATTTAATCAAGAGTCAACCTGTTTTCGTTTAACGGCAATACCGTTCAATGAAGCACCGGGTTGTGGCGTTTTCGTTTAACCGGCAGCCGTAGGCGACGCTTGACGGAACACCACCTACCCTTCGGGCACGGGTTAAACGAAAACTGAACGGTATTGCGTTTAACCGGTAGCCGTAGGCGACGTGGCTGTGGCAAGCAGGCCGACTTTGGCTGCCCGTTTAACGAATAAATCAACAGCCCTTTCGAGGACCAGCCTCCGAGTACCCCAAAAGCCCGCCATCGGGCTTAATACCTGCCCGCCGGCCCGACTTCCGAAGCGAACGTGACGATTGTTCGCAATGATCCGATGCCGATCACATTCTCGCCTCTGTGATCGCCGTGGCGCTGCCGATCGACCGGGTTGAGGAAACTTTTATGGGCTAGATAATCAGGTCGGCGATTGCGTCGACGCAGTGATCGCGCACGCCCCCAAACCGATCGGATGAGCTGAAACGTTGGACGACTCTGAATTGATTGCCGTCTTTGTCGACGAGGCCCGGGGGCACCTGCGTGTCCTGGAGACCCGCGTCCTACAGCTCGACTCGCATGACTCATCGATCAACCAGGATTTAATCGACGACGCATTCCGGGCGGTTCACACGCTCAAAGGGGCCGCCGGCTACATGCGGTTGATCGACGTAGTGATGCTGTCGCATCGACTCGAGAACGTGTTCGCCGCGCTGCGTGACGGGGAACTGTCTCCGGACGAAGAAACCGCAAACGTGCTGCTCGCTGCGATCGACCGGATGAGCCTGATGGTCGAGTCGTTGCCATCGGGCAGACGTGTGGACGCGATGGCGGTCTGCGGCAGGCTCGATGCTCACTTGAAGGAGTTTGCCGACTGCCGGACACCAACGAACTCGAACCCAGCCAAACAGCCCCCAGCAAACCCGAACGAGTTTCAATCGACACGCGGGTCCGCCGCTGAGACGAAAACGCCCGCTCCCAAGGGACACGATACCATTCGCCGGGATCCGAATCGGACATCGGACGACCAGGCCAGCGGCCGCGTCCACAAATCGCTCGATCAGATTCAAACGCAAATCGACAATGTCTTTGCCGCGACGCCCTCGCAGGTGACCGCCGACTCGATCACACCCGCATCGCAGTCCAGCCAACGTGATGACCTGCATGACCGATCCGAATCAATCGGCCTCGGTGGCGAGCCACTGAAATTTGTGCGTGTCCCCGTAGAAGTCCTCAACCGGATCGAGCGAGCAGCCGAGCAATTGATTGACGATCGCGACCGACTGCTGGGCATCCTCGACTCCGAAGACTCCCTCGCACACTCCACGCCGACCAGGTCGACATCGGACTCAACAGCGAACAACTCCTCGGCGAACAACTCCACAGCGAACAATCGAACGACAAACAACTGCGGTGGGACACGCAAGACCGAGAAATCCGCCCGTGTCATGCAGGGCGAGATGATCAGGCCGATCGTGACTAACATCGGCAGAGCGAGTTCGGAATTGCACGAAGCGGTCCGGCGAGTCCGTCTGCGAACAGTCGACAGCGTGTTTGCCAAATTCCCACGCTACATCGCCGACTTGGCGGAGAGTCTCGGGAAAGAAATCACGCCCGAGATTCACTGCGACGCGGTGGAGGCCGACTGCGCGTCGGTCGATGCCATTGCGGATCCGTTGATGCATTTGGTCCGCAACGCATGCGACCATGGATTGGAATCACCGGCCCAACGCGTCGCGGCGGGCAAACCGTCCTGCGGCACGATTGTCCTGCGGGCGTATCACGAGGTCACCGAAACCAGATTCGAGGTTACCGACGACGGCGCGGGGATTGACCCCCAGGCGATCAAACAGCAGGCGATCGACAACGGGCTCGTCTCTCGTGAGATTGCTGACTCGATGAGCGCCCACGAGATCCGCGGGTTCGTCTTCCTGCCCGGATTTTCCACCGCTCGCGTCGTCAGTGAAATCAGTGGCCGCGGCGTCGGCATGGACGTTGTAAAAACCAACGTCGAATCGATTGGCGGCATCATCGAAATCGAATCCACCGTCGGCAAAGGCACGACGGTACGAATCACTCTGCCCCGCGCTATTTCTTCTGCGGAGCAATAGCCGCGATTGCCATGCCAGCGAGCAACCCTCCCACGTGAGCGCCGTTGGCAATCCCGGGCAGGATCGGCGTGAAGCACAACACGAGGAAGCCGAGCATGAACTTCACGTTGAATGATGGAATCTCAACGGGATAGCTGGCCTGGAATTTGGGACGAATCCAAACGAACCCGAACACACCAAAAACGGCTCCGGAAGCTCCAATCGCGAGAGGCGGTTCGAGCCAATCGGGTAACGCGATTTGAGTCGTCGTAGCAATCGCTTGGCAAATCAGCAGCAGAACCAGATAAAACCAACTGCCGTGAATCCGCTCAACGACACCGCCGAGGATATACAAGTTAATCATGTTGAAGGCGAGGTGCATCATGTTGCCGTGCAACAACATCGGCGTAAACAGCCGCCACACCTCTCCGCCCTTGATCGACGCGAACGCGTCTCCGGTACGGACATACGTGATGGCGTCGACACAGGTTAATGCATTGTAGGCCGTCCACCCGAACGACTGTTCCACGCGTTCGGGATCGATTTGGACGCGACTAAAATTGGTCACAAAGCCGATGACGGTTGCCAAGGCGATCACGCCGATTGTCACCGGGATGGTGGCTGGCGTTTGCCCTTGGCCGCCGACGAAACCGCGCTGCGTCGTGTTGCGTCCGAGCCGCAACTGAGCCTTCTTCTGAGCGGCGATCTTTTGAGCAATTTGGTCTGAACGCTCTTTTCTCAGCCGCGCCGCTTCGGCCGATACGTCATACTCACTCGCCTGAGGATCGGACTGGAATCGAGCAAAAAGCTCACGAGCTTTCTCGACATCCTGTTCGTGACGAATCCAAATATCATGTTCGGTTGCGGCCGCAGACGCGGATTCGTCGCTCGAACTGCTTTTGGCGTCAATCGATTGCGTTTGCAGATAGTCGCAAAAGCGGTTCGCTTGCGTCTGGTTCGGTAAATTCCCGATTCGCCGCATTATTTATGTTCCCAAAATCGTCAAATGAATGCTGTTGTGAATATGTTCTACGCACTTCGGGCGTCTGATGCACGACCGGTTGACGCGTCTCCGGAATCTGCGGGGCGTGAATCGGAGTCTGCGAGGCGCGAATCGGAGCCTCACCGCGGTCTTGCCCGCTGCACCGGGGCGGTCGCGATCGCCCTATTCTTGACATCTTTGTCGGCGGCAGACGACTCCAACGCGAATTTAACGCCAAAGCCGAGCGGGGCGGCCGACGAAGTGCGGGCCGCGTCGCACCCGAATTTACCTGCCTCCACATTCCCCTCGCCCGACGATACCGAACCACTGGCGGCCTCCCACCGACAGCCTAGTCCTGCGGACAGTGCGGCGGCGATCCACTTGCCACCGGGGTTCACCGCTTCGGTCTTCGCGGCCGAACCCGACGTGCAGAACCCGATCGACATCGCATGGGACCATCGTGGACGGATGTGGATCGGCGAGAACTACACGTACGCCAAACGCGGCGTCCGGTTCCGCGATGACCTTCGCGACCGGGTTGTGGTATTCACCGATGCGGACTGCGACGGGACACCGGAGAACCGGACGATCTTCCTGGACACGCTCTCACGTCTGACAAGCGTGGAGGTCGGACCGGGAATCGCCACCATGCCCGACACCGGCAGTTCCTCGTCGGAACAGGCCTCCTCACCTGCGCAGGCAGCCTCGCCGAAGAAGATCGTCAACGGCGTGTGGTTGATGTGCCCGCCGCAATTGCTGTTCGTTCCTGACGCGGATCACGACATGATCCCCGATGCGGCACCCCACGTGGTGCTCGACGGGTTCGAGATCGCGAAGCAAAATTACCACAACTTTGCCAACGGCTTGCGGTTCGGTCCGGACGGCTGGCTGTACGGTCGATGCGGTGGTTCATGTCCGGGGCGGGTGGGTGTTCCCGGCACGCCGGACAAACAACGCGTTGCACTGGAAGGTGGTTTCTGGAGATACCACATCACGAGCCAACGTTTCGAGGCTCTTGCCCACGGAACGACGAACCCCTGGGGACACGACTTCAACGAGTACGGCGAGCCGTTCTTCATCAATACAGTCAACGGACATTTGTGGCACGCGATCCACGGGGCTCACTTCAACCGTCCGTTCACTCTTGATCCCAACCCGATGGTTTACGCCACCATCGACCAGCACGCAGACCACTATCACTTCGACACCGGGCAACACTGGACCAAGTCGCGTGACGGGGCAGCGAATGATTATGGCGGCGGTCACGCTCACTGCGGTTTGTTG
>NZ_ANOH01000197.1 GCF_000346505.1 Aporhodopirellula sallentina SM41
TACCTACCCCAACTGTCCGCCGCCCCACTGCCTCCCATGCCGCCGCCCATTCCGCCCATTTGGGCGTTGATCGGCACGCCGGCGAAGGCAGCAGGCAATTGGATTTGCAGCGGTTTCTCAGTGAGGTTCTTCACCAACAGGTTCGCTTTGGCAGCATTTTGCGGGATGAAAGTCGCTTCGACTTGTCCGGCGTCCATCGCCGCGAAAAGGCCTGCCTGATCGACGATTTCGCCACCACCGGCATTCGCAATCGGCGTAACAGCCAAGTTGGCCGCTGCGAACGAGGCCAACGCCACAAGGGAAAGAACCGAAAAACGGGCGGTCGAGGCTGCAAAGCGTTTCACGGCGTTTGTTGCAAAGCGTTTCACTGTGTTGATCCGAGCGGAGAAGAGGGAGAAAGGTGGATCGGGAACTCGAGAGTTTCGAGGGAGAGGACATGAGTCTAATTGAGTCGAGCCAAATTCACAAATTTTTCGCCGTGAAAGTGCGATTCTCGAGCACGAATGTGCCCGCAAAATCGAATCTTCACGCCGATGTGGCTGCCAAGAGCCCGCCAGGCAAGACTCTGGCTCAATCCATTAACCTGGCTCAATCCATTACTCAGGCTCGAACGATTACTCTGGCCCAAACGATTACTCTGGCCCAAACCATTACTCTGGCTCGAACGAATCTGAAAATGTTGTCGCTAGACTTCGGTGAACTGAATTCGGGCGAATACAGCTACGGGGTCGGACACGCCAAATTTCAAAACTCTCTCACCACACTCACGAGCGAACTGTTTACCGCCACACCCAGGAATGTCGACAGCCCAAGAATGTCCGTTCGCACCGATCCTCCGCATCGCAACGGATACGCGAATCATTCGCCCTCTCACTCAGCCATCGCCGAACCAGCCGATCGAGGCGAGCGTTCTGCGTGAAGATCGAACGAGCCGGTGAGGCATCCGTTCTCGACGTCAGGACTTTTTCTTGCCGCTGATCGGGACCGCCAGGGGGCCGCCGAACGCGTCGTAGATCACCAGAAAGTTCAGCAAACCTGCGATCATCGTGAACCAAGTCCCCATCTCGTAGCCGCTGCCGCGACGCGCGTACCAGGCCGCCACCTCATCGGCCTCACCCTCCAAGACCGGACGATGCGGGGGCGCCATGAATCCTCGCCACAGCGGCCGATAACTGTCGAGCGTTCGTCCCGTGGTCGGATCGGTGGCGCGTCGCATTCGATCGCCCTGAACGAGCGCCGGCAGCGCGGCGGCGCCGACACCGGCTTGCAAGAAATAATGCCACCGGCGGTCTCCCGGTTGCCATGAGGCGTAAACCACGTTCCAACCGCCCAACGCAAACCCCAAGAACCAGATCGACAGAACGCTGATGATGAACAGCGTCGCCTTCGAATGCCGCCCCTGATAAATATGCCCGGCCCCCGGCACGATCCACGCCAGGAACGCCGCCAGGTAGCGGTTCTTCAGATCGACCTCGATCCCGTCGACTTCGATCAGCGAATCGCCGTTGAGCACCTCGGGCGACAACTCGATTTGGCCGGGCTTCTTCGCCCCGTCGCCCTTCTTGGATTTGTTCGAATTTCCGTCATTCGAACCACCGTCCGTGCTCGAACTCTCGCCGGACGCCGATTTTTCGCTGGCGTGCGGCTGTTGCGAAGTGGATGTCCAAGAGCGAGCGGCCATAGTCGTTTGGAAATCGTGGAACGATGGAGAGGAAGCGAAACCGGTTGCCGGCGTCGAGTCGATTGCACGCCGAAGACACGAATCCGATCGTGTGATTGCGGGAAAAAACAAGGCACATAGCGTGGCAAAACGATGCCGCGTTCCGCCTTATTAGTTTGTACCGGTTGTGCGTGACGCCTATTGTGCGAAATATTCGCTCCCGGCGATAGCCAAGCCACCCGGACGATCCAGTTCGGCTAGAATCGGTAGATATGAAAGACTCATCTGTTGCTCCTGTTTTCCTGTTTGATCCCGCACGACAGCGGCGATTAATCAATGGACTCGTTGGTCGGGTGGCTGCCTCTCGCAGCGATCACGAGCGACTTTTGTTGGCACAGTCGGCTCAACATCAAGACCTCGAACGCAAGCTCGCCGAACAGCTCGCCGAGGTTCGACAAAACTGCCAGCAAGACCGACAGAGTACGCTCAAACAATGGGACAAGGCCCAAGAGCAGGCGATCGCGGCCTACGAAGCGGCCACCGTCCAAACCCGCGACCAACTGCGACGGATTCGGATCAAGTATCGCAAGGCGGCCAAAGAACAGACCGATGTGATCGAAGGCAAAGTCGAAAAACGACTGATCGCGATCGAACATCAATACAACCAACGCAAAGGGCAACCGAAAAAGCAGCAGGCCGAACAGTACCAACAACTCGACGAAGCCCTCGCGGCCGGCGACGAGGACCTGCAGTGGGCTCGCGACCTGACCATGCGGCGGCTCGATCAATTGCTCGAGGTGAACTTCCCGGCAGACCCGTACGCGGAATTCCAAGAAGCCGAACCCACCAACGTTCGCGACGCGATCGAATTAATCAGCCGACAAAACCGCCGCGTCAAAGCGGTCACGGTCGACATGCAGAAGGGGTTCGCGTCGAAGACCGTCGACTCTTTCTATCTGCCCGCCGGCGTCGCCGTGTTTATCGCGATCGGCAGCATCGTGATGCTGACCATGAAACCGCAACCGCTGATTTGGTGGTTGATCGGGTTGGTCGCCGTCGCCGGTGTGTTGGGGTTCATGATCTACGCGATTCTGCTGTTCCCGCTACGCCGGATGACTCGCAAATTGCATCCGCTCTCCGAACGCATTCGACACTCCGCCGAAGTGGCCGTTCAGCAAGGCAAGGCGATTTCGAAGAAGCAGGCCGAGGAGGCCGCCCAAGAATTGCTCGACCGCCGCAAAGCTCACATCGCCGAAGCCGAACGGTGGAAACGCGACCAACTCGCGGACTTGAAGAGCAAACTCGACAAAGCCCAATCCGAAGAGCAGGCCAAACTCGAATCGCAACTCCAACGCATCGACGCTCAATTCCGCAGCGGCTTCGCGACGTTGCAAAAGACCATGCGGGAGCGAGCCGATACGCTCGCGTCGAACATCTCGCAAACGCTCACCCAAACCGACCAAGCAGCCGGGCAAACCCGACGCCAGACCCTCGCCAGCCACCAGCAAACACTGCAATCGCTCGCCCAACGGCTCGAGACCGGACTGCGTCGCGGAATGAATCGCATTTTGGCGGCAACCGATTTGGTGCACTACCGGTTCCCGCCCTGGCAACAGATCCTCTCCTCGCCGCCGGACCCGCATGAATCGATCGACTTCCTGCCGCTCGGACAAATCCGTTTGGGCAAACGTCTAAAAAAGAAATTCGACGACGCACTGGGATACGCACACAGCAGCGACTCGCCGGCCGAAGCCGACATCCTTTCAAAGATCGACATTCCCGACACGATGCCGTTGGCGATTCACCGCCGGCGTCATTCCGGTGTGCTGATCGAAACGCCGTCGGAGAAACTCGACGAAGCGATCGATATTGCTCATCAAATCCTGTGGCGACTGCTCAGCAGTGCGATGCCGGGCCGGGCACGCGTGACCCTGATCGATGCCAACAGTCGTGGTCAGCACTTTGCCAGCTTCATGGCTCTCGCCGATCACGATCCACAATTGATCCACCACCGCGTCTGGACGACCAGCGATAAGATCACGCAGCGATTGACCGAACTGACACAACATGTCGAAAACGTCTTGCAAGCCAGCCTGCGGGACCGGTTCGAACGGATCGAGGATTACAACGAAGTCGCCGGTTCACTCGCCGAACCCTATCACGCGGTCGCGGCGGTCGGATTCCCCGACGGCCTGTCGCGGGATTCCTACATGCACCTGCAGTCGCTGATCCAAAGCGGCGCCCGGTGCGGCGTGTTTGTGATCTTGGTCGTCGAGAAAGATCGACCTTGGCCGACGGACATGCCACCGCTGCGCAGCGACAAGCTGTTGCGGATCGGCTATCGCGAGGCCCTCACACCGGTCGTCGAACAGCAACCCGACGACTCCGGTGAAGAGGATGGTAAACAGCCCGCCTACGTTCCACCCGAACCGGGGTCCGCGGCGCACTGGGTTTGCGAATCCGACGGCCTCGAGGATCTCGAGTTCTGGCCCGCTCCACCGCCACCGTCGGAGGTCCGCGACCCGTTAATCCGGCGAATCGGCAAAGCGTCTTTGGAAGCCGCACGTGTCGTCGTGGGACTCGAATCGCTGCTCCCCGACGGTCGCGTTCCGACAGGCGACGAAACACAAAATACCGACAACGGGATCGCGATCACGATCGGCAGCCAAGGTGCCGGGCGAACACGCAACCTGCTGCTCGGCGAAGGCGTCCGCCAACACGTCTTGATTGCCGGTAAGACGGGTTCGGGCAAGAGCACGTTGCTCCACAGCATCATCACCGCCGGTGCGGCGCAGTACACGCCCGACCAACTGCAGTTCTATCTGCTGGACTTCAAGAAAGGGGTCGAGTTCAAAATCTACGCCGACAGAAACTTGCCACACGCGCGTGTGATCGGCATCGAAAGCGAACGCGAGTTCGGCCGCAGCGTCCTGCAACGCCTCGACGCTGAATTAACGTCCCGCGGGGAAGCGTTCCGTGACGCGAGCGTGCAGGAGGTCGCCGAGTTCCGGTCCAAGCGGCCCGACACGACGATGCCACGCATCGTGCTCGTCATCGATGAATTCCAAGAACTGTTCACGCGCGACGATTCGCTCGCGGCCGACTGCACCGCACTGCTCGACCGGCTCGTTCGCCAAGGCCGTTCGTTCGGGATCCACGTCATCCTCAGCAGCCAATCGCTCGCCGGTGCGAACAGCCTTCCGCGTGCGACGCTCGGACAAATGGCGGTTCGGGTCGCGATGCAGTGCAGCGAATCGGACGCCGCGTTGATCCTCGCCGACGACAACACCGCCGCTAAACTTCTGTCGCGACCGGGCGAAGCGATCTACAACGACGCGAGCGGACTGCTCGAAGGCAACCATCCCTTCCAAGTCGCCTGGCTCGGGCCGCAAGAACACGAGGCGATGCTTAACGAAATCACTTCGCGCGACGCTTCGTTCGGCGAAACACTCGAACCGGCGATCGTGTTCGAGGGAAACCGTCCGAGCCGTTTCACCGCGAAACTCGCCGACATCGCGATCCAATCCGCGACCACATCCGACCGCGTTGCAGGATTGCTCGGAGAAGCCGTCGAACTCGGGCCGCCGACAACGCTGCGTTTCCAATCCGACACTGGACGCAACGCCCTGCTCGTCGCGCCGCCTAAGATGCGGGTCGGCATTGTCGGCACCTTCATTGCGTCTGCGATCAAACACTCGCCGGACCTATCGATCATCTTTTTCGACGGGTCGCGAGCCGACGACGGCGAATCGCCCGCGGATTGGATTCGCGCCTCGGGCATCACCGCCGAGCTGGTCCGCACCCGCGATGCAGAGAACAAGATGATCGCGTTGTCCAACCTCGTCGCCGCACGAGTCGCGAAGGAAACCGGCCGCGAAGTCGAAACGCCTCCGAAACAACCCAGTGATCACGCCAACTTCCAAGGCACGTTCTCACTCGATGATCCGAGCGGCCCCAGTTCCGACGCGTCACCGACAGACCAATCTGCGGACAACACGAACGGGCAACCAGATGCTGCACCGGAGCCGATCGAAGATGACGGCCGAACGATGTTGGTGATTGTTGACGCCCTGGACCGGATGCGTGATTTAAGGCAAAGTGAGCAGCTCGATTTCTCGCTCGACGCGGCATACAAACAAAACGGCAGCAAAGCGTTCCAATCGGTGCTCCGCGACGGACCCTCGGTCGGCGTGTTTGTCTTGGTCACGTTGCCGTCGGCCGAAATCCTATCGCGATGGTTGCCTCGCCAAAGCCAACATGATCTCGAGATTCGACTGATCGGCCCGATCAACGCAGCCGACTCGTCGCTGCTGATCGATTCGCCGGTCGCGTCTGAACTGTCCCCCGCCACCATGATTCTTTACGACGATGCCGATGGCCGCACGACGAAGTTCCGCCTTTGCGACCCACCTCCTCCAGAAGAAGTCGCCGCTCTGCTCGGTTGACCCATCGGTTCATGCCTGGCGACACCATCACCGACCCGCCCGCCGCAATCGACCTGCGTGCCCCAGTCGATCTGCATGCACTAATGGATCGACGTTCCCCAGTCGTACGCACCGCGTGCCGCTGGTCCCGTCGCTCGTTCTTGTTTTTGCGATCGTCCTGCCGGCGATGAGTTCCTCGACGACGCACGCCGAAACTCAGGCTCCGCCGCAACGTTCGATCCGGATCGCCAGCATGAACGTTTCGCTCTACGGCGATTCGTCCGGCCAAGTCGCCGATCGACTGCAAGGCGGCAGCGATGCTCAGGCGATCAAGTTAGCCAAGATCATCCGAGCCATCCGTCCGGACGTCCTGCTGCTCTGCGAAGTCGACTTTGACGCCGACGGTAAAACGCTCAACCGGTTCGCGGATCTCTACCTGAATGCGAAGCGGGAAGGCAGTGGCGAACCAATTTCCTATCCTCACCGATGGTCGATCCCGACCAACACGGGAATGATCGCGGACGCAGATTTGGACGCCGACGGACAAACCGGTCTCCCCAACGACGCGTGGGGATTCGGACGCTATCCCGGACAATACGCGATGGCCGTTTTGAGCCGGTTCCCGATTGATCGCAAAAACGCGAGAACCTTTCAAACGTACCGGTGGTCCCAACTGCCCGGCGCACTGCGTCCGATCGATCCGCAAACGAACGTTCCCTACTACAGCGACGAGGTTTGGCAGAAACTGCGATTGTCGAGTAAGAATCACGCCGACGTGCCGATTCAAATTCCTACCGAAAATCGCACGCACCGCATGCTGCATTTTCTCGTCAGCCATCCGACGCCACCGGTGTTCGACGGCCCGGAAGACCGCAACGGATGCCGCAATCACGACGAGATTCGATTTTGGCAAGAGTTCATCGAACACCCCGACGCAGAATTCCTCGTCGACGACGCGGGTGTCTCCGGCGGGCTCGCTAAGGAAGAGTGGTTTGCAATCGCCGGCGATCTGAACTCCGACCCCGAGGCCGGTGACAGCCGTCGATCCGCAATCGTCAACCTTCTAAACAGCGACAAAGTACACCCCGTTGCACCGGAGAACGGAACCCATTCGACCACAACCGCGTTGTTTGGCACCCGACGCGTTCGCGTGGACTACGTCATCCCTTCGGCAAACATCCCCGTTGTTGACAGTGGCGTGGTTTGGCCGGAACCTAACACGCCGTTGGGACGATGCCTCGACGCGACCGACCACCGAATGGTTTGGATCGACATTCAACCGATTTCCGATGACTCCGACTCTCCATGACGCTGCAGCAAATCAATGTCCCCGACTCGATCAAAAGCCTCCCGTATCACGACCGATCCGAAACCTTAATCGACACCGCCAACGAAGCCATCGAGGCGTTCATGTTGGCGGATCAAACGGTGATCGAAAACTTCGTCACGTGCGATTTTCACCTTCTCGATCAAGCACTCACCTGGATCGAACAGTCTCACCTGATCGCTGGCAATCGGTTCTGCGAATGGGGAGCCGGGTTCGCGGTCGGATCGCTATTGGCCGCTCTGCGTGGCATGGAATCGGTTGGGATCGAAATTGAACCGCGACTCGTCCACGAAGCGAACGAACTCGCCCAATCGCTCGGCAGCTCTTCGCGAGTCTACTGCGGCAGCCTCGTGCCACGCGACGTCGAAGGCCTCGAAGACATCGCCAACGAAGTACGCAATGTCGATACCGAGGAAGGTGACATCTACGACGAAATCGGTTGGGAGATCGACGACTTCGATTTGTTCTTCGCGTTCCCTTGGCCCGGCGAACATGGTTTCTTTGAACACATCTTCGACGTCCGCGCGTCGACCGGTGCCTTGTTGCTGACCTACCGAGGCCGCGAAGGCATGAACCTGGTCCGCAAGATTTCCTAAAGGTGCATCAAGATCGAGAATGAGGGGCAGATCCGTAGCGAAAGTCGCCAAGACTTTCGGCGATTCATGATCCCTTCCGAAACTCTTGGCGAGGTTCGCTACGCCAAGATTTGGCTGTCTTCGATGACTCGCCATTTCGTTTCGTCTCCAACTCGCTGCTCACCGCGACCAATTGCGTTCGCAATTGAGATACAGTAAACGTTTCGCCTCAGCCGAATCCGTTCCCCCAATTTGATAACTCAGGCCACTGCCCCATGTTGCTCAGCAAACTCATTCACCCCGAGATCACTTCCATCCTTGCCGCGTCCGGTCACCACAGCACGATTTTGATCGCCGATGGCAATTACCCTTCGCTCAACAAGCGAGGGCCGAACGCAAAACTGATCAGCATGAATTTGATGCCCGGACTGATCACGTGCGATCAAGCCTTGCAAGCGATCTTGTCGGCGGTGCCCATCGAAGCTGCGATGACCATGCAAACCGAAGAGTCCGGGCCGTACGCCCTCGACGGCGATCCACCGGTTTGGGACGACTACCGCAAAACCCTTCGCGATGCCGGATCGGACGTCGAACTTAAACCGCTCGAGAAGTGGGCGTTCTACGATCACGTGATCACACCGGACCACGTCCTCACCATCCAAACGGCCGACCAACAGCGTTACGCGAACCTGCTTTTGGTCATCGGCGTGCGGATGAGCGAAACCGAATAGCCGTGATTTGCTAGCAAGCTCCGCGTCTCCGCCGATCAATTTTCAGTTTGATTCCGCGTTGACGGCGCGTACACTGCAACTCGGCCGATGCCATTTTGTATAGGTACCGGTTCGATAAGTGACGCCTGCTCGATCACGGCTGCGACGATCAATTTCGCAGCGTCGTTTCGTTCGAACGGCCGATCGGCATCAATACAACGCGGAGTATCGATTGTGTCAGGGGACGACTCACATCACACCGGTCAGGAGCAGGATCGGGGTCAGGAGCTGGCTCAGCGTCAAAGCCAGGGCCAAGATCATGGACAACGCCAAGGCCACGGACAACGCCAAGGCGCCGGACAAAGCCCACTGGAGAAACCCGCGGCGCGTCTTGCCCTGATCCTTGTCGCTGGTTTCGCGGCCGCGTTGACCTTACCGCACCTTCGCGACGAACAAACAACCGCCCCGACCTCGGTGCCTGTTGCGTTCACGTCGGAACCGATTGAGCCATTGACCGGAACGCCGCCGACTCTCCCCCGAATGTCGCCGCTGCCGAGAACCACTCAGGCGGAACGTGTGCGTTTGATGAGGATTCCGATAAATGTCGCGAGTGATCGAGAGCTCGGTTTGTTGCCAAATATTGGGCCCAACATGGTCACCAAAATTCGTCGGCGCCGAGAGACGTGTGGCGAGTTCCTTTCCCTGCCAGAGCTTTCCCAAATCAACGGGCTCGGTGCATCGACAATTGAAGCGATTGCTCCTTGGTGCGAGATTGACCAAACGCACTCGGGGTCGTATCGTTCCGTCATCAAAACCGTGCCCCCACTTTGCCACGTTACCCTGGATCGATGAGATGGCATTAGCCGAAGACAAAGTCCGCGAAGCACTCAAAGAGGTCATTGACCCCGAACTGTACGTCAACATCGTTGACCTCGGGTTGGTCTACGTCGTCGATGTCGGTGATGAGAAGGGGGACGGGCGGCACGACGTGAACGTCGAAATGACGCTGACCAGCCCCATGTGTCCTGCTGGGCCGCAACTTGTCGCCGGCACCAAAGCCGCTGCCGAGTCGCTCGACGAAGTCGACTCGTGCGAAGTCAAAGTGGTCATGGAACCGGCTTGGTCGCCCGAACTGATGACCGATGAGGCCCGTGACCATCTCGGCATCTACTAACGGACCCCCTCGACTTGCTTCGACATTCTCACGAGATCCGCGTCGCCTATCAGGAAACCGATGGGCAACGACGTGTCCACCACGCCAACTATCTCAACTATTTCGAACGTGGGCGTGTCGAGATGCTGCGCAGCCTCGGTCACGACTACAAGAGCATCGAAGACAGCGGCAAGATGCTCGTCGTCACGGAAATGAACGTCCGCTACTTCGCCCCGGCCGACTTCGATGACGTCCTGACCGTCACCACCGAAGTCATCGAGCTAAGAAAGGTGCGAATGCGGCACCGCTACACCATCCATCGAGGCGACACCGTCTTGGTGGAAGGCGACTCGGTCATCGCATGCGTCGATCGCAACGGGAAACCAGCCCGCCTGCCAGACCTCACCCCCAACCCCCGCCCCGGCTCAGACGCCACCGCGTGACGCACAGCCCTCTCTCGTCAACCGAGCCCCATCGTGAACCGAGCCCCATCGTGAACCAAGCCTCCGACGTGCACCAAACCCCACTCGCTGCCCCGAGCACCTCTGCCGATCGCGTACCGCGGCGTCCTTCCACACTCCCGAAGGCCATCGCATCCGCGCCGGCAAACATGCGGCTCTCACGTGCCAAGGCGGGTGTCGCCGCTGTCGTGACGCTACTCGGATTAACGAGCGTCGGTTGCGGCCCCGAACGGATCGAACCGGATGACTTTCCGCGACGCGAACGCGAGGAGGTCATCGTCTCTTCCGCCGAGCCCGAAGCGGACGCCCCCACGGCGAGGTCGGCAGAACCAAACACCGGCACGGGTCGCGGCGATGCGCTGCTCGACGCCGCCATGCGTGGCGAGCTGGACTCGGTCAAAGAAATCGCATCGTCGGGCACCGATATCGACGCCACCGGGGAAGGCGGACGCACGGCATTGCAGCTCGCCGCCTATGACGGGCACCTCGAAACCGTTGAGTGGTTGATCGACCAACACGCGGAGATCGACCACCGCGACGAATTCGGACGAACGGCGTTGATGTACGCCGCCACGGGCGACAACGCATCGACCGTCAAAGCCCTGCTCGCGGCCGGTGCCGACATGGAACTCGTCGATGAAGACGAACACTTCAACGCGTTAATGTTCGCCGCAGCAGAAGGGCAAACCAAAGTCGTGCAGTTGTTGCTCGACAAAGGAGCCGATCCTTCGGTCGAAGATGTCGACGGAGAGTCGGCGTTGGACTTCGCCAAAGCGAACGGACACGCTGACGTCGTCGAACTACTCGATCAATAGAGTCTTCTCACACGAGTGAAACAATCGCTTCGACCAGCCCGTCGATGTGGCCTCGTTGATGAGCCGCCGACAACGAGATACGCAGCCTCGCGGTTCCTTCAGGTACGGTCGGTGGTCGAATCGCGGGAACGTAGTAACCTCGCTCGCGAAGCCGGGTACTCATCGCAACGGTTGCCTCATCGCTGCCGATGATCACCGGCACGATCGGTATGCCCTCAAAGATCTCCCTGTCCGCGGTCGCGTCACCGCCACCACAAGGGCCGAGCATCTCATCGGGCAAACGGTTCCCTAACTGCTCGCGCAGGCAAGCCGCCAACCGCGTCACGTGCTCGCGTCGCGCCCGCAGTCCTTCCATCGACGCAATCACCCGTTCCGCCCCGGCGGCGGTCCGTGGCGACAACGCGGTGCTGAAAATCAGTGTCCGACAAAACTGGACCAGATAATCCGTCACCACCCGCGGGCCTGCAACAAAACCGCCCTGATGACCGATCGCTTTACTCAGTGTTCCAATACGAACCGCGACGTGGTCTCGAACCCCGAGAGCCTCGCACAGCCCGCCTCCGTTTTGGCCGAGCACCCCCGTGCCGTGCGCTTCGTCGACGAGGACCTGCGCGTCATACCGCTCGGCAACCTGAACGAGTTCCCGCAGCGGTGCGGCGTCGCCGTCCATGCTGAACACGCCATCGGTCACAATCCAAACACGTCCGAACCGCGGCCGAGACTCTTGCAAGACACCCTCAACGTGCCTCACATCACGGTGGGGATACACCTGCCGATCTGCTTTCGACGCCCGACAACCATCGATCAACGAAGCATGATTGAGCTCGTCGCTCAGAATCAAATCGCCTTCACGACATAACGTCGCGACCGCACCACTGCACGCCGCGTAGCCGGAAGGGAACACCACCGCCGACTCAGTCCGCTCCAACCGAGCGATCGATTTGGCCAACCGATCATGAGCCGGTGTCCAACCACATACCAACGGACTCGCCGTCGCCCCACACTGCTCCTGCCCGAAGAACGCTTCCCCCTTCTCTGCCTGACCACTGCCAGAGCGATGAACACTGCCAGAGCGATGAACACCGCCAGAGCTATGAACACTGCCAGAGCTATGAGCACCGCCGGAGCACTCAAGACCGTCGCCACACTCACCGCCGAGCCCCTCGGCAACAATCCCGAGATAGTCGTTGCCGCCAAAGTTGAGCAGGCGTTCCGACTGGTCAGTGACCAGAGACACGCCGTCGAGGTACTGAACGACCAACCGGCGCGTCCGCCCCCGCGACTTCATTTCATCGAGCGAACGTGCAAAGTCATCGAACGGGGTGCGGTCTGGCATCTAGCAAAAATGGGTCGCAAAGGAAGCGTGAAGACCGCCGCAGTTTACACGCCGGTGCTAGACCAACGCCATCTTCTCGCGAACCATCGACACCGCAACACCGAGCACCGACATCACGCCCGGAGCGTCACCACCCTCCGTCGCACCTGGCGATCCCATTTCAGGACACCATTTCCGCATCGAGACACGCCCATCGGTCAACTTCACGACGACCAATGAGTTCTCAGTGCACTCGCCTTCCTGTTCGATAATCAGAAAGTCACCATCGAGAACGCCATACTCAGAGAACGAATTGCCCGAAACCTGAACGACGAATCGTTCTCCGGTCGCGAGCGTTTTCCCGAGATCAATGGCGTCCGTCGGATTGGTATCCAACTCAGAAGGGTGATCCGAAACCACGCCCATCAAAGGCAGTCCGGTTGCCGACCGAGCGTTCTCACCGGTTAACTCGATGGCTCGCGATTTGTTCGCTTTACGCGAGATCAGTCCCTTCCGCTCCAGTGCACGCAAATGGCACATCACGCCGTTGGGACTCTTGATTCCAAAGTGTTCGCCGATTTCACGAACAGTCGGGCCGTAGCCACGCTCTTGGATGAGCGAACGGATAAGTTCGTAAACTTTCTTCTGGCGGTCGGTCAGTTGTGGCTTAGCCATAAAACCTCGTTAGGGGGCAATCCAACGGGATATCGGAGGGTAGGAAGGCGGGTAAGTGGAGACAGTGAACTATAGCCCATGAATCACTTTGATGACGGGATTCTATCGTGGGAAAGTGTGCGGTATATCACTATTCACACGTCCAGTGTGCCGCTGGATGCGTCAACTCGCCCCTTGCTAGAATTGAGCAACACGTGCTGCCCACTCTGCAGTTTGATGTATACGGAGGTCCAGAAAAATCCCCTGAATGAAATTTTTTTGCCAAGAACCCAAACACCACACGCTCAAAACGAGCGTTTTCAGCGCAAGCTATAGAATAGCAGCATGGCCAAACCGAACGGGATGCACCAGTAAGCGAACCAGTGCAGACGCGCCTCACGGCTCCAGTGGATCAGCCATTTCAACGCAAAGATCCCGACCACAAACGCACACGCGGCGCCGATCATCAAAGTCGCTACGGGAAGTTCCGACGCCGCTTCGGTCCCGTCAACGAGGTCTTTCACCGCCAAAGTCGTTGCACCGAGGATCGCCGGGATCGCCAACAGGAACGAGAACGTGACCGAGTCCTCGTTGCTCAGGCCCATCAACCGACCACCCAAAATGGTTGAGCCGCTACGACTGATTCCAGGCAGGATTGCGACCGCCTGGAAGCAACCGACCACAAACGCCCCCAACCAGCTCATTTGGGTGTATTCGCCCACTGTAGGTTTCAATCTCCCCAGAACGATCAGCAACACACCCGTCACGATTAACATCGATGCGGCCAATACGGGACTTTCGGTAATCCAAGGAAAGCCACGTTTGATCGTGAGCCCGATGACAACCGCGGGCAAGGTTCCGACTACCAACAACCCGATTACCCGCCGATCGCTCGTGAGCAATTTAAGAATCCTTCGCCAATAAACAACAAGGATCGATCCGAGCGTGCCGGCGTGAAGGATAATCACGAGCGTGGCCGACTCGCCGAGGTCACCTAACAAGTTGTCGAGAATGACCAAGTGCCCGGAAGAGCTGATCGGTAGAAACTCAGCGATCCCCTGCACAACAGCGAGAATCAGAACACGAATAAGATCAGGCACGAGGGACGACCGAACGATGAGGGCGAAACAGAATCGGGCATTGCCAATACTCTGTTCCAAACTACTTTAGCGAGGCGAGTTGCCTACCACTGCGACAGCATTTTTAACATGAATCCTTCACGCCGAGATTGAACCTGTGATGAACGCATCCGAGACTGACGATTATGAGGGTCAGGTTCAAAGCGACGATTACAAACACTCGTCCGACGATAACGGCGGCGAGCCAACCCGCGCTGCGACACCCAACTCGGATTCGTCACTCGCAAAACCCGCCGGTTCGTTGACAGGCGATGTCATTAATATCTTCCGCGGTTTCTGCATGGGCGCCGCTGACACGGTCCCTGGCGTCAGCGGCGGCACCGTCGCCCTCATCCTCGGTCACTACGATCGATTAATCGCCGCGATCAGCAACATCGACACCGAGGCGGTCGGCCTGCTTCGCCGGCGACGCTGGACCTCCCTGATCGAGAAACTCGATCTGCGTTTCACGATCGCACTTGGGATCGGAATCGTGGTCGGGATCGGATCACTCGCAGGCCTCATGCACCATCTGCTGCTTCACCAAATGAATCAAACGATGGCGGTGTTCTTCGGGTTGGTACTGGCGAGTGTTTGGGTCGTCCGTCGCAACGTTTCACGTTGGGCAATTCCCACAATGCTCGCCTGCGTCGTGGGAATCCTGATCGCCTTGGCGGTGTCCCAAATTCCGACGAGCCACGGTGAAATCAACTTGCTGTACCTTTTTTTCAGCGCCTCCATTGCGATCTGCGCGATGATCCTCCCCGGCATCAGCGGCGCGTTTGTGCTGTTACTGCTGGGCGTTTATGAACCAGTGATCGGGATGATCAAACAGTTCTTCAAACTCAACATCGACGTCATGATCGTGACGCGGTTGACGGTTTTCGCGATCGGATGCGGCTTTGGCTTGCTCGCCTTCTCGCGATTGCTCAACTACCTCTTGCGGAAACACCACGACATGACAATGGCGACGCTCATCGGACTCATGATCGGTTCGATCGGACGTCTCTGGCCGCTGCAAGCCGTCACTCCGGAAACCGCTGACATGGAACTCAAATTCCAAGAGCACGTCTTCATTTCTCCGGCGCAGTACGATGGCAACATCGCCACCCTGATCGTTCTCGCCGTTGCCGCCGCCCTCGTCGTCCTGATCGCCGACCGAGTCACCCGCAACGCCCACATCGAAGCCTCCTGAAAACGTCGCCTGTGTAACGCGGCAACATTGCTTTCGGGGTAGGTCGTAGGGGAACTTGTTAAAGATCCTCATACATCAGGATCTTTAACAAGATCCACTACAAGAAACGAGAACCAACACAAACGACTAGGCGATCTTGAACTGAGTATTCGCCCCCGACATTCGGTCGTGCACCTGAATCACCCGCCGGGCTTCTTCGCACTGCGAAACACTGCCGAGCGATTCGACAAACCGGCAGGCGGCATACTGAGTCGACAGGCGTTCGTATTCTTCTACCCATCGTTTTCGCTGTGGCATCCGTTCCGGCGTGATCGGCCAAACGCCCGGCCGAGGCTTGAGGTGGTCATCGATCCCGATCCGCCATGGTTTGGGGGACACCCGGGCGCGAAAGCAATTTTGGTTGAAACACATCCGAACATAAATCGGATCGGCCCCAATCGCTTGGAAGAAATCGCGCACCGCGTCACCACGTGGATCGAAGGTGGAATGGGAAACCAACACACGCCATCCGCGTGGGGTCTCATAGAGCCGCATGCCCCAATCCGAATGAGAATTGGAAAAACGCTCGATCCGATCGCGAGCGGCCTGCTTGAGCGACCCTCGCATCCGGTCGCGCAACCAATGCCATGCACTGCCCAGAAGCGTCACCACGACAAACGCTCCGAGCAGGTACAAGAAAAGAGAACGCAGCCCTTCGACCCGCCACGCCAGCACGATGTAAACGATCGAATAGCCCCAGAAAACGTATCCGTACGGCCCGCACCCGGGACGCTCCTCTGCGTCCACGTCCGCGATCAAAACGTCAGGCGTGTTGAGACACAACGCTCCATAGGCATTGCGAGTCATCACCGACTCACCGTGTCGTGAAACGATCTCTTCGCGAATCGGCAATCCGTCGGCACCGTTGTAAGGCACCTTGGGTTCGGCCAGCAGCGTGGATTCACCGCTAGTGATCTTCTTAACCGCGTCGTCGACTCGTTGCTCGGCATGCTCCTGCGCGGCCGATTGACTGTCGTCAGACCAACCGAACCGACGCACCGTCATCTGTCGGTTGTCGTGTTTGATGGTCCGTTTTGACTCGGCCCAGTAGGAAGGGACAATCATCGAGCGAATCTCAGGTGGTAGGCAATAAGAAACCAGACCCCACCAATCTTAAGGCCTGCTCACAACCAATTCATCGCCCCATCACCGCCAAAACATACCCTCACCCTCGTAGTTCCGTCTTTCCAAGACGGATCCCCCACAAACAACCATTGCCCTAACATCATCCAATCAACGGCCCCAGCCCCGGCACCGCGCCCGGCACCGCCCCCGGCCTCCAAACATGCCCCTCTCGGTCTTGGAAAGACCGAACTACGTGCGCACGCGCGAATCCACCGCCCCCCTCGAACACCAAACCGCATTCGAGGACGTAGGCTAACCCCGGTCAATCAATCGCAGCAGCGGCGAGATCGTATCCTTGCGAGGCCACGATTTCACATTTGCGAATCTGGCCGATCTCGACCGGTGACTCTTCGCTGACCTGCGAGACATAGACCAACCCGTCCACGTCCGGCGCTTCGCTTCTCGTGCGACCGATGAAGACGCCTTCTTGCTCGGGCATTTCCGCGTCGATCAAAACGTCTTCCACACCACCGACCCGGCTGCCATTCCATTCAAACGCGATCGACTGTTGCAGCGCCATCAACTCGTCGCGGCGCCGGTTTGCGATCTCAGGATCGACGCGGTTGGGCAACTTCGCCGCCGGCGTGTCGTCTTCCACCGAATACGTGAACACGCCCAAGTTTTCAAACTGCGACTCCTCGACGAAGTCCATCAGCTGCTTGAAGTCATCCTCCGTCTCGCCGGGGAACCCAGTAATCATCGTCGTCCGCATGACCAGCGAATCGATTCGCTCTCGCAGTTTGCGTACGATCTCGGTCTGCAGTTTTCGAGTTGTCTTTCGCGACATCCTTTTCAACATCGCGTCGCTGGCGTGTTGCAACGGCATGTCGATATAAGGGACGATCCGTCGAGCCGTTGCGATCGTGTCAATCAGAGAATCGTCGATGTACATTGGATAGAAATACATCAAACGCACCCAATCAATCGACTCGATCCGGTCGAGCTGTTTCAACAGATCGTTCAGGCGTGGTTTGCCGTAACGGTCCATTCCGTAGTACGTCGTGTCTTGAGCGACGACGACGATTTCTTTCACGCCGCTGCGGCCGAGACGATCCGCCTCCTCAACAATCTGCTCGATCGGTTTGCTGAAGTGCTTACCTCGCATCTTCGGAATCGCACAGAACGTGCAAAGCCGGTCGCATCCTTCACTGATTTTCAGATAGGCAAAGTGACGCGGGGTGACCGCCGACCGAACCGCGTCGCTGAGCGGATTCACCGCGGCAGGTTTGAAGACCGTCCGTTGCTCCTCGAGCCCCGAATACAATTCATCGACAACGCTGACGATATCGTTTCGCCCGAACACACCAACGAGGGCATCAATCTCCGGGCGATCCTCGAGCAGTTTGCCCTGCTGGCGTTCAGCGAGACATCCCGTCACGACAACATTCCGCAGTTTGCCATCGCGTTTGAGAGTCAACATTTCGTCGATCGCGGCCATCGATTCATCGCGTGCTGAATCAATGAACGCACACGTATTGACCACAACAAAGTCCGCTCCTTCGACCGAATCGACCATCCGATAGCCGTCCGCATCGAGCCGTCCGAGCATCTGTTCGGTGTCCACGAGGTTTTTGGGACAACCCAACGAGACCACCGCGTAGTTGCCTCTCGCCCCGTTTGTATTCGGTTCGACGGCGCCCGCAGTCTCCGGATTCCCGCTCGCCCCGTCCGCACCCGCGTTTGGTGAATTCGGCGGTGCAACGACGTTGATATCGGACTTTTGGTAAATCGGGAGCTGCATCGAAACGCGTCAAACTGTTCAAAAAGGACTACACGGGCGTGGCGAACGGATGACGCATTAGATCAGAAAAGGCCATTTTGACAATTTGAAATTTTCATTTGCTCTGCGTTGATTCGGCCCCGGCACCTTTCGATGTGGCACCGGGTTTGCGACAATCGCGGGTTAGCCGGACCATGCTCCGTGGCGATTCGTCAGTCGCCTCTCATCGAAAACCACCATTGAACCAAACTTATCTCAGGGTGCAGCGTTTGACGCTGACGAAAAGGAACCGCCATGCGTTGGAAAGGTAGACGGCAAAGCGAAAACGTCGAGGATCGACGAACGATGGGACGCCCCGCAGCAGTCGGCGGCGGCATCGGCATCGTATTGATCGCGATCGTGATCGGATTGCTCGGAGGAAACCCACAGCAATTCCTCCAACAAGCCCGACAAAATCAAGCCGCCCCGGGCCCCGGTGGCGAACCCGCTGAACTGACGCCCGAAGAACAGGAAGCCGGCGAATTCGTCGCCACCGTCTTCGCAGACACCGAAGATGTCTGGACGCGGTTGTTCGCCGACAACGGCTTGGATTACCGGAAACCGACCCTCGTGCTGTTCAAAGATCACGTCCGCAGCGGTTGCGGAATGGCGAGCAGCGGTACGGGGCCGTTCTACTGCCCGGCGGACCAGAAGGTTTACCTCGACACGTCTTTCTTCAGCCAGCTCTCTCGCCAACTCGGTGCCCCCGGCGACTTCGCACAGGCCTATGTCGTCGCGCACGAAGTCGGCCATCACGTTCAGAAACTGCTCGGCTACACCGACCAAGTCGACAAAATTCGACAACAGGTTCCCGAGGTCGAATACAACAAATACTCTGTCAAACTCGAACTGCAGGCGGACTTCTTCGCCGGCGTGATGCTGCATCATGCTGATCGAATGCACAACATTATCGAACGCGGCGATATCGAAGAAGCGTTGACGGCCGCCCAAGCAATCGGCGACGATACGCTGCAACGCCGCAGCAAAGGGTACGTTCAACCGGAAACGTTCAACCACGGTACCAGCGAACAACGTGTTCGATGGTTCAGCAAAGGGCTGAAAACCGGCGACCTCAGCCAAGGCGACACGTTTGGTGCCGAAACACTGTGATCGATCGCCGTGTTTTTTCCACGGATCGGTTCGGCACACTTCATCCCACGTAAAACAAATCTGTTTTGAATTTCGCTTGTGAAAACCCGGCGGGGAACGCTGACGACTCAGGTGCTGCACAGGACGCGATCCGTGCCCAAGTCATTGACCAAACGAAATGCGTTGTAGTGAAAGTCGGCACGCGCGTGCTGACAACCAACGAAGGCAAACTCGATTTAGCCCGCGTCGACCTGCTCGCCGCGCAGCTCGCGAGGATCGCCGACTCGGGCCGCCATGTAATCATGGTTAGTAGTGGAGCGGTCGGAGCCGGCGTCGCGAAACTCGGCCTGCCGACACGCCCGGTCGGCATCGCCCGGTTGCAAGCCGTCGCCGCGATCGGACAAGCTGACTTAATCAAAGCCTACGAGAAATCGCTCCTGCGTCACGGCTACCAAGCCGCACAGGTGTTGCTCACCAAGAGCGACCTGCGCCGGCGCAGCGGATACCTTCACGTTCGCAACGCTCTCAACGGCATTCATGAATTCGGCGCGATCGCTGTCGTCAATGAAAACGATTCCGTCGCCGTCGCGGAACTCAAGACGACTTTCGGCGATAACGACCGACTCGCCGCTCACGTCGCCGGTCTATTCAACGACGCACTGCTGATTCTGTTAACGGACGTGCACGGACTCTACGACGGGCACCCCGACAACCGAGACAGCAAGAAAATCGAAGTCGTTCGCGACCTCGACGGCGACGTGATGTCGATGGCCGAAGACAAAAATTCCGCGGTCAGCAAAGGCGGCATGGAAGGCAAACTACGTGCCTCGCGACTGGCGAACTCGCACGGCCACCCAACCATCATCGGCCCCGGACGCCAAGACGATGTGCTCGACCGCATCTTCGCGGGCGAACGAGTCGGGACGCTGTTCATTCCACCCAAACGCACCCTCCGTGGCCGGCGTCGTTGGATCGGCAGCGCGGCCGTCGTCGCCGGCAGCCTCTACCTCGACGACGGTGCTTCGCGAGCGATCTGCAACCAAGGCCGCAGCCTACTCGCCGTCGGAATCGAACGCGTCGAAGGAACGTTTTCTCATGGAGACGTTGTCAGCCTGATCGACCGCAATGAACAAGAGATCGCTCGCGGGCTGGTGAACTACCGCAGCCACGAGATCTCCCTGATCGCCGGACGATCCAACGCTGAAATCGAATCCATTCTCGGCCACCGCCCCTACGAAAACGTCATCCACCGAAACAATTTGGTCCTGCGAAATCTAGCCGAAACCGACGTTACCGAGCATTAAGAACTGCCCGAAAAACTCATCAGCCGATGCGCGTTAGCCGCGGTTAACACGACCGGTGCCAATGCACTCCCGCTGACCAATTGATCGAGGTCTCCGGATCGTTTCCAGGCATCAGGCGCGAACCAAAACCGTGTCGGGTTCGCGCGAACCGATCGAGACAGCTACTTCGTCACCAAAACGCGATCGACGTCGACGAAGGTGGCGACTTCCGGTGCGACCATCGCCAAACTGACAAACTTGATGTGACTCAGGTCGAGCGATCTCTCATCAGGGCCGTCAACAATCTCCTCGCGATTGAGCACCAAGTGCGACGTCTTACCCGGTTCGATCCGAAAGATCTTCCGGCTCGTGTCGGACTCCCAGTCACGGTGCTCCGAGTCGACCACCTTAACGACGAACTCGAGCGGCTTCGGATACGAATGCGACAGCGTCACATCGAGCTCCAAAGTTTGCACGTTCGACCAGTCCGTGACCGTCTCATACAGAGTCGCCGCCGGATACGGAGCTCGCTCGGCGAGAATCCGCAACGCGTGTTTGCCATCGGTGACGTTCTGGTCCGTTCGCGTGCACCGACAATCGTCGAAATACCACCTCGTCAATTCCATTTCACGTTCAAACGAACCCAACAATGGAAACGACCGTTGGACGTCGACAATGTCCAATAACAATGACACCGGTCGAGCAAGCGCCATCCCGATCATGATCATCGCAACGCCCGCCGCCGTCAGGCTGACCCAACGCCGGTCCGCGTGATACCGAGCATTCAGCGCCGCGAAATACAGAGCCACGCCCGCAATCACGCCGAGCCCGTTGGCCACCGCATCGTGCATCGCCGCACTCCGCCCCGTCATGATCTGAGCAAACTCGACAATCACGCCGGCCAAAAAAACACAAACCGCGACCAACGCCATCCGCCCGACCCATTCGCGGCCGAACGAGTCCAACGGATCAAAGCGGTGCCACAGAAACAACACACCGATCGTTAACACGGCAAACAAAGGCCCGTGCGCCACGTCCCCGAGCGCCGCCCAAATCCGCCCGTGAAACGGAATCGGTACCAACAACATGCCGACCGCAGCGAGCAATCCGATCACCGCCATCGGGCCGACCGGACGCGGACGTTCCTTTTCCGGAACCCCGCTCGTTTGACCTACCGAATTCACAGGCTCGTTAATGGGACAATGACCAAGGTTGAACAACGATACGGGCAGAGACGGCGGACAAGGGCAAAAGAACTCTGCGCCAAAGACCAAAACCTGATGCCCACCACAAACGATCATCCGCCAAAAAGCCCACCACGGGAAGGGCACCACCCCACGCCCGCAACGAGCCCCCTAGTGATGCGCCAAAGCCTCGTTCTAGGGTAGCGAAACTCGCCAAAAGTTTCGGGAGGCCCTGGGAATCACCGAAAGTCTTGGCGACTGTCGCTTCGCCCCTGAACCCTCATTCTTGGTCGTGACGCACCACCAGTCTCCACGCCTCGAAGGGGCATCCCTATCTCTCAACCCAGAACAACAGTCTCAGCCCAGAACAACGGCCTGGTAAACCAGAACATGGCGTGAACATTAGCAGCCAAGGGCTCGCTATTCTTTATCGAAGAGAAAAGAATCTTCAGTGACCAGATCCTTCCCCAATTCAGCCTGAATCGGAACGCACCCGCTGGTGTGACAGCCTGTTCTCTTGGTGAAACGTATGAAACGCACCCGTCTAGTTTGTCTAAATCCCGCTTGTTTCATCACAATCCTAACTGGCACGTTGGTTTGTTTTCCATCGTCACTGCGAGCCGACATGATTCCAGTCATCGTCCACACAAAGACTTATGGATTCGATTTCAACTACCCGCCAGCGGCGATTCGGATCGATGATTCCGTCGGCGCGGTGGATCGGTTGACGCAAGCGTGCGCCGATCAGAACCCGCAAAAACCAGCGGGATCTGCAATTCAAGATGTGATCGCCAATCCACAAGCTTTCTTCATGTCGAAGGAGGTGCTCAAACAGCAGATCTCGAATTTCGATTCACTTGCCACCGTGTTGATACCGCTACTCAGCGACGAAACCATTGAAGCGGAGAAACGTTTTCATTTCGCCCGAATACTGACCGCGCTCGGCGTACGAAAAGGATTTGATTGGGGAATAAATCGCTTTGCCGTCAAAGACGAGTGGGATGAACGCGGTGTCAAGCAACTGCTCTTCTACATGGCCAAGAAGGAGTGGCTAGAGGACGTCGACGCATGGTCGCTGCTCGAACCGCGACTGGAGCACGAAAGATACGGCGACCGGTCTGCTGGCGAGTACCATTTTCCCCAGCAGATGATGGCGTGGTACATCGCTGAATGCAAAAAACCGGAGACTTCAGACGACGCGAGGCAAGCTTACTTCAGAGCTTTGTCGGGATTCGCTCCCACGCTTGCCGCATTGAAGTCTTGTGATCGGGTTTTCAAACCAGGGCCTGAGAAGTTCGAGGACTGGGCCCGCGAACCCGAATTGTCTGGACTGCTGCAGCGTTTTGTCGACGGGAGTCCAGGTGGTCGTCCGGCGTTCGTTCGAGATGAATCTGAAGTCGCCGAAATCAAGTCCGTTGCCTGTCGGTTTGCCAGTCGCGTTGCCGGGCATCGGCACGGGAAGTCGCAGATGTATCATCGATTCATTTGCGTCAACGGCGACGAAGAATACCGTCAGTACTTTGAGGACCATTTGGGAAATGCCTACTACCAGTATCAGGCCTTTGAAGCACTGGTGCGACTCGAAGGCGACAACGCAATCGAATTCTTGCGCAAGCACGCAAATGGCTTTCCGGGCCAAGAAAGCAATCTGCAAGACCAAGCAACCAGGATGCTGGCCGAACGTCTAGATGATGTTATTGATGCAGAACTTGTCGATTCGCTTTTGAAGATCTACCACGCCACTGAAAGGTGGGAGAAGAAACTGTCAATCGTGAAGCGACTGTTTCAGGCAGGGGCAACTGAGATGGCCGAAGAGTTGAGAGAAGACGTAGCCACCAATGCACCGGCCGTCTACTTCCGTCGACCACTCAGTCGAAAGTGGAATGAAGATGGCTTGAACATCAATCGGTTTCTTGCCGATTTGCAGGCACATGGATATGCAAAGTCATTGTCGGCTGATCAAGTTAATCAGGCTGCGATGCCGTTTGGTCCCACGGCGGAGTGTCCACACCCATCGCTGCTGTCTTTCGATGAACAGGCATTCAAGGCACTCGAATTGGCTGGCCTTCGAGATGCGGTTAATGTGCTGACAGAGATTGAAGTCAAAATGCGAGGTCTTTCAAAATTGTCAGGCGGTGAGTTCGATGCTGACTTGGTCTTCATCAATCAAGATCTGAAAACCACGTCACTTCGATTTCGCAACCAAGTGTTTGAATATCAAGTCGATCGTCCACAGGAGCACCAAGACCCAATCGTGCTCACGATGATCGCCAATTCACTGTTGCAACATTTCGATGTCGAAAACTTCTTCCTAACGTTCGATGACTTTGAAGGCATGACGGACATCAACTTTTTCTACGGCCCACCGTCGCTTGCCAAGTTACTCACAGAAAAATACCACATGCCATTCCTACCCGGATCATCCGCCTACTACAACGCCGCCCCGTAGAAATATTCGGTCCCGAGGTGTTGCCTTGTTTGTCCGATCCAAACCGCCGCTAACGCCGATCGGCTGATGCGGTTTTGGATAGCCCCCCCAAAAGTCGATTCGAATCGGCATTTTAGATTGCCGCAATCAACGGGACATTCCCTTCCCGTGGTATCCGTTTTGTGCCTAGCGGTCTCCAATGTGCGTACTTGCCATGTCTTGCGGTACCCATACCATCTGATCGACTGGAAACGGACGGCGTAGTTTGACGGGAAGCCGGTGAAGCAGAGCCATTGGGTGTCCGTCGCAACCGCAACATGAACCAGGACATCAAGTGAACAAACTCTATTGTATCTTCTGCATTGCCACGTCGCTGCTGTTTTGCATCAAGGGTTCGGGACAAGAACCCAGCGTCGAATTGGATCTGTTTGCTCAGCTCGACCAAGCGGTTGGAAACATTGCGTACACGCATGATGGAACGCTGGTTCTGAGCCATCACCCGTTCTTCAAACCCGACGTGCGCGTGGCGACTTACGATGCGATGGCAAAGACGGTTATTCCGTTTCCGAACGAAGAGTGGAACACGCCTCGCGACGAAAACGATTGGTATCTCGATGATGTCCTGGGGCTTCGCAATGACTCAAAGGGCGTTGTATGGATGCTCGACATGGGCACCCGAAACAACGTCACGCCCAAGCTGGTCGCGTGGGATACGAACGAGAACAAACTGCACCGGATCGTCTACGTCCCGCCCCCCGCAAGTCTCGACATTTCACAGCTCAACGATTTCGTGATCGATGAGCAGCGAAACCTGATCGTGATTGCTGATGAAGGGATTGCTCGCGGAGGAGATGGCTCCCGAGCGGCGTTGGTGGTTGTCGACCTTACGACGGGGATCGTCCAACGCGTCCTGCAAGACCATCCTTCGACGACTGCCGATCGCAACATGCCGACCATGATCGATGGTGATCCCCTGAGCGTTCGCGTACATGACAAAACGACGCCGATCTTCGTTGGAGCCGATGGCATTACGCTCGATGCAAACAACGAGTGGCTCTATTTCTGTCCGCTCAACGGGGGCAAGATCTATCGGCTGCCGATCGAGGCACTCGCCGACCACGAGATGACCGACGAACAGCTCGGCGAAAAGGTGGAGACTTACAGCGACAAGGTCAACAACGGCGGTCTTTCCATTGACCATGAAGGCAATCTCTATTTCACCAATGTCGGCAGCCATAGCATCGGCTTTGTATCCGCTCGTGATCGCACCTATTCGGAGATCGCGTCCGACGTGAGAATGCAATGGCCGGACGGAATCAGCTACAACCGAGACGGTTACATGTACGTCTCCGCCGCTCAAGTCCACTTGGGGTCGGCGTTCAACGACGGAAAAGACAAGACGTCGAAACCGTTCTACATCTTTCGCTTCAGGCCATTGAGCGATGGCATTTTCGGACGGTAAGCGATCGGTGGTTTAGCTCACGAAATTTGTCCGCAGCCTCAAGGCGTTGCCCTGGACTAACATAGTGTCGCCCCTATGGCTTGGTTGCTCTATGCAAACCGCCGCGAACGCCGATTGGCTGATGAGGTTTCAGGCCATTCCATCCACCCAACCCACCACTCGATTCCTCAACGCCCCAAAGGGGCATCCATCGTTCAGCCCAGGCCAACGGCCTGGCAACCGGAATCGAAACATGCCACCAAGCCCCAACGGGGCGGCCCTATTCTCAAAACGCTGCGTGCGATTGGAAACATCTATTGGGTGGCACCGCTTGGATTTCCCCGCTTGGACTTCCAAACAGCGGATGCATGTTCAGATAGGTTCTACACCATCACGACGTCCGCCCCACCTCGACGACTATCGACTCAGGTTCAACAGTTCGTCGATCAATTCCTGAGTCGTCGTGATCACCCGGCTGTTCCCCCGGTACTGCGTGCTGGCCAGGACCAACTCAACCAGGTCGTTTCCGATGTCCGTGTTGGACAACTCGAGTGCACCACCAATCGTTGTTCCGATCCCGTTCTCTCCTGGCTGCCCCGTCACCGGCAATCCGGTGTTGACCCCTTGGGCGTACATGTTCAAACCACGAGCCTCCAAACCGGCTGGGTTTGCAAAACGGGCCAACTGCAATTGACCGAGGTCGCGTGAGATGCCATTACTAAACGTCCCAACGATCGTTCCATCATCGCCAACATTAAAACTATTCAAGACCCCTGGGGCACTCCCGTCCTGACTCGTCGCCGCCAAAGTGGCAGTATCTGTCGCCAGCCCCGAGACGAGTGAAAAGTCCATTTCGAATTGCAACGGCGTGACGCTGGGCAGCCCTTGCCGGTTGATCGAAATCGTTTCCTCGGTCGCGGTCACAAAGTTGCCGTTGCCATCGAATCTAATCAAACCGGTTCCCACCGCAATCTCGTTCTGACCAGGCTCCGCATTGTCAGGGCTGTCGGCATACCAACGATAGACCGTTGCCTCATCCGTCCGGCTTTCCAACGTCGCGGTCACTCGAACGTTGATCGGCACACCAAGTGAATCGTAGACGATGAAGTCCGTCGCGGCACTCTGACCGATCGCTTCTTGGGTTGTTCCAAACGCCAAGTTGGGTGTTGTCACCTGGCCAACATCATCCGTCAAACGAAACGATGATAGATCGATATCAACCGCGTTGGATTCACCATTATTCGAAACCAACCGGATGCGACCGTCTTGAATGTAAGCACCGGGTTTCAAGGTTCCTGTTTCGCCAAGGATATTGTTTTCGGAATCCGGGATCGGGTTCTGTGAATCGACTTGCAGGGATTGAATCCCCGATGCGTCTTCGATGAAATCGAGTAGGTCCTGCATCGTCGTCGTGGCAGTAATCTCGAGCTCCTTCGTCCCTAGCGTCCGTCCACCTTTCCGACCGGTATAACTAAGCGTTCCTTCGCTAAAGATCTGTTCGTAAACCAAACCATCCCGTCGAAGAACATCTGTCAACAACGTGTTGCTACTGACCGAAGGACCATCCATGTCCAACAATTGGTTCGCCGAATCGCTGAGATCCGAGATTTCCTCATCGGACCGCGAATCCGTAAACGTTTCTCCAGGCTCAACGGTTCCTACGAGATAAAAGTTGTTTTGGTCACCGGAGAGGTTCCGGTAAATTCGAATTTCGTCGTAATCTGGAAAGCCGCCGCCAACCGGTGGGTCCGGTGGATCGGGGAAATCCGACAACGTGATTCGACCATCAACGACACTCTGCGGCCCCAAGTAACTGCTCGGACGACTCTCCGGATCACCCGCACTGTAGTACGTGATCATGTAGGTGTAGTTGCCCGTCAGATTCTCATCATTCAGCTCGGTGGTGCTCAACGCGGTTGCCCCTGTGTCGCTGTAACTTCCGCCGCTCGCTGCAGAATCGAGCAAAAAGAATTCGCTGCCGTTGGCGGCCGTCCGATAGATATTCACCGTCGGATAATTACCTCCCGTTGGATCGGTCGGCAGGTTTGCCAAGTCAACGTTCCCGTTCGGGCCAACCGCCGCGCTGATGATGTTACTCGTCGCGGCTTCGTACCCGTTGGAATCAACCAACGCGACGCGATATTGATAGGTCCCCGCACCGAGCGATCCAGACGATCCTGGCGTTGCGGTGGTCGACGCGACATCGGTAATCGGCGCCGTCTCGACGTTCACGCCCGACGCGTCGGGCCGTGGCACCTGGTTATCGCCCAGATGCAAGCTCTCGATCACCTGCGCAGCGCTAGCAATTTCACCTTCTGGGGTCAACGTTCCTTCAAACGAAACGTTCTCGGTCTCTTTCGCCACCGTCTTCGTTCCCAACGGCACGGTCAACGGTGTCAGGGTCGAGGTCTGCAGTGCAAACTGATCGTCAATCCCGTACCCGAGCAGACGTTGCCCGGTCGCGTTAACCAGTTCCCCTTCGCTGTTGAGTTTGAAGATCCCGTTTCGCGTGTAGAGAATCTCGCCATCGGCAGCCTGAACCTGGAAGAAACCTTCGCCCTGTATCGCCAAGTCGCTACTACTGCTGCTGATCTCGATCGTACCCTGATTGTGGTTCGCTGCGACCTCGGCGACTTGTACACCAAGGCCGACCTGGCGAGGGTTGGTACCACCGTTGTTTTCCGATGGCCCGGAACCAAGCGATAGCGTCTGCAAGAACTGACTCGCAAAAACCACATCCGAAGACTTGAAGCCGACCGTTTGCGAGTTCGCAAGGTTGTTGCCGATCACGTCGATTTGCGTTTCGGCGGCGCTGAGGCCAGTCAGAGCGGTCGAAAGAGCAGATTGCAGACCCACGGTGATTCTCCTGAGACGTTACTGAATCAGGCTCACCGATCTAATCGGCAAACCTCACCCAGTTTGAATATCGCGAATGTTCTCTACGATCATCGTCTTTCCACCGACGTGAACTTTGACCGAACGTGCCTCGTTTTCACCATTTGTTTCCACAGTGACACGATCGACCACTCCCTCAACTTGGCTGGAGTCTGTCGCAAGTCCCGAGACGGTCTTCCCGATCAATCCACTCGCAGTGACGAGCTGCTGGTTGTCCGAAAGCGTGGTTAGAGTATTCGTCAACTCGTCCGTCGCACCGATTTCTCGAATCAGCCCGATCTGTTGGACCATCTCCGAGTTATCCATCGGGTCAAGCGGATCCTGGTTTTGCAACTCTTGAATCAACAAAGCCAGAAAGTCATCAGTCCCAAGATCGTTGTACCCGTCATTGGTACCTCCGATCGTCGATGAAGAAAAATCCGCAACCGAAGAGGCAGCAGTAGTACTTCCGGTCTGGGAAGCAGCGGACATCGGCAGATACCTTAAAAAGAAAAACGGATCCGAGAAACCAACTCAACATCCCCGATAACAAACCCCACCCTCGAAAAACAAGAGACAATCAGGACACGGGGAAAGACAGGACATCGGGAAAGAGTGGGCATCGGGAAAGAAATGCCCGCAAGGAAGCTCATCCATCAAACGAACGGTTCAGTGTCCACTGGAATTCTTACGAAATCGCTTCGGAACCATTTGCCGCAAGCGACGTTTTGCCGAAAGCGGAAAGCTCTTGATTTGGTCCGCTCTGCTCATCACACCGTTTCTTCGCAACACTGCTCCCCACTGCTTTTGCCACAGTTTGTTGGCTGTGCGATCGCCCTCGGGGCGTGACACGACCGTATCAAACCGAAGGCCCTGCGTTGCATAATCATCGACAATGCACTCGAACCGTTCGGTAAACGATGGCGTGTTCAAGTGGACCTCATCTACCGAGAGCACACTCAACAGGCGAAAACTCAACGAACGGTATCGACTGCTCATCATCTCAACAAAATCGCGAGACTCAGTGCCCAACCTTCGTATTCTCTCATCAATGATCGATTCATCGACCTGGTGATCTAACGTTTCGGGACCCTCGCTCGCTTGGCGATAGTAGACGAACGCGATCTCGCGTCGCGAACCTTCGAGCAACTCCGACATCCGATCCATCCGACGCTCAAAGGTCGTCAACGCCTTCGGGTTTTCCAGTGGATTGGTGTGTACGTGCGCCACGTGCGGATACGCCCGAAACACGATCGATCGCTGCCCCGGCCAACGATAGTGAGACAACTGAGAATACGCTCCCACGCCACGCACATCGTCAAATCCGCTTCGAAGCATCGATGTGACCGATCCTAGACCGTCATGAAGATTCCATAACCAATCAAACGGTAGACTTGAGTGACGCAATTGAAAGTGGTTGAGGATCATCGCCACGTCGCATCCGCCGCCAAGGGATATCACCATTTGCTTTCGCATTCTTTTTGACCTCGGACGATAACGACGTTCCGTACTCCTCCCCTTCTCTACCGCGGCAGCAACTATAGACGCGTGACCTTGGCGACTGCCGACGATGCAGATTTCACTCTGCCATTTACCTAGGAAACGCAGTACCAAACCGGCCGGTCGTGAGTCAAGCATTCCTGAAAACAGGCCTCACATTTCGAGTTTCACGGCCCCCTCGCCTCACGGCCCCCTCGCCAGTTGGACTTGAATCGGCACGTCATGTTTGTCTAGCTTCGCGCTTCAACACAGATCTGCCGTGGATGCAAAAGGAATATCAATGGCACGTTTTCGCAAAATTCGCCGACGTTTGTTCCCTGGATTCCCCAGCGGCACGGACGTCAAACAAATGCGTGCGAGGGCACTGCGCCGTATCGGATTGTCCCGGTGCCGCGTGCCGAAACTCCTCGTCGACCAACCCGATTTGCTGTACGGCAGTATTTTGCCAATGGCAATCGCAGAACACGTGATTCAAACCGGTCATCTGACGTTCCTGCAAATCGGCGCCTTCGACGGCAATCAAAACGATGACCTCAAACACGTCCTCAATCGGTTCCCGGTCAAGGGCGTTCTCGTCGAACCACAGCCGAACGTGTATCGACGCTTGCAGGCCTTGCACGGTGACAACCGTGACCTCACTCTGGTCAACGCTGCGATCGACAAGGTCTGCGGCGTGCGACCGTTCTACATGCTCGAAGGTGGCGACTTAGAGTGTGCCTCCTTCGATCGCAATCACCTGATCAAACATGGCGTCGCCCCCAAGCAGATCTATTCCCAAGAAGTGCCCTGCAAAACCGTGCACCAAGTGCTCGAGGACGCGGGACTCGACTCAGTGGATCTTTTGCAGATCGACGCGGAGGGCTACGACTACGAGATCATCAAAACGATCGACTTTGAACGCTTAACACCCGCGATGCTTCGGTTTGAATACCGCCATCTGTCGAGTGCCGACATCGACGAATGTCTCGAAATGCTATCAAGTCATGGTTATCGATTTATCGTAGAAGAACTCGACCTGATCGCCATTCATACAAACGCTGTTGCCACCCACGAAGAAGTCATTGGCCGTAACCGGGCAGCCTAGTTAGATCCGTCGCCGTGTCCTTGCGATGCGAGAGTTAGAGGAATTTGAGTGGATATTGCCAGTCACAATCGCAAACTGTTTCACGTCGGCAAGTACGTGTTTGCCCCCGAGACGCTGCTGCCGTTTCGCCGCGGTGAACCGAAGCAATACAACTTCATGACCATCGATCAGTTGCGTGATCGCTTTCCCGACCGCGTCGAAGTCCACAACCTGGACAACTTTCCGGAACAGAATCGCCCCCTGGTCGGCCAACCGGAAGGCAAAGCACCGGTCTCGTACCGCGCCGATCATCCTCGCAGCTTCGTAGCAACCATCGATGGCGGATGCTGCCACGGCCGAAACTGCGACTGGGTTGGCCTCGAAAGCCACTACCTCCAAGAGTTGCGATACATCGCCGGACGGCTTCACGCGAAAGACTTCTCACACGGCTACCTCGACCCACGCTTTCTCCGCCGTTTGCTGACCACTCCGCGACGCCTACCACGCCCAACCCACCTCCGAGGAACAGTCGTTGTCCTCAACAAAGTCGCCTCACACAACTACTTTCACTGGCTCAGTGAAGTGCTGCCACGGATTGAACTCGTCAAGCGTGCGGGACTACTCTCCGCAGATGCCTACATCGTCGACTGCCATAAGTCCTTTCAGTTGCAATCGCTAGAACTCCTAGGAATTCCGCTTCAAAAAATCATTCAACCTCATGAAGGTCTTCTTATCCAGGCGGAACGATTGGTTGTCCCATCATTCTACTCCGCCGACTCGCGTCGTCGTCTCGGCCCGTTGATGAAATCAACCATCGGCTTGCAGGACGCCGACCACCAAGAATTCAACAAGAGGAAGGTCTATATCAGCAGGAGACACTCGAACAATCGTATCCTGCAGAACGATGCCGAGGTATCACGCTTCCTTGACAAGCATGATTTTGAAACTCACCATCTCGAACAATACTCGCTGGAAAAACAAATCCGTTTGCTCCATCAGACCGGTACTGTCATCGGTCTTCACGGCGCCGGCTTAACGAACGTTTTATTTTCACCGGGATCGGCTGAGGTTTTGGAAATCCGTCCTGAACGTTGTAACCGCACGTGTTTTTCGGAGTTGGCGGACGATCTAGGTCATCGTCACGAGATAGTGAACGCCACTCAGCCAAAACGTCGCGGCCCGATTCATTGCAAACTTTCGGATCTCGAAGAAGCTCTCGAACGAATCACTCATCCGGTTCGAAAGGCAGCATAGGTCAGCCCGCTGCCGGCGACAACTTATGCCATCAATTGTCTGACCACATCGCGAAAACGCGATTCAAATTGCTCGTGGTTGTCGACAAACCATCGTCGCGCATTGGCCCCCAAGCTGGATTTCTCTTCTTCAGACATCTCTAGCAAATTCTCGATGGTCTTTTGCATGGCTGCCGGATTCACGAACCAATTGATTCCGAGGTGCCTCGGCTCGGATCGGTCGCACTTCACCAGCACACCGCGGGTCTCGTCCACCAATTCATTCATGGGAGGACCGTCCGTAGTAACGACAACCGCGCCACACGACATTCCCTCGACGATGTAGTGTCCCCACCCTTCGGATCGAGAGGGACACAGATGAATCCCATGCTGGTTTTGCATTGCGCGCAACGAATCGTCTTCCACATACTCCGTCATCAAACGCACGTTGTGGGGAACTGAACTGGGAGCATTCGAAGCCGACTGCACAATCGTCAACTCAGGCCAATCTGGATGTTGCGACCAGAGGTCAATCAACATACTCGTCCCTTTGAGGGTACTCCGTCCGGCGAGATGAAAAAATCGTCCATAGTCGGGAGTAATCGAATCAAGAATTCGATCTTCGGATGTAAAACCAATGTACGTCGCTTGCTCGGCGTAACGTGAAAAAACCTCGACCGCATGCCGCGTCTTACATAAGACTTGGTCGACGTAGCGAAGGCGTTTGAGGTGCCGCCGAGGATATCTCTCTTGATTGGGAATCAAAGCCACTTTACCGCTGAACATCGCGGCGTTCCGCGGCACACGTTCAGCCAGCAAATTCAAGCAACCGTCTTGGCATTGCTTTTTCGGTACCAGCAAGCGAGTAACACTGCTCCAGATCGAATCGAGATCACGATACTCCTGCCACTCGACATCGACCTGATCACGTAGAGCGTCTTCAATCAGATTGACATCACGATCAATTCCAACCCCATTCTTTCGAGCGACGATTTGAACCCTGTTCAAACGTCGAGTGTCGCGATCGTCCGCCTTTGCATTCGCAGTCATGCTGCCCTCGCAACGCGGGGGTGAAGTTCTCGATACAAATTCAACGTCGCGTCCACCATTCGGTCAGTCACGAACTGATTCCTAGCGTAGCGACTCGCTTCATCGAGCAGTTCCGCATTCCCGGAATCGGCAAAGCTCTCTCGTAGTGCGAATGCCATTGCGGCATCGTTACCGACCTCAAACACCTTTGCGAAGGGACCGTTGCTGCGCATCCTCGGGTCACACCCGAGCACATCGCGCAGACCTCCAACGTTGGTAGAAACAACCGGTCTGCGAAGTATCATTGCTGCGGCCACAGTCAGACACAGCCCTTCGCTATGGGAAGGGTGAGCGACAACATCCGCTGCCGCGATTAGTTGATCAGGGTCGTTCCGGTAGCCAAGCAAACGCACCTCGTCGGTCACATCTAGCCTACGGATAAGTGACTCCAGAAACGGCCGGTGCTCTCCCTCGCCGGCAATCACAGCGGTAACGCGATTCCCTTCGGACTTCAGCGTCGCGACCGCCCGGACAAGTGTCTCATGCCCTTTGCATGGCAGCAGATTCCCAACAGCGACAATCAGCCTGTGACTCGAACTCGGCAAAAACTCTTTGCGTAAACTTTCGCGACTTTCGGCATCCACGGTCGGAATCTCAATCGCGGCATGGATCACCTGGAGCTTTTCCTGGGGTATTCCTCTGGCTACACACGCGTCGGAGACCGCATGGGAGACGCAGATGACACGATCAGCGACCCGCGAATATTTCAACACAGACCGAATCGGAAACATCGTGTGTCTTATTCCAACGACTTTCAACCCTCGCACCGCATTGGCAGCGATTCCCAAACCCGTCAACGAGTGCGAATCATTGCAATGAACGACACTGATGTTTTCACGCTTGAGCCACGCTCGAAGATTCCACAACTGCAGCGGATTGCGTCCTTTGCCTGAGAGCGCCCGAACCGTGAAACCTTCGGCAATCATCTTCTCTTGCAACACGCTCGCATCGCGAACCGCGAGAAAAACCTCGACACCACGATCACGCAGTCCCTTAGCGAGGTTCCTCAGGTAGACTTCGCCACCACCCCAACCGGCCTGAGTCGAACCGAGCAACACGCGGAGCTTGTTCGCTTCCTGCATCGGATGGACTGTTGGAATCGATAGTGGAGTATTCGGAATCATACCCGAACCCTACTTTGATGAGACGTTGAAAAAGCTGGATGGGGTTGATATCGCATGCCCGAGTTCGGTCATGCCGCCCGAGATGGACGACTGACACTTATGGAGGATTCACTCACCCAATTAGCACAGCCCAGTGAATCTCCGTTGAGCGTTCCGGGATTAAACCATGGATCCGGATAGTACACCCGCCTCTGTGCGTCGCTGCGACCGAGAAAGGCTGCCCACCAACTGAACGAACTATTCGCGATAATGGAATGATCGCATTGACTCATGAGAAACATGTCTTCAATCGCGGTCGTCGCATCGTTGTGCGTGACCGGCCTCTGCTTGAGCCCTACATCCAAATGGTCTTGGCACCACTGGATGTCATTTGAAAACACAAACACATTGAGATTGCTAAATCTCTGCCGCAGATCGTTTAGGCACTTTCGATAGTATTCCGCGTCCAGCCTGCGGTAGATCCTTAGCGTCTCTGCATTCGTCACATAGTCACCCCGACGCACATGCATCGCAACGCTCATCGATGACTGGATTTCATCAAGCACTCGGCTGGATTCATCCGACAAGCCGCGTTTGAGCTGAAATTCTTTCTTCAACTCAGCCTGTAAGCCTGGGAAATAGCGTTCGCTCTGCCAGTAGCCGTCGAGATAAAGATCCGAGCCTTCTGCAAGATACTTCTCCGCGAAGCCGAATGGTTTCTCGCGTCGTAATCGCAACGGGCGTTTATCGCACGACTGAAGTCCGCCGGCAAAGTTCGCAACACGTTCGGCCCACCGCGATTTGCCTCGATATCGCCCGGGAATACGAGCGAATTCCGCTTGAGTCATCCTCGCAGCAGAAATATCAAATTGGTCGATAGCAAGTGCATGAAGATCGTAGCTTTCAAAAGCACTGACATCCAAGACGAGTCTCTCTGATCGACGCCTTGCGAGGCTAAAACCGTAAGCATACTGAAACATTTGGTTGCCCAGTCCGCCGATGAGTCGTGTTGCAATCATCAGATCTAGGCCACCTTGCTCGTTTTGCTTGACTCCACGGATTCGCGAACAGCCGTATCCAGGGTACGAATCATTCGCTCAAACATCACGTCATCAAACATCGGATTGAGTCCAACGTAGAAACTACCGTGATGAATTTCTTCCGCCCCCGGGAAGTCAGTCGGATCGAGGTCGCCGATCAACTTGGCTGCTGGTTGGCGAGCCAAATTCCCCGTTACCACAGGCCGGGTTTCGACGCCCGCCTCCTCAAGTCGGTTGAGCACATCAACACGACACTTCGATGCCGAACCAGCCAACCGCACTACCGTAGCTAATGGACACGAAGTTCCCTTCGCCGGCATCGATATACGATCTAAAAATGGTGTGCTATCAATATACTCATCAAAACGTTGCGCGAGTTCGTCGCGACGTTCATTCATCGCGTCAAGCTTTTTCAGTTGTTCGAGTCCGAACGCCGCGTTCAGTTCCGTGGGACGCAGGTTGAATCCCCAATTGATGAATTGAAAACGCTGGTCAACGGTCTGCTGGCTGACCGGAATGTGAGCACGTGACCAACCATGAGCCCGAAGGACACGCAGAGCCTCCGCGTCTTCTTCCGAGTTACAGATTACCATGCCACCTTCCATGGTGGTCATATGATGCGAGAAAAAGAAACTGAATGTCCCGCCGATGCCAAAATTACCGACATGAGTGCCGTCATATTTCGCACCAATCGACTCGCAGCAATCTTCGATCAGCAAGAGCCCATGTTCATCGCAGATGTTCTGCATCTCCTGCATGTCGCAGGGATAGCCCATCAGGTGAACCGCAAATAGGCATTTCGTTCGCGATGTAATCTTGCTGCGAAGGTCATCAAAATCAATGTTCAGCGTCTGGGGGTCGACGTCGACCAATTTGACCTTCAGTCCCGCCATCAACGGAGACCAAACCTGCGTCGGCCATGTAACGGCAGGAACCAAGATCTCATCGCCTTCCTTCATTCGTGGTTTGAGCGGATTGACGAGGTGAAACGCCAGAAGCAAATCAGCAGAGGACCCGCTGTTGACCATCACCGCGTCTTGAGCACCAGCAAACGCTGCAAACCCTTTTTCAAACTCACGTGTAGTCGCTCCCATCGACGTCTGATAATCGCACATGCAAGCCGTTGCTGCGGCGATCTCTTCTTTTCCAAATGTGGGAAGAGTCAACGGGAACCAGTATTTGCCGCGCTCCGATTTGGGTGCATCCAGGTTATTGTCGAGCCATTGATCGAGACTCTTTACGGCATCCGTGTTCATGCGACCCTCCGTGTCGTTGTTTGTGCAGTTGCCCCGGTGGCATCGGATATGGATGCCTGACAAATCTGCTTGTACTGCAAAATTGTTCTTCGAATTCCATCTCGAAGCGCGATTTTTGTGCGAAAGCCAAGCTGGCTGAGTCGTGTGTTGTCGGTGCACTTACGCAACATGCCATCGGGGCGACTGGTGTCCCAACTAATGTTGCCGACGAAACCAGTCTCTTCGGCTATCATTCCTGCGAGTTCAGAAATCGAAACGTCCGTCCCAGGACCAAGATTGACGATTTCTCCGTTCTCTGCATTCTCAAATAGATGCAACATCCCGTCGACGACATCGTCGACATGAATAAACTCGCGACGTGCGATCCCCGATCCCCAGAGCACAACTTCATCTGCCCCGTCAGTAACTGCATCGCTAAAACGTTTCACTAGTGCACTGAGAACGTGGCATCGTGACAGATCAAAGTGGTCGTTGGTCCCATATATGTTGCAGGGCATCGGCAACACACACTTCATTCCATGTTGCTTTTGGTAAGCCTGAGCCAATCGCAGTCCGGCAATTTTTGCCAGGGCATAACCTTCATTTGTCGGCTCGAGCGGACCGTCGAGCAGATACTCTTCCTTCATCGGCTGCGGACACTCCCGTGGGTAGATACAGGTGCTTCCTAAGAGCAGGACCTTTTCTACGCCGACGCGGTGACATGCACCGAGTTGATTCACAACAATCTTCAGGTTGTCAGACAAAAACGCTGTGGGATCCGCGATATTCGCGGCTATGCCTCCCACCTTTGCCGCGATCAAAAACGCGTACCGCGGGCGATGCTGATCAAACCATCGGTCAACCGACTGTTCATCGCACAGGTCAAGGTCATTGCGTGTGGTAACGAGCAGATTCGAAAATCCATCCGCACTCAGTTGCTCTACCAGACGCGCGCCAACCATACCGGTGCCGCCGGTAATGAGAATAGGATCTGTCTTATCCACAGGAAATCCATTTCCTTGATGTGGGAGTTAAATTTGAGATTTCCGCCTTTTATCAAGTCAAACTCTCGGCAGATAGAGGAGTTTTCTCCCTAACGGCGAAGTCTCGACGCTTGATCAAGGCGAGGTGGTACATCGACCAACGTTCTCACCGCAATTGAGCCCGAATCTCGGCCTATCCGAGTGATCGACGATCGCCCGAAGACATCAAGCCGCACGCTTAATTTCTGGCACCTCGGGCATGTCTTGCCGAGTACCTTGAAAGCGATGCACAGCCGTTCGAACCGCCGCTTCGAGGGACATCCGCCACGTCAAGACGCTCAATGGGGACGCTTTCCATTGTCGAAGCAGATGTTTCAACGCCACATCCCATTGTCCGTTGCGCGACGCCTTGCGAGCCCACTTGTTCGGACCGGACGGCGACCGAGAAGCTAGGCAACGCTGCACGATTGCATTGGGTAAACGAATGCCTCGTCGACGGTAGGACTCTTGCATCAATGACAGCAGACGTTCGCGACGCTTTCGCCCGACGCTCCACGTACCGCTCGATCCATGTTGCCGATAACATAGCAACACCTGCGGAAGATTTGCGAGTTTACCGATCTCCGACATTCGCAACCAAAGATCAAGGTCTTCAATCCATTCATATTGCGGGCGATAGCCTCCCAGCTTTTCTACCACTTCACGACGCATCATTACGGTGGGATGAGCCATACCCGTTTTCATACGCAACATGTCCGCTTCGATTGCCTCGTGAGAAATTCCAAACGAATCGACGCCCAACGCTGCTCCGTCGCTGTCTAGTTCCAAGATAGCGGTACCTACAGCGACCACATCGTCATGACGGGCGAGAAACTCACGCTGCAGGAAGAAGCGTTGCGGCATCGCGATATCATCAGCATCCATCCGAGCAATCAGTGGAGCGGTGCAACGCGCCAAACCGGCATTGAGGGCTCCGACAAGTCCCTGGTTTTCCTGACGATGAACCGTAACGCGAGGATCTTCCTTTGCAAAAGAGGTCAAAATTTCTGACGAGGCGTCAGTACTTCCGTCATCCACACAAACCATTCGAAAGTGTGGATAGGTTTGCTGCAGAATACTCCGAATCGCCAACTCCAAATAATTTTCGGCGTTGTAGATTGGCATTACCACGTCGATGTCACATGTTTCCATCAATCACTCCCTACTGAGACATCAAACACACGAATGCGTCGCAGCGCATCTAGGTCAATCAATCGGACTACCAGTCGTCGGGCACATCCCCGCTGAAGCCATCCTGCCATCGCGGAACATCGGTCAACTGCAGTCCGAACCATCGGCCCAAAACCGAAAGCATTCAGTTCAAAACACGGACACCATGCGACCCAACCTGCGTCTAGACCACTCACTTTTCCCATGGCGTATTTCTAAGCCGCCGGACGCATGGCACGAGTCAACTTGGACGCACCGATTTTGAAGCGGTGTTTTTTGGGATAAATCGTCAGTTTCCGCTTCGGGCCACAAACCATCTTCTCACGCAGCAACCTGACCAGCATTGGAAACAAGTTCCATTGCTCAAGGACTGACGTCCGTGCAGTGTCTACGTCACCCTGGCGATGCCTATCAAGATCTGAATCGATTCCCCGTAAAATGATGTCGATCGCATTTTCAGGCTGAAAAATGTCAATCGGCTCAAAGCTTCCGACCGGAAAGTACTCCGATGCATTCGGAGCACCGTAATAAAAGGGAAAGCAAAATCCCAGCAAGGCGTCCGAAAGCTTCTCCGTGATGTAGTTCGGACGAGAGGCATTTTCGAGCACGAGGTGGTATCGATAGTTTCCGATAGCTTCCCACTTGTCAGAAATCGTTTGATGGCCTCGGCCATAGACATGAAGCCTATCACCGAGTCGATCCTTCAGCATTTTGACGAAAAGCAAACGTTGGCGATGCGCCGGGGTTATCGCCTTGTTCGAGATGACCACACTCATCAAAGCCGTCTTTTCAGGCCGCTGCATCGTGGAGAGTGAATCGTAGTTCATCACCGGCACAAAACCATGCTCCGCATCAACACCGAGGTGCCAAGGTTGTGACTGCTGCGAGACGACCAGCCCCGGATGAGAAACCGAATGACAGGTCTGCACCCACTGGAATTGGCTAAGAAACAACCGATTGTAGGAACGTATCTCGGGAGGTTCCCAGGAAACAAAGAACGTATTACGAGGATGGCATCGAGCGGACACGTCTGACAACGGATTCTCCAACACCACCCACGCATCAACGTCTTCATTCGTCCGGTCAACGACAAACTCGAAGTCTTCCCACACACCTGCCCCACCTGGGGTTTGGCGCAACAGCGGCCAGTCGGGACAACAATGCGTTAACAGAACACGAGGCAACTTCGCTCTCCTTGGCGTCGATGTGAGCCGGGGCGTCAAAATGGGCAGTTTCATAGGTGACGCTAGCAAACCAAGGCCCGTCGAGGCAACAGGTGTTCCGTATCAACGACCGGGTGCTGTTTTCAGCATCGCTTGAAAAAGGGGCATCAAATGTTCCCAATAGCCTGGCAACGGGGAAAGCATCGTGAGACTGATCCGAGACCGCAATGTTCATCGACGGCATGCATCCTGTCTCGGGCTGACGCAAGCATCTTCGAGAACTTCAACCGGCCTTGCGAGCGGCTTCGACCTTTGATGATGGCTCGACGATGCCATTTGGAAAGTTCACCATATCATCAATCGCCTGCGACATCCAAGGAATGCTGCGGAAATTGCCTTCCGCCTTTCCTGGCACGTGTTTAACGCGAGGGTCGGTTCTCCAACCAACCCCAACTTCGACCTGGCGTTTCACCTTGCGATATTCTCTCATGAGCTTTTCACCTACGGTACGCTTACCGTTGCGACCGAGATGACGATAGAACCGGTCGACGACTCGTTTTGCGCGACGCGTGGACACATGCCCGTCTTGCTCACATATCGCAGCGACCAACGCCTCTCGAAAGCCATGGTACAGGCTCCGTGCCTGATCGCCGTCCGCAATGTTCGCTACAATTTCCGAGGTGTTGGAGTCGTGAACGCCGAATAGATATCCGGGCTCATCGATTAGTCGCAGTTTGCCTTTCAACACAGCCAGATGAAGCAGCATCTCCTCCGGAAAGGCCCATCCCCGATTATAGTCAACGTGCGTCTTGGTATAGAGGATATTGTCTTCCAGCACCTCAGTGCGGTAAACGCTATAGAAACTCGCGAATGGTTCTTCTCCGATACTGATCGATCTCTGTAGTGGCGAATCGTGCTCGACATTGCGCACGTTCGCCAAACGCATTTTGGATTGACCAGTCCAAAACACCAGATACTGCCCCATCGCGCAGCTATAGTCCGGTTGCCCAGCTAGAAACTCGGCGCATTTCTGAGAGACGTCAAAATTGGCGTAGTCATCGTCCGCACAAAGCGTCACGAACGGGGTTTCAACCTCACAAAGCGCCGTATGGATTTTGGTGATAAAATCACATTCAAAATGGCGATACGAAATATCAAGATGCCCCTGCAGGTCAGCCACAATTCGCTCATTGGCTTGGCGATGCAATAGGCTGCTGGAATCCGCAACAATTATCTTCAGTCCCTGGGCTGAACGCTTCAAATGCATCGCCATCCGCCGCAGGAAATGGCTTCGCTCATGCGTCGGAACCACACAGGTGAGATTGGGCTGTGTCATGGAGAGTCTGCTCGAAACGATGAAAGAACGGGATTTGTCCCAATCGCGTACTCAGCTCACGCGACGGAGATAACCGCCCGGCGCGACAGAGATGAGGAGTTGATTGTCGATAGCGGTATCGACAACGAAATCGTCTCGATCGGCTAGGAAAGCGTCGACTGCGGATTTCGGGCTGTTTCCGGGGCCCCATGTTCGATCGGGGTACATGTCGCTGGGCAATGTCTCCACGATCGTGTCAAACACCACGCAGTAGCTGCCCACCGAAGTGAGATCGGCGTAGGCTTTCAATTCTTCAAACACGTGTTCATGCGTATGATTACTGTCCAGGCAAACCAAGACACGTTGCTTTCCTTTTGGCGACTTTCTTCACCTGTTCGACGATCTCAGGCGCTACGCTGGATCCTTGTATCATTTCGATCCGCTTGAACATTGGATGCTGCTCGATGGCAACCTTATTGTGTTCGCGGATATCGATATCGATTCCTAGAACACTCGCGTCAGAATTGCCTCCGCAAGTCGCATTGAGTTCCAACATTGAAGCTGAAAAGATCAGCGAACCGCCGTGTGCGATTCCGGTCTCGATGATCAAATCCGGTTGGATGTCCCAGATCAGTTGCTGCATCGCAACCATGTCTTGTGGGTACTGGATGATCGGACGTCCCATCCAGGTGAAATTGTACGAGTATTTGGGAACGGTACTCTCACGCATGAATTCACGAGCCGAATCCGCGATTGGGGCGTCGGCATAGCTGGCGACGCGTTCGGCGCATTCTTCACGAAACGCTTGATTGGGATCTGCTGCGGTCATGGCGTGGTCTCTAAGGATTGAAGAAGTGTTTTGTCGCCCCAAAAAGCAAAGGGCTCGTAATCAGGATACGGATAGTGACCTAATTCAAGACGGATTTCGGCGTCGTGCCTGGCAATTTCCTGCTCAACGAGCCGTCGCACAGAAATAGGACTACCACTGCAAACATTGATGGGTCCACAAAACGTCGGATGCTCCGACAACATGGCTAGGTGACTTGCGACGGTTTCGACTCGCAAGTAATCGCGAAGCTGTTCACCACCGGACATAGGAAACGATTCATCCCCCCGTTCCAATGCCGCCTCGAGTTGCGAGATCAGACTACGTGGACTTTGCCCCGGACCATACATGTAAAATAAACGTGCCCATGTCAACCTATATGGAGTCACGTTCTGAAGCTGACGCAAGAACCGATGCAAACAGTCCTTTGCCAAGCCATAAGGATTTGTCGGTTGCGTTGGAGTCGTCTCTGATATGACGCCTTGTACATTACCATATTCGAAACAGGTTCCGGTAATCAGAACCCGAGGGCACCCTGCCGTGACAAACGATCGAACCAGTTCATACGCAGCAAGGAGATTCTCTTCGAAATGAAATGTCGCGTTGTAATTTGGAAGCCCAGGCCATGCCAAGTGAACCAACAAATCAGTCGCTCCTAGTTCCTGCCAGAGCGAATCATTCTTCTCATTGACGTCCGCCGAAACGAAACGGACCTTCTTGGCCCACGGCATTTCATCCAAACTCTTTTGCTCTCGGCCAATCACGGTCAGATCGTGGCCACGTCTCAACATTTCGGTAGCGTAGTGACGCCCGATGAAGCCGGTTGCCCCGGTGACGGTAACTCTCACGCTTGATCCCGTCCACTCACGGGGCCGGGCGGAGAATGTTGCGCGGCGTTCTTAACCGCATTGCCACAACCGTTCATTCCTAGCGCCTCGTCGAAACTCGGCAGCCTCTCATCCTTCTCCGAGACACAACTAGCCTCGATTGGCCATGCAATTCCGATGGTCAGATCTTTATAGTGAAAGCCTGCGGCCGACTCGGCATGATAGTAGTGGGCCATTTGGTAAAAGACTTCAGATTCAGGTTCGAGGGTCTGAAACCCATGAGCGAACCCTTTGGGTATGTACACCGACCGGTGATTCTCCGCATTGAGTTCGAAACACTCGTGAACGCCGAAGGTCTTTGACTTTTTGCGCAGATCAACAATCACGTCAAGGATGCTTCCACGAGTGCATCGCACCAACTTTGTCTCTTCGTGAGGTGCTGTTTGAAAATGCATTCCTCGGAGAGTTCCAGCATTTCGATTAAATGAAACGCTACATTGCACTAGGTCCGAATCCAGACCGAACTCAGTGAACTCGCGTTGGCACCATGTCCTCGCGAAAAAACCACGTTGGTCAGCAATCAGGTCCGGTTCGATCAGCCACGCATCAGCAAATCGGGTAGGCAGGAATCGCATGGTCTCGCTCAGACGATCCGGACTTCGGGAATTGGGATAATGAACTTGCCGCCCCGATCTCGATATTCTTGCTGTTGCCCCATGATTTCGTCGGCGAAATTCCAGGTCAGCAAAAGACAGTAGTCAGGTTGATCGACGAGCAGTTGCTCTGGAGCACAAATCTTGAGATGCGTTCCCGGAGTATAGCGTCCTTGCTTTACGGTGCTCCGATCTACCACATAATCGATCGACTCTGCACCAATACCGAAGTAGTTGAGCAGCGTACTACCTTTCGCCGAAGCACCATAAACGACGATCGACTTGCCTTCATCTTTCAAATCCGAAAGACAGTTCACCAACGAATTTCGCAATTCCTCCACGCGACGGGCAAACTCGTTGTGATGCGTTTCATCGAACACCCATCCCGATTCCTGAGCGAGCAGATCAACGACGCTCTTTGAAACTGCTGTCGTTCCGGCGTGGGCGGCATGGATACGAAGTGACCCGCCATGGATTTTGAGCCGCTCAACATCCACGATTTCGAGACCATGCGAGGCAAACAGTCGAACAAGCGCTGTCAACGAAAAGTAACACAGATGCTCGTGATAGACGGTGTCGAACTCAACCGCGTCAATAAAATCGCCCAGGTAGGGAGCTTCTACGACGACCCGTCCGTTTTGATTGAGCAGCGTCTTGAATCCGGCGACCACGCCGTTCAAATCAGCGACGTGCGCGAGCACGTTGTTTGCGTGAATGATATCTGCCTGGGTGCCTTCACCCGCCAGTCGTTCCGCAATATCACGGCCGAAAAACTCCGCGATCGTGTCGACATCGCGTTCGCGAACGGCAACCTCAGCAATGTTTTTCGCTGGTTCAATTCCGAGTACGGGAACGCCTGCTTTTTTGTACCACTGCAGCAGATAGCCGTCATTGCTCGCCACCTCGACCACAAGACTACCAGCGTCGAGACTTCGCTCCCTCGTCAATCGCTCCGCGATCTTGCGGGCGTGAGCAACCATCGTATCGGAGAACGATGAGAAATACGCGTACTCAGAGAACAGGCTCTCGGGCGGCACCGTTTCGGTGATTTGAACTAGCGAACACTCTTCACAGCGAACTAGATCTAACGGCCAGCGAGGTTCTGGTTTTTCCAAATCCGCCTCGGCTATTAACGCGTTTGCGAGAGGCGTGGTACCGAGTGACAGGACAGGTTTCAGGCTGCCTTGCCCGCAGCTGCGACAGACATATTTTCCCGAACAGGCCGTTTGGTCGCGTTCTGGTTGAGAAAGTTGGAGTACCATTGGATTGTCCTTTGTAGGCCCTGTTCAAACGAAAATAGTGGTTGCCACCCCAACATTTCCCGGGCTTTGGTGGCATCGAGGTACTGGTGCTTGATTTCGTTGGAGGCTTGCCCCAACACGACCGGGCGAAGACTGCTTCCCATTGCGGAAAGGACACAATTAACGACTTCGAGCACCGAGACTTGAATTTCAGTCGACAGATTAAACGCCTCACCGGCCAACTCAGGCCGCGCCGCCATCTGTTCCGCGAGATGCATGTAAGCAGCCGCACCGTCCTCGACATAGAAGTAGTCGCGAACGAACGACCCGTCCGAACGAATTACCGGAGCCTCGCCACGGTACACGCTACGGATCGTTCCAGGGATGATTCGGTTCCAGTTTAAATCACCGCCACCATAAAAATTCCCGCAACGCGTCACGCAAACGGGACTGCCATAGGTGTTCGCATAGGTTTGAGCGATCAAGTCGCCACATGACTTGCTGACGTCATAGGGATGCATTCCTGCGAGCGCCGTCTCTTCAGTGTAGGGAAGCACTTCGGCATCACCATACGCTTTATCGGAAGACGCCATCACGATCTGCTTGACCAATGGTGATCGACGACACGCCTCGAGCAATTTCCACGTGCCTCCGATGTTTGCTTCGAAGGTCGAAACCGGATTTCGGTTGGCAATCCCTACAATCGTTTGCGCAGCAAGATGCATGACTGTTTCAATTTCATGCTCCCCAAGAATACGCTCCAAACACTCTTGGTCACAAATGTCGCCGCGAACAACCGTCACATGTTTGATCAAGTCGTTTTGCACAATTTCAGCGAACGGAGTCCAGTCGCGGATCAAACAGACGACGTCAGCACCGGCATCCAGCAATCGACGAATCAGCCAGCCGCCGACCAACCCGGTACCGCCGGTCACAAACACACGACGATCACGCCAAAATGAAGAATTACCGCACTCGTCGCTGTTGTGGTTGGCATCCATTGCAAGGGTCTGTTTTGGAGAGAAACGTTGAGGTGATTTGATTGACGACTTGCTGCTGCAAGCAGTGACGATTGAAAGGGCATCATGGCCAGTGCGTCTCGAACGAACGTCGCTCGATACACGCACGCCGCACATGGGAGAAATGTGTTCTAGGCTACTGCCCGTCGAACCGGCATCACGCGAAGCCGAGTCTGTTGTGCCTCGCAGGCGTCCTGCATCCAAGGTGGATTACCGGAATCCCACAGCTTTTGCAGATAGTTTTTGTCACGAAGCGTATCCATGCACTGCCAAAAACCATCGTGCCGATAGGCCGAGAGTTGTCCTGCCGCGGCAACTTGTTCGAGGGCGTTGGCCTCAAGGCTGCACTCGTCGGATTTCAGATAGCTGAATATTTCCGGCTCGAACACGAGAAAGCCGCCGTTGATCCAACCTTCGCCTGCGACAGGCTTTTCGGTGAAGTGCTCGACGACGTCACCATCCATGATTAGCCCACCAAACCGAGCCGGTGGCCGCACGGCCGTCACGGTCGCAATCCGGCCTTGCTGACGATGAAACGCGACTAATTCGTTAATGTCGACATCACACACGCCGTCGCCGTAGGTCAACATAAACGTCTCGCGACGCAGTTTGTCTTTGAGCCGGAGCAGCCTTCCGCCGGTCATCGTATGCAACCCGGTATCGACGAGATTCACGGTCCACGACTCCGCTTCGGACTCCGCCCGCTGCATCATGTCGCGGCCAAAATCGATCTTCAAATCGCCGGATAGATTGTATTGGTCGAGAAAATACTTTTTGATGAAATCACCCATGTAGCCACAGGCGACAAAGAAGTCGTCGTGACCGTAACGAGCAAAACTCTTCATGATATGCCAGAGGATCGGACGTCCTCCGATTTCCACCATTGGCTTGGGCCGCGCAGTCGTCTCTTCTTGGAGTCTTGTTCCAAGTCCGCCCGCCAAGAGTACTACTTGCATGGAATCCATTCCTAAACGATTGTCGCCTACCCCAACACATCCTTGCGAAAGGTTCGTGGGGGAGGTTAGCGAAGCGAGTTTCCTACCGCAATAGGAATCTGCTCGTCTCATTTGCCTATTCCCCCACGCCCTCCAAAAAAGGTATCGCCGTTCGTCGCGTTGCAACCTCGTCTTCGATCGAGTCTGTTTCCCCCTGGCACGACAATGCGGCTTGCTTCTAATGCTGCGTTGATAGCAGGAAGTGAGACCAGCAGACCGAAATCCAGGTCACCTTCAAAGAACACGTCAGCTTGCAGGAGCAAGTCAGCTCCCAAGAGATCGTGGATCAAGCTAGAGGATGCGGTCGATCACTTCGAGACGGCGGACAGCATCAGCAGCTAGGCGGGGTAGAGAACGTAGGTAGCGACGTTCTTGTTCGAGGGATTCCGCGAAGTCGTTGCTAAAGTGACGCAGGAGGTGGGGGCCGAAAAGCAGTGCCGCTTCGCGATCGAGGCCTTTGTAGGCTGGGTCGGGATGCACTTGGCCCGATTGCTCTGTGGTTTTCGGGCGTTCGAATCGGAGGATGATGTATCGCCAGTGGCCTTGGGCGGTCGTTTCGTGGGTGAGGTGGTAGCCGGTTCGGAGTGCCCATTCTCGTACGCGCTCGGGGCGTCGGTTGGGTTGGATGATTGCGGTGGCGGGGACTCGGTCGGGGTGGGCGTCGAGGATGCGGACGATCAATTCGCCGCCCATGCCGCAGATACTGAGGGAATCCGCTTCGCCTGCATCTAACCCCTCAAGTCCGTCGGCCAGCCGCACGTCGGCGTTGAAACCGGTGAGCGTGGATCGCGAGTTTTCATAGGGCTGCCGCTTGTTTTCGATCGCGATTCCTCGCTGGATACGACCGGACGCGAGGAGGGCTTTGAGCAGATGCCCATGATCCGATCCGATGTCAGCGTGTGTTACGCAGCGAATTTGCTGGGCGACGACTTTCAAACGTTGATCGAGGTGGGGCAAGGGAAAACGAAAGTTGCTGGTGACAGGTGGTGGAAGGCTAGCGGCGTGTCACGATTTTTAATTAGCGCGAATACCGTAGCGAAAGTTGCCAAAACTTTCGGTGATTCTTAGGGCCTGCCGAAACTCTTGGCGAGTTTCGCTACCCTCAAGTTATGCTTTGACAGACCACTAAGTCATGTCGGGATTGTCGGCGGTGTTGGGTGGGATCGTTTCGAGAATCAGCTTGTTCGCGGGGACCGGGGAGTCGGCCATCGTAACCCACGGCTCGGGAGATTTTTGAACGGAACTGGCAATCGAATCCGAATCGTCGAAGATCGAAAAGAGCAGCTGGCCCTTTTCAACCACGTCCCCGATTCGGACGTGAGTCTGTATGCCGACGCGATGATTCAGCGTCTCACCGCCCGACCTGCGTCCTCCTCCAGAAGCAATAATTGCGTCGCCAATCGCCGGGCAATTGATTTTGGCAACGCATCCATCGGTTTCGGCAAAGTAATCACGACGTTGCTCGAGCGGGATCGGGCCTGACAGACGTCCGCCTTGTGCTCGGATCATTTGTTCGAATCGTTCCATGACGTGTCCGCTGGCGAGCTTTTCTCGCAACTGCTCATCGGCTGTTTTCAGATCCTCAAACACACCGGCTTGCATGACAGCCGAAGCTGAGAGGGCGACCGTGAGATCGAGAAGCGGGTTTTCACCGCCCGACGCGTCACTTTGCTTCATCACCTCCATGGCTTCGTTGACCTCAATCGCGTTGCCGATCGCGGCACTCGCTTCCACACCGAGCGGTTGGTCCATGTCGGATAGGATCGCGTGCGTCGGTAGCCCGGACTGCCCGCCAACCCGCACGAGACTTTCGGCCAACTCCTTCGCGTCGTCACGGGTGTGCATGAACCCACCGCTGCCGACTTTGACGTCCATCACCAACGCATCGAGCGATGCGGCGAGCTTCTTGCTGAGGATACTCGCGGTGATCAGGCCGACCGACTCGACTGTTGCGGTAACGTCGCGGAGGGCATACAGACGCCGGTCCGCCGGTGCGATTTGCTCATCCGCACCGATGATGAACGCCCCGACCTCTTTCAAAATCTTCGACGACTCATCGATCGACATCGAGGCTCGGTAGCCTTCGATCGCTTCGAGTTTATCCAGCGTTCCGCCAGTCCGGCCGAGCCCTCGTCCACTGATCATTGGCACATCGCAACCCACACATGCGATCAGCGGTGCGAGGATGAGCGACACCTTATCGCCGAGTCCACCGGTGCTGTGTTTGTCGACACGCGGACGGTCGCTCACGCGAGGCAAACGCGTTCCGCTGGCTAGCATCTCGCACGTGAGACTCGAGATTTCGTCGGGCGTTAGGCCGTTGATACAAATGGCCATCGCCATGGCAGCCATCTGCGCGTCGGTCACGTCACCGGTACAATAAGAATTGATTAAGAACTGCCACTCGTCGCTGTCGAGAATGCCCCCATCACGTTTCTTGCGGATCAAATTTGTATTCAGCATGTGGCGATGCCTTCGGAGCCCTTCACAAGTAGACGAGTTAGCGCGTGACACTGTTTGCCACCGGTTGCCACCTATCGTAGCACTGATTGTCCTTAGTCGCAGGTAGCGTATATCATCGCGAGACCAGACTCCGGTGCATCGTCTCATTGCTTCGCTAGGGTGCACGAACACCCCATTGATATGGCCGATACCATTCTCCTTCGTTCGATCCAAATCGGCAGCCCCCGCGTCTTTCACGACGCGGAAAAGCAAAAAGATTGGACATCGGCGATCATCAAACACGCCATCGATGGGCCGGTACGGGTCGGGCTGACCAATCTCGACGGCGACCAGCAATCGGACTTGGTTCATCACGGCGGCCGCGACAAAGCCGTGTTGGCTTATCCGCACGATCACTACTCGATTTGGGCCGACGAGTTCCCGCAAATCGATTGGCAGGACGGGGCGTTCGGCGAGAACCTGACGCTCGCCGGTGTGAACGGAGCGGACGTTTGCGTGGGCGATATTTTTGAAGTCGGCACCTGTGTGCTGCAGATTTCCCAGCCCCGTCAGCCGTGCTGGAAATTGTCCAAGCGTTGGGGGATTCCGAAGCTAGCCGTTCGCGTCCAGCAAACCCGAATGACCGGATGGTACCTGCGTGTTCTGGAGCAGGGCGAGATCGAGGCCGGTCAAAAAATGACTCTCACCGAGCGGCTTCACCCGGAATTCACGATCGACTTCGCCAACGAAGTGATGTTTGCCAAACCGCGGCGCCGCGAAGACGACCGGCGGCTCGCGGCCTGCCCAGAGCTGTCCGATTCATGGCGGGAAACGCTCGATCGATAGCCGGCATTCGCCCAGAAAACGCTAAAAACGCAACGAATCCGGCCTCCAACCGGCCCGAGCGTCTGGCACCGAGAGCCCAGCGGGCGTGTCCCCTGAAGAGGTGTTCACACCGCCGAGCCCAAGGGTCAATCGCCGCCTCGAGAGGGTGAAACGACGGCCCCAAAAGGCACCCGGGAAACGCAAACGAGTTTCCCGCAAATTGATTTTGCGTAAATTTGGGAGATTCGTTAAAGTTTCACGGCAAGATGCCATTTCGACGTTTTCAAGGAGGAAACGATGCCGGGAGAATCTTTTCGCTTTATCCACGCCAGCGACTTTCATTTGGAAACGCCGCTCGGGGATCTCGATCAACTGCCGCCCAACCTCCGCGAAGCTCTCGCGACCGCCCCACGCACGGCAGCGGCGGCGGTTTTCGAAGCCGCCTTGGCCGAGAACATTGACTTTCTCGTGCTCAGTGGCGACCTGTTGCATCCTGTCGCGGCGGGGCCGCATGGGATGTCCTTGCTGCTCGACAATTTCGAGAAACTGCACGCCGCTGGCACCCCGGTTTACTGGGCCGCCGGCATCGCGGACGATCCCAAACAGTGGCCCGAGGCGGTACCTTTGCCGCCGAACGTGACACTGTTTCCTCGCGACAAACCATTGTCTGTCCCTTATGAACGGGCCGGCCGGGTCGTCTGCACCATCGTCGGTCGCAGCAGCGAGGGACGCTCCTCGTTGCACGTCCCCGGATTCCAAACCGAACCGACCGACGAGTTCACCGTCGGCGTCGGCTACGGCGCGGCCGATGCCAACGCGCTCGCCAGCGGCCGGATGGATTACTGGGCACTCGGCGGCGCTCACAACTACACCGAGATCGAAGACGGGGCACCAGCCGGCGCGATCCAACCGGGTTCGCCGCAGGGCCGCGGTCTCGATGAAGCCGGACCGCACGGGTACTGCGTCGTCGACGTCGATGCCGAACAAACCGCTCGCATTCACCGTGTCGAAACGGATCAATTCCGATACTGCCACGAAACGATCGATGCTCAAGAAATCCGCACCGTCGGCAGCCTGCGAAACCTGCTCGGTCAAAAGATCGCTGCCTTGGCAAACGACAACGGCGGCCGTCATCTGTTGATCGCGTGGGATGTTGCTCTGAACGATCCTGAACTGATTTCATCGGTCGGCGATCCGGTGGAACTGCTGCGGCAACTGCGACGCGACCATGGCAACGGCAACCCGTCGGCATGGACGACTCGTTTGACCGTTCGTCCGCCTCGTACCTATCCAAAATCATGGCGTGAAGAAGACACCATTCTCGGTGACTTCCTGCGTGCCTCGGACAAGTTCCGAAAAGCGTCGGCGTCGAACAGCAGCACGCCTGGGAACACCGACGCGTCTGGTTCGACCGCGAAGGCCGGCCAGGTTCAATTGATGCCGTTCACGGAAGAACACCCCGAACTCTCCAGCACCGCGACCACCATGCTCGGCGACGTGCCGGCTCAACATCGCGATGAAACACTCGACGAAGCGACGCTGCTGGGCGTCGAACTGCTTCGCGGTGGCAAACCGTCATGGGGACGTAAATCATGAAGATCAAAGACATCCAAATCGACGGTTTCGGCGTCTGGACCGGGTTGAGCGTTGACTCGCTCAGCGAAGGCATGACGTTGTTCTACGGCCCCAACGAAGCGGGCAAGACGACGTTGATGCAGTTCCTGCGCGCGATGCTGTACGGCTTCACGCCCGAACGCCGCGGCCGCTATTTGCCACCGATTCACGGCGGTTCCCCGGGCGGTGCGATTCGCGTGACCGGCCCCGGCGGTGGATACGAAATTCGTCGCCACAGCCAACTGACCGATGCCGACACGACCGGCCGACTGACGGTGACCGGCACCGATGGGCTGAGCCAAGGCCAACACCGACTGAGCATGCTGCTCGGACAAATCGATGAACCGATCTTCACGAACGTGTTCGCGATCGGCATCCGCGAACTGCAAGAACTCAGCACGCTCGACGATACCTCGGCGGCCGACGAACTTTACAAACTCAGCAGCGGACTGGACCGGGTCTCGTTGGTCGACGTGCTGCGCAGCCTTCGGGCAGGTCGTACCGAGTTGATTGGCAAAGACACATCTTCCCAGAGCGAAGAAGAGGCCGCTGCCAACCACCTCGCCGGGCTGTTGACGCGGCGTGAAAAGCTCCGCGATGAAATCCAACGGCTCACCGGTCAAACTCGCCGGTGGAGTGAAATGGCGACACAGCGCCGGACGCAAAGCCAAGAGATCGAATCGCTGCGCGGACGCATGGTCGCTTGGGAACGCGAAGCACGCTGCGTCGAGATCGCCACCAGCGTTCACGAACCGTGGCAGAAGCGGGCCCAGCTCACCGCGGAAATCGAAGCCATCGAGGGCGAAGCCCACCTGCCCGACGATGCGCCATCGCAACTCGTCCAGATCGACGCGCTGATCGAAGAACGCAAAGCCAAGATCGAAGAGATTCGAAACCGCCGTCGCTCACTACGCGACAAAGCCGAACAACTGCCGGTCAACAAACGGCTATTCGATCTGCAAGGCCGCATCGAAGCCGCTACCCAACAGGCGACTTGGGTCGAAGCCCTCGAAGAACAAATCGATCGCATCGACACGCAGATCGAAAAAGCTCGCAAGCAAGTCGAAGCGGACGCCGACCGGCTCGGCATCGACGAACATGAACGCATGCAAATCGCCGAGGGTGACACCGGCTCGCTGCCGGACCTGTCCCGCAGCACTCTCGCGGCGTTGTCGGGCCCCGCCAAGAACGTCAAAGAACAAAGCTTCCTGCTCAAACAGGCTCGCACCGAGGGCAAAACGCACAAGGCTCGCGCCGAAAAACTCGGCGAGAAACTGCAAGACGTTCTCAACCGGGCCCATGCCAGCGACCTGCAACAAGCCATCCGGCGCGAGAACGACAACATCTCGTCGCTGCGGCATCGCATCCAACTCGGCCAACACCTCGAAAAACTAACGCGGCACTATCGCGACCTCGAGAGCGAATCGATCGAACTGACGACCGATGAAGCGCTGCCGATGGACCGGTTGTTCCTGCTCGGACTGCCGTTTGTCGTCGGCGGAATGTTGGTCCTCTACGGGCTGTTCAATGTTTTCCAAATCACGACGTTCGTCGCTCGCCCGAACCCAACGCAGGGGATGCTATGCATCATGTTCGGGGCGATGGCGTTGTTGGTTTACTACCTCAGCCGCGAGCGTGGCCAACGCAGCACGGTCAACGATCTCGAAGATTGCGAGCGTCAAATCGAAAGCGTTCGCCGTCAGATTCGCGAGATCGAGTCCGAACGCGAAGAAGTCGACTCGCATCTGCCGACCAGCAACGAATCGCTCGAAGCACGCCTGCGGGAATCCGAAACCCTGCTCGCCGAACTCGAAGAATCCTTGCCCGTCTATCACTCGCACGAAGCCGCCATGCAGTCGTACAAGGCGTCCTACGCCCGTGCGACCAAGGCCGCCGAGGGGATGAAAGAAGCCCGCCGCGAATGGACCGCCACGCTCGATCGACTCGGCCTGGCAAACACGCTCTCACCCAAGAGCGTCCGCACGCTCGGCGACGGCTACGAAACATTGCAAGCCAGCCTGCGACGTTTGCAGGACCTTCGCGATGAACGGGAACAACGTCGACGCGAACGGCAAACAATCGCCAAACGAATCGAGACGTTGTACATCGAAGCCCTCGATGCCTCCGAAGGAAACACCTCCGCGGCCGAACACGGTTACAACGACGAATATGAGCCGGAACAACGCGACAGTTCCGATCGCAATCGCAACAAGAAACGCGAAAAGAACCGTCGCTCGAAAGGCAACCGCGATTCGGCCCAATACCGATCTCTCGGACCGAACGGATACGAGGACGACTACGAAAACGTCGACCAGGATCGCTATCAAGATGACGATTCGGAATCGTTCTCGCGTCGCACTTCGGCGATCTCGGGCAGTGCCTCCACTGCACTGAAGTCGCGCAGTAACCCGCTCGACCAACTCAACCATCTGCACGAAGAACTCGCCCGCCAACAACACTGGATCAAACAGCGTCGCGACCTCAAGGCGCAAGACCAACAGTACAAGAAGCAACACGCTTCGCACGCCAGCACGATCGAACGTGCCGAACAACAACGGCGTGCCCTGTGGGCGAAGTGTGGCGTTGCGACGGCGGAACAGTTCTACCAAATCGTTGACCGCAAATCGCTGCTCGCCCAACTGATGGAAGAACGTGATTCGGTCGACAAACAGATCCGAACCATGATCGGAACGTCGGTACAATACGAAGACGTTGAACGGGAAATCGAAGGCGCGAAAGCGTCCGATCTCGAACGACGTTGGGACTCGTTGACCACGCGGATGACCGAAACGGAAGCCCGCATCGCATCGATGCAAACCGCACAAGGTGAACTCGCCGCCAGCATGAAACAGCTCGGCGATGATGACCGTTTGATGACCGCCCGACTCGAACTCGGATGCGTCGAACGCAAACTCGATAAACTCGCCCGCCGTTGGCAAACCCTTGCGACAGCGAGCTGCCTGCTCGAAGACGTTTGCGGCACGTTCGAGCGCGAACGCCAACCGGAAACGCTCCGTGAAGCGTCGTCGTTCCTGAACCAATTGACCGATGGGAAATACACTCGCATCTGGACGCCGCTGGGCACCAACCAATTGAAGATTGACGACAACGACGGAAAGGCGTTGCCGCTCGAGGTCCTCAGCCGTGGTACCGGCGAAGCCGTTTTCATCGCACTGCGTCTTTCGCTCGCGGCCGCCTATGCCCGACGCGGTGTCATGCTGCCATTGGTTCTCGACGACGTGCTCGTGAACTTTGACGGGGAACGCGCCGAACACGCCGCCCGAACCCTGCAAACGTTCGCCGAACTCGGGCACCAGGTCATGATGTTCACCTGCCACGATCACATCGTCGAAATCTTCCACCAAATCGGTGTCGAAGTTCGCCAAATGCCCGCACAGGGAACGCCGGGCCGAGCAAGCATCCTGCCTCCGCCGGAAGAATCCTACGAATACGAAGAGCCGGAATACGAAGAGGAGATGGAGGAAGAGGAACCCGAACCGATGGCCGAAATCATCGAGCCGGAGCCGGAACCCGAACCAATGCCTGCACCGGAGCCGCTGCCGGTCGTTGTCACACCGCCACCGTTGCCGCTCGCCCGACCCGCGTCACTCGTTGTGGAAAACCGCGTACAACCGACGCGTCCCAAACCGCCAAAATCGAAATACCGTTTCGGCTTTGAAAAACTGCATCGACAACACCGACGCCGACGCGCGCCGGAAATCAAAATCGCGCCGAAGAAGATCCCCCAACCGGAACCCGTTCGCGAAACACGCGTCATCGTCGAACGCGAACCGGAACCGATCACCGAAACTCGCGTCGTTGACAACTCGATCGGCTGGGCATGGTTCGAACGGGAACCGGCGGATGGGCGTATCGACGCCGAGGAAGCCGCCGCTCAAGCGACCCGCAATCAATGGCTCGCCGAGGAAGACCGGGTCACCGAAACCGAAACGGCGGATGACGAGTACGCCAACGGCGAGTTCGCCAAATCCGCACGCTACGACCACGATTCTGATAACGGGGGAGATGAGGTCACCAACGAAGACGAACGCTCGTGGTGGCACGGCGAAAAACTCGGCCGCGCGTCGTAGGATCAATAGGGACGTAGCCGAAGTTGCCTAGAGTTCGAACAGCTTTATTGGTCGTTTTGCATCGGCTGTTCTGGGAGGGTCCGTCTTGGAAAGACGAACCTACGTGTTGCCTGTTGTTCACAGGAATGATGCGAATGCTTTAGAATTCGCGAACATCTTCCGCATCCCTGCTCGAACGTTAGCTTCCTACGATGAACCATCGCTCACTGCATTTCGACACATTGAACGACGCGATGGCGGAAGCCGAGCGTCTCGCCGCGACCGACGTCGTTACAACGGGTTCGTATTCCTTCGGACAAATCCTCGACCATCTCGGACGAACGCTTCGAATGGCAACCGGCGACATCGATCCGCCGAAAGTCCCGCTATTACTGAAGTTGTTCGGTCCGCTCGTCCGCGGCCGCATCATCAAAGGTCCCGCGAAACCAGGCTTTAAACTTCCATCGGTATTGCAGGACTACTTCTGGTCCCAAGACGACATCCCGGTCGATTCGGCATTGAGCGACCTGAAGTCCGCTCATCAACGATTCGCAGGCATGCAGGAAGTCCCTCGAAACCCCATGTTCGGAAAGCTCTCGCACGAGCAGACCGAGCAATTGCAATGTCGACATTTCGAGTTGCACTTGGGTTTTGTCAACGAAGCTTAGTGGGCGCTGTGTTGCAAATTGTCCGTTCGCACCTGATCTTGTTGAATCCTTAACAAGATGCACTACCAGTCGGCGGCGGCGAAAACGTTCCGTCTTGCGGCATTCCAAATTGCCTATCTTTTGTTGACGTGGGGCGAGCGAACTTCCTAGTCTCGCTCGCATGTTCTGTTTCACGCCCCCTGTCCCGAACGACGCGACGCACTCTCGGTGCACGACGTCCCTTGCTTCGGCGGATTCTTTCCGCCGGATGTTCGGTTGGTGTTTGGTGATGGCGACTCTGCTGTGCGGAACATCCGGATGCATCACGGCTCGTTATCTCGAAAACAGACCGATCCGTGACAACGCGCTCGAAAGCACTTTGCATCTGCTGCGTTGGCGTGGCCCGGAGATCAGCGAACGAACACAACACACGCTGCGACGTTACGGATTGACCGAAACGTACGAAAAGGACTGCGTCGTCTGCAACAAACAACTCCGCGAGTTGCATCGGCAAAACCTCGACCCCGAACTGACCTATGCGGTTTCGGAACTCGCGTACGTCGAAGGCAAAAAGGCCGAACGGCTCGGTCACACTAGCGATGCGATGAACCACTACGGCATCGCACTGACGACGAGCTATCGATACCTGTTTGGGCCGCAACTCGCTGAAGTTCGCAACCAATACGACCCTCAATTCCGCGCGGTCTGTGATTTGTACAACGAATCACTCGAAGACCTACTGCGGGTGCTCTGTGCCGAAAATCGTTTACGGCCCGGACAGACCTACACGATCCAAACGGCGGATCGCAAATTCGTTATTCGCACCGAAATGCGTGGCGGTTGGAAACCGGACGAGTTTGACCGATATGAATTTGTGAGCGATTTCGACATCAAAACGCTTCGCAATCGACACACCACATTCGGCCTCGGCGTTCCGTTGGTCGCGGTGCGCAAACCGCGTGGCCGGGAAGACGCCCGCGAGAAGTACTACCCCGAAGGCCTCAGTTATGCCGTCACGGCGCTGCTGCGGTGTTCGACCGGAAAAGACGGAGCCTACGCCAAATCGCAGGAGTTGTTTCCGTCATCGGACAACACGCGTCCGGACATTCGTCTGGCCAGCCACAACGTCGCCACGCCGTACTACGCGAACGAAGATCCCAATGAAACGCCCGTCTGCGTACTCGAGTTCTTTGACCCGCTGCGTGCGAACCAGATCAAACTCGGCGACGATTGGGTGCCACTCGAAACCGACCTCACCACGCCGCTGGCATACTTCCTCGACAGCCCCGAATACCGCAAACGCGACCGCGCGACCGAAGGACTCCTCGATCCCGACGACGCGCAGCAGAAACGCGGGCTGTACATGCTCGAACCGTACGACCCCAACCGTATCCCCGTGCTGATGGTGCACGGACTGTGGTCGAGCCCGCTGACTTGGATGGACATGTTCAACGACCTCAGGAGTTTTCCTGAGATCCGGCAACGCTATCAGTTCTGGTTCTATCTCTATCCGTCGGGGCAACCGTTCTGGCTCAGCGCGACGCAGCTCCGCAGCGATTTGTTTGCCATGCGACAAACCTTTGACGCGACCGGACAAGACCGTGCGATCGACAACATGGTCCTCGTCGGGCACAGCATGGGTGGATTGATTTCGCGAATGCAAACGATCGACAGCGGCGATGACTTTTGGAACATCGTCAGCGACCAACCCAAAGAAAAGTTGCGTGGCCCCCCTCAGGACGTCAACAAACTCGTCAGTGCGTTGGAGTTCCGACCGAACAAATCCATCAGCCGCGTGATCACGATCGGCACACCGCACCGCGGCAGCGATCTGGCGAACTCGGCGACCCGTTGGTTGGCCGGCAAACTGATCAAACTGCCGAAGATGGCAATCTCGACCAGCAATCGTTTGACGCGAGCGAACCCCGGGTTCTTCCGCGACACGCGTTTGCTGACCGAAGCCAATGCGGTCGACTCGCTCGCACCGGACTCACCAATCTTCCCGGTCATGTTGAAAGCGAAGACGTCGCCGGAGATCGTCTACCACAACATCGTTGGCATCATGGAAGACCCACCATTACTCGCGGGACCAAACTACCAAGGCGACGGTGTGGTCGAATACGAAAGCGCCAAGATGGAAGACGTCAAAAGCGAGCTGATCGTCGACTCAACGCATACGAAGATTCACATGGAAGGGAAATCGATCTTCGAGGTCCGGCGTATCCTGCTCGAACATCTCCGCGATGTCGATTCGGAGGATCGTCTGGCATGGGAAGCGCCGACCCGCACGCCGTTGGCGACGGATGGTTTGATCTCGGACCCGCGATTCCGATACGAGAACCAAAACGCCCAGCACTCGGTCTTCCAAGTCTCCGGCAGCAATAGCCCAACGGACCGTCGATAGCGGTAGCACACCCGTCGGGGCAAAGACCTGGCTGTTACCCATAAGTCGGTATTTATGCAGGGAGGGATCTCAAGCCATTAGCCCCATGTCGCGTCAGTGCACCAGGGAAGATCGACCATAAGAAGTTCTGACCGCCCCCGAAGGTGGTCCCTTCGCTCGACCGCCGGCAACTTGCTAAAACGACTTCGGCGTACAGAAACTTGCGAGTAATCAACAGGGGACAACGCTGTCAGGCGATCTTCCCGGCCACGCGATCTTCCCAGGCACGTGACCTTCCCAGGCGCATATCCAACCGCCACGCCACCGATCGCGATTTCTAACGCGAGCGGCGAGGGCTTCTTCTCGCGTCTTTCCGATTCATTTGCCCTCTTTCGGAAGAGCATCCGACGCAACTCGGCGACAGCGGAAACACCCGCGACTTAGAACGCCGGTAAGCGACCAAACGCCCTCTCTTGAGTGAATTTTGTCACAGGTTAGAGAGAATTCTTTCGCGCCGGCCCTTCAACCGGGTGCGACAAGCTGTCTATTTTCGCCAATCACCCCCTTTTTCGGACTTAAGTGCTTGCATCACGCCCGCGATGGAAGAATACTTTCACCTCCTGACAGAATTCTTTCACGCTCACCTGATCCACTCCTTTGTCCACCGAGTCGCGACGCGAGAAACTGCGAGACCACGTCCGAACCCAAGGGTTCGCGGCGTTGGGTGAACTGACGTCCATTCTCGGCGTCAGCGAATCGACGGTGCGCCGCGACCTCGAAGTACTCGAAGAGGCCGGCCAGACCCGCCGAACTCACGGCGGTGTTTATTGGACAGGCGAGACCGACACGATTGCGACGTTCCGGTCGCATCGCGATGACGGTTGGGCGCGGAAGCAGGCGATCGGACGTGCCGCCGCCAATCTGATCGATGATGGCGAGACGATTCTTCTCGACGGTGGTAGCACGGTCTACGAACTCGCCCGGTTGATCGTGAACCGTCCGCTCCAAGTGGTCACCAATTCTTTACCGGTCGCACATCTGCTTTCGACGAGCGATTCGATCGACCTGATCATGATCGGCGGGTGCGTTCGGCGACGGACCTCGGTAACGATCGGACCGATGGCCGACGCGATGCTCGCGGACATCAACGTCAGCAAAACGTTTCTTTCGGTCGCTGGAGTCACCGAACGTGGCTTCTTCAACAGCGACATGATGTTGGTCGAGAGCGAGAAGGCGATGATGGCCGCCGCCGACCAAACCATCGTGCTCGCCGACAGCACCAAGTTCGGCAAGGTCAGTCTGTCCCAAATATGCCGGTTGGAAGACGTGGGGCAGGTACTAACCGACGATGAGTTGGACAACTCATGGAAATCTATATTCGATCCGACTGGCACCGAACTAACGTTGGCATCGACAAAGCACACTGACGCGTCTGCGGAGAAACAATCCCAGACGCCAGCCGATTCTTCATCATCGGCCGCACCCCAGGGCCAGCCTTCGGGTCCCCAACCGCACATTCATTCCCTTTCCCGCTCCTCACACCCAGCCGATTCGGCCAACTCCCTATGAGCACAACCGTCGATCGAGCACAGATCGAAGCGCTCGTCCGCAGCGCGATCCGTCAAGCCCAAAGCGGCTCCTCCCAACCCAGCCCGTCGGCTCCGGTTCTCTCCGGCGCACCCGGTGGTGAACCACTCGGTTGGGTCAACGGCAAACCGAATCTCCGCGTCAGCATTTCGGCACGTCATTGCCACCTGACCGACGAGCACGTGGAAATTCTCTTCGGACGCGGCAGCGTTCTCGAACCCGATAAAGACCTCTACCAAGACGGCTTCTACGCGGCCAAACAAACCGTAATGGTCGTTGGACCGCGTCGCCGAATGTTGCCCAACGTTCGCGTTCTCGGCCCGACTCGTCCGGCCAGCCAACTCGAACTCGCATTCACCGACTCGATCTCGCTCGGGATCGATGCTCCGGTTCGACACAGCGGCAAGATCGAAGGCACACCAGGCTGCGTTCTCGTCGGACCGGCCGGCTCGGTGCAACTCGACCAAGGTGTGATCCGCGCGGCACGACACGTTCACATGAACGATCATGACGCGGCGTTTTATGGCGTCTCCAACGGCGACATGATGCAGCTAGTCATCAAGAGCAAGGACTGCAGCGTGATCTTCGACGACGTTCTCGTCCGCGAAGACAAAGCCGCCAAACTCGAAGTTCACATTGATACGGACGAAGGCAACGCGTGCAATCTCGACGCGGCCACCGAAGTAACCATCCAACCGATGCCCAAACCGTGTGCGTGCGGGCACTGATTGACCTTTCATTGTTTCTACCTCCCCAACCCTCTCAGAAGGACCAAATTCGATGGCAAAAATTAGTGAAGCGCTCGGCATGATCGAGACCAAAGGGTTCGTCGCCCTGGTCGAAGCATCCGACGCGATGATGAAGGCTGCCAATGTGCAGTTCCTCGGATGGGACAAAGTCGGTGCGGGTCTCGCCGCCGTCTTCGTCACCGGTGACGTCGCCGCCGTCAAAGCCGCTACCGACGCCGGGGCAGCAGCCGCCGGTCGCATCGGCGAAGTCGTCAGCGTTCAGGTGATTCCACGTCCGCACGCGGATTTGGAAAAGATCATGAAGCTGCCTGCCACCAAAAAATAGTCGCACGCGATTCGTAACACACATCATCTCTTAGATCTCCACTTATAAGAATTTTCTCCAATGAATGACGCAATCGGATTGATTGAAACCAAAGGTTTGCTTCCCCTCGTCGAAGCAACCGACGCGATGGCCAAGGCGGCCAACGTTCAAATCGTCAAACGGGTCGACCTCGGTGGCGGTCTCGTCACGACCGTCGTCAGTGGTGACGTCGGCAGCGTTCGCGCAGCCGTCGAAGCCGGTGCCGCGGCAGCAGCCCAGGTCGGCGAACTCGTCAGCAGCCACATCATCCCACGTCCTGCTGACGGATTGCTCGGAGCCTACTTCAGCTAGTCAGCGATTATCACGGCCTTCGTTTCTCAAGGAAGAATCCCATGCTCATCCTCGTAGCGAACCTGGGTAGCACCAGTTTCAAATACAAACTGCTCGACGTCAGCGGTGACCTGCAATCGCCCGACGTGCGACCCGATGACCGTGTGCTCGCACGCGGTGCGGTCGAACGAATCGGCGATGCGTCCACGAGTCGATGTGAAGTCACGATCGGTGATTATCACAACGAGTCGGAGATGCCGGTTCCCGACCACGGCGTCGCAGTGCAAGCGTGTTTGGACCAGCTAACCGATCCGCAAAACGGGTGTTTGAAAGACGCCGCGGAAGTTTCCGCGATCGGTTTCAAAGCCGTTCACGGCGGACGCAAGAGTGGGACATTCCTGGTTGACGATGACGTGCTCGACGCGATGGCGGAAATGAACGCCGCCGCGCCCGCGCACAACCCGCCGTACATCGCCGCAATGAAGCTATTGCGGGAACGTTTCCCAGACCTTCCGTTAGTCGCCGCGTTTGAAACCGAATTCCACGACACCATCCCAGAGGCACGTCGCGCTTACGCGATTCCTTCTCAGTGGCGTCAGGATTACCAGGTTCAAAAGTGGGGATTCCACGGTTCGAGTCATCGATTCATCGCTGAACGTGCCGCCGAATTGCTCGGACGCGAAGACGCGAAAATCATTTCCTGTCACCTTGGCGGCAGCAGCTCGCTGACTGCGATCGAGAGTGGCAAGAGCGTGATGACCACGATGGGAATGACTCCGCAAACTGGTCTTCCACAGAACAACCGTGTCGGGGACTTCGACCCGTTCGCACTGCCGTTGTTGATCGAACGAACGGGCCAATCGCTCGAATCGTTGCTGAAACAACTCGCTAGTGAAGGCGGGCTCAAAGGACTCAGTGAACGCAGCGGTGACCTTCGGGACATCGAAGCGGCTGCGGACGAAGGCGACGCGAAGTCTCAACTCGCCTTGTCGGTTTTCGTTGAAGAAATCCGACGGCACATGGGCGGCATGATCGTCGCCATGGGCGGTCTCGACGCGATCGTCTTTACCGGCGGAATCGGCGAGAATTCGGAAGTCGTGCGGCAAGCCGTTTGTGCGAATCTCGACAACCTCGGCATCGCAATCGATTCCTCCAAAAACCTAAACCATCGCTCCGAATCAAAACAATCAGGCGGCGAAGGCAGCCTGCATGACGGTTCCAGCAACGTTCAAATTTGGGTCATCCCCACGAACGAAGAATGGATCGTCGCGAAACGAGCGAAAAAAGCAATCGGCAGTTAATCCGCCGCCGTTACCCAAACCAACTCCCCACTTCCCCAATCCCAGCATGTTCCTAGCACGCGTCACCGGATCGATTGTCAGCACCCAAAAGGTGGAATCGATGAAGGGTCACAAGCTGTTGATTGTCGAACCCTACCGGCTCGACACCGACAGTCGCGAACGGTTGATCACAACCGGTCGGACGTTCATCGCCGTGGACACCCTCGGGGCCGGCGAAGGAGACCTGGTGTTGATTTGCCAAGGCAGTTCAGCGCGATTGACCCCCGAAACGAAGACTCTGCCGATCGATGCGGTGATCACCGGAATCATCGACAGCGTTCATGTCGAAAAGAAATCGGTCTATTGTCGAAACGAGGAGGGGTAAAGGGCACAGGCAACGTATTCTTTGTTGCCGACCGAACGCCGCCCACTCGCCCGCTACCTGTCACCTGAAACCTTTCACCCACTGACCTCTCATCATGCAACTCGACGAATCCATTATCCGCAATGTCGTTGCGGCGGTTCTCTCCGAAGTCGGCCCGATGCCGGCCGGTTCCAACGGGCCGCTGCAACAGAACGTTCCCGCCGGTGCCGGACACAACGGTGTCTTCACGGACGTCAACGAAGCCGTCGCTGCAGCCAAGGCCGCTCACCAGCAACTGCGTTCGCGCAGCATGGAAGAGCGCAAGCAGGTCATCGACATCATCCGCCGCATCAGCATCGATCAGTGCGAAGAACTCGGCCTGATGGAGATGCGGGAAACCGGCATCGGTCGTCCCGAGCACAAGATCGAGAAACTCCGCACACTCGGCGAACGTG
>NZ_ANOH01000198.1 GCF_000346505.1 Aporhodopirellula sallentina SM41
ACAGATAGGTTCTGAGTTGTTTTGGCCAAACGGCATCGTCAGTTCGATGATTCGGAGCTCGCTCGCTCGATCGCGGCGAGATTATCACGAGCCAATTGGAATTGCGGGTCTATCGTGAGTGCATCCCGCAGACATCGGATGGCGATTCGGAGTCGACCGGCGCCGTGATGTTCCACTGCGAGGTTGTTGAGTGCCATTTTGTTACGCGGGTCTGCTGTGAGAGATAGCTGTAGCAACTCAATCCTTTTCAAAGATCCCGCCGGTTCGAGCGATGCCAAGTTTGCCAAGGCGTCGGAGCACAACGGGTTGACTCGAACTGCCGTAAGAAATAATTCGCGTGCTTGATCGGGGCGGCCGCTTTCCAGCAGTGCGAGACCTTTCTTTACGTATCCTGTATCCAAGTCAGGAGATATAGAGATCGCCGTGTTCGCTGCCTCGATGGCTTCCTGATATCGTTCGTTGCGGCAAGCAATCTCGGAATAGTTACAACTCCGTTTTGCGTTGGTTGGATCGAGCGTGTGAGCTATCCGAATGTATTCCAATGCAGACGTGAGGTTGTCTTGTTTGAGTTCAATGATGGCTCGATGCTGCCAAGCGGTGGCGTGTTGTTCATCGCGCGTCGTTGCGTACGTCCAAAGGCTGTTGTTGTCTCGCCAGTGCCATCCGTAAGACTGCGTGAACAACGCCGAGGCGGCTATGAAGAAGACTGAAATGCTGATTCTCACTTTTGCAGGGAGATATCGTTGGCTAGTGGTCTCCAGCATGAAAACTGCGGCGATGCAGAATCCGGCTGAGGGCAAGTAGAGATAGCGATCCGAAACTGGATTGCAATCAAGCGATCGTAGAAGAACCATCAAGGATGGCGCCAGCGTGATGATGCACCACGAAACTCCGAGCCAACAGAATGCAGCCCAACGCCCGAATCTCCTGGTAAACCAGATCGCGATCGTTGCAAACGAGCACAGAATCAATACCGACGCAGCGAGGGATGGGAGTGTGTGCAGTTGCGGGTAAATGATCGGGAGCTTTGCGGGGATGAGCTGGATCGCATAGTAGCCGCAAACACGCGTGAACGTTCCGATCGTTGCCATCTCGCCTTGGGCCGCTACCCCCAACGGCGTGTGGTTGGCGATTCGAAAAGAGGCGTAGACGCCAATGGCAACCCCGTATCCGGCGACCGAAGACAGGGGGTATCGTGTTAGCTTGAACCATTTCAATGGAACGACCGACCATCCAAATCGACGAACCAGAACTGCCAGGTGGCAGAGCAGGCATAACGGCACCGCCGCGATCGCTACTTCTTTCGTCAGTAGTCCTGCTAGCAGCGATGTTGCCGAGACAACGATCCAAATCCAATTGCCGCCACGTTGCATTCGCAAGAAAGCGAGAATCGTTATCAGTACGGCCGCTGTCGCCAGCGGGTCACTTCGTCCAGCTATCCAGTTGACGGATTCGACGTGGATCGGATGAACCGCAAACCATGCTGACGATACAAAGGCGATGCCTTCGGCGTTCGGAACCGAACGACTGTTGAGGCGAGAGTCTTTTAGAAGAACAAGTGTTAGACGATACACCAGGATGGCGATCGCGGCATGCAGCATCAAATTAAACAGATGCCATCCAAACGGATGGCTGCCATGAAGAACATGGTCAAGCTTCAGCGTCAGGACTCCCAAAGGACGATAATAGGCGTTAGGCCACAGCGGGATATCTGTCGGCGGAAAGAAAATCGCGAGAAGAGAATCGAAACGCGGTAGCCATAATTCGATAAACGAGATGTCGTCGAAAACAAAGCTAGAAAATAACGCGGGGTAGTGAGCCACGAATACGAGAACGATGACCGAGAACGCCCACCAACTGTCGCGGCGGTTCCATTTTATCGTCGCACGTGGAGGCGTTGGGCTTCGCGAAACGCGTGAGTTCTCGGTTGTCGTGCGAGAGGCTTTCTTCGGCTTGATGTGGTTCTTCCTCCTCATGCGACGATGCCGTTTCTTTTCATGCCACGCCGATGTTTGATTGCCAAGCCTGCAAGGCTGAGCACTGCTTGGCAAGCAGGAAACAACTTGACATGGCTTTCGCCTACGTCGGACCAACGCTGCAGTGGGATTTCTTGCATGCGTGGAGGTTGATTGTTTTGCCGGCACCAGCATAGGTAGCGGCTAATCAGCTCAACATCGAACGCCCATCGATTTTGAAACGGGCGATCAATGCAATGACGCAGCCAGTCACCGGCGCGAAATAATTTTGCACCACACTGTGTGTCGTAGACCGGTAGTTGAATCGCCAAGGAGGCGAACGTCGCAAACAGTCGACCGGTGATGTGCCGTGTCGGGCTGCGATCGATGTCGTGGCCAAGCAGACGCACCCGTGATGCAAGCGCCCAATCGAGTCCTTCGTTGTGATCAAGCAGTTGCCTCATTCGTGGAAGAACACACAGTGGTGTCGCTAAATCTGCATCCCAGTAGCCGATGGTTTCGTGACCATCCTCCAACGCGACGGTAAGGCCATGTCGGACTGCCTCTCCCTTTCCAACGTTTTGTCTTAAGTTCACCGATGTGATGCGTTTGGAGGGGCAGCGAGAAAGCTGATCGACGCGTTCTTGTGTCGCGTCAGAACTGCCGTCGTTCACCATGATCAGGTGCAGGCCGGAGTGTTGAGAGACGGCCATCGCGAAAGCGTCAGTGTCAAGCCGTTCGGCTTCGTTGTAGCACGGTACCACGATTGCGACATCATTCATCGTGAGACGTCTTTTCCAAAACCGCTACCAGGCTGACTCCATTGCTATGAGCGTTGGGCGTGATGGAGTTCGCGCGCAGCATCTTCAGGAGTGGTGTGGCTTCCGATGCAAATAAGCGGTGAAGCGTCGTGTTTATCCAGCGAGGAGGAATCGATAAATCGGTTTGACGATTGTCGCGATCACCCTTGCGATTGGGAAGTTTGCGTAGGCCGCGAATGACGGGAGCCAAACGCCAATTCATGCCCGAGAGGAGATGCGTCCGGAAAGGTTGATCTTTCCAAAGTGCTCGAAGAGAGTCGGCCGTGTAGCGACGAAAATGAAACATCGCCACATCGTGACGGCTCCATAGTTTCGGATCCGCGGGAACGGTGACGATGACGCGTGTGCCGGGACGAAGTGGAGCGACCATTGCGTTCCAAAACGCCTGAGCATCCTCGATATGTTCGAGTACATCCATCAGCAATACGATGTCGGCGGCGGCAAGTTCGCTGGCCAGCTCCTCAACGTTGCCATATTCGATGAAACGAGCGTTTGGATAGTTTTGGCGAGCGATCGACAAGGCGTCTGGTGATATCTCGGCTCCGACGCAGTCGTAATGCTCTCCGAGGCTGGCGACCGTTGCACCGGTTCCACAGCCTACCTCGAGGATGCGGCCACGATGTCGTGATTCAGCGATAATCTCATCGACTAAAGAACGGACAATCAAACGACGCGCGGTGAACCACCAGTGAGATTGCTCGCAACGCGCATGTTCGATGAAGGAGGTGAGATCCACGGTGCGTTCAGTCGGTTATTTCGACGACGGCGCCCACAACGGGGAACCAGTTGGAGAACTGTTTGTCCTCGGGATCACCCACCTGCACGTAGCCACGTTGGTGATCCAGGTTGAAGATCGTCATCGGGCAATCTTTCTCGATCTTCAGCGTCAACCGATAATCGCCCTCACGTGATGTCGGTTGGATCTCCGCCTTGAGTTCTTTCGGTTCCACATCGAGAACTTCGATTTGCCGACCCTCGCCACCGCGAACGCGAGCGTATAGATGCCAGGTCGATTCTTCGCCTGCGGTGAGCGTGCCGATATGCAACCCGTCGTGTCGGTGTAAAAGCGGGCTGATGAACGAGATGGGCGGGCGGACTTTTCCGCCGTACGAAATCTCTCGTGCGATGTCAGCGGATCCGTCACCGGGGCGAATCGTTACCGTGAAGTTGCCTTGGAATTTTCCAGGGCGATGGCGTGGCATCGCCAACGTAACCCGAACAGCCGACTTCGATTCTTTGTCGGCCAGCTCCACATCATCGTTATCGATCGGAGACGTTTCCCAGTTCAACGTCGTGTCGTCTTCATCCGTCGTGATACTCATGATGGTAAAGTCGTCCCACAGTTGACTGAATAGGATGATTTCGCCAGTAGCCATTTCGCCGAGTTGTTGAGCGATCAGTTCGACTGATTTTGGTGCGATCAATTCTGCGCGAACGACTCCTTTGACAGACAACTTGATTTCTTTGTGGAGCGGATCGTTGGTCACGATCGTCGCGGTCTGCTCGTATTCGTCCGCTTGGTATCCGGTATTCCATTCCATCGTGACGGTCGTGGTCGCGCCAGGCATTAGCAGTTCATGCTCGAGCTTGCCGACGGTGCATTTGCAACTGGTTCCCGCGACTTTGAGGCTGAGTGGACCCTGGCCGTCGTTGCGAACGTTGAATGAATGGCTCGTCGTCGTGTGCGGGTCAATCATCCCAAAATCATAGGTGGATTCTTCCACGACTGCGATCGGGAGCTCTTCGGTGGGGATCTCTCCACTGAGTGCTTTTTGCTGTTGTGCGATGAGTGACAGTTTTTCGTCGTATTCTTCCCGGCGGTGGTCAGGAACCCCGTATGGTTTGTACTGCACTGTCAGCGAGAATGCCCCGGCAACGGTGATAAGCAGGATCGCCGAGATAGGAAGGGCGATGAATTTGACAAAGTGAGATTTCATGATCGCTTATGATCGCACGGCGTGGTTTAATCAGAAATCCTCCGCAGCCCAAGGAGGGCCACGGAGGACAATTCACAGAACATTGGCCATTTCAATGTGACCAAGATTCGTGTCGCCTATTCAAACGAACCTTTGAGGTACAAGTCGTTCAAGAAGATGCCTGCGAAGAAGTCGTCGCGAGCCATTTCCAAAGTGTCGTCGGCGTAACCAACTGCATCGACGCGGATGTCGTCTGGGTTCAAGGCAAAGCCTGGGTTGAGGAAGCCGTCGCCGTTTTGGTCGTAGAAGACCTTAACGCTGCCGTCCGCCATCAGGATGTTGCACGAACCTTGGTGAATGGCGAACCAGTCACGGGTGTCTTGCAGGTAAAGGTTGTTTCCTGCGGTACCGGTTGGGGCATCGCATGCGGCGGTGGTGGGGTTGCCACGCTCGCAGAGCAATTGAGCCTTCAATGGAACTCCCTTACCAATCAAGTCGATGTCGGCAGCGGCTGCTGTTGCATCGGCAACGAATGCAGGTCCATCGTTGAACGCTTCGGTGAGAAGGTCCCCAGCGTTGATGTAGGTGACCGTGTCGTCTGCACCGTTAGCTGTAGCGAATGCTGTTCGGCTGACGCCAGGGCCGTGAGCGATCGATACTGCCAAGATTGCTTCATCGATGTCACCAGGGGCTGCACAGCCGATCATGCCGACGTTGCTGCTGCTGACGCGGCTACGATCCATCACGTTGGCGCTGAGTGGGCCGGTTGTTCCGCCGAGACCTTTGAAACCGCCAAATTGCGAGGTCAAAAGACCTGCCGCGCCGTTCTCGGTTTTCATCATTCCACGGACCATGTGCCAGCTAGCAGCGTAGTTGGTGTTGTATCCGTTGGTGAAGAAGTACCGTGAGATCAATTCCGCACGTTCTTCAGTTAACTCGTCGGTCGTTGCGAAGGTCGATCCTGAAGAACCGCTACCGGTGATGCTGTTGAAAGTCGACTTGCCACATTGGCCGGCTTGCAGACGCGAAGAAGGAGCGCCGTCCTTTGCGTCGGTGGTGTCGGCACCGTACAAGTCATTGATTTTTTCCGAGCCCTTGAGTGGGTTCGAAGGGTCGAGCGACTCGTTCATGTTGCCGTCGCCAACGTTGACGATGTCAGCAACCCAGCCGTAGGTGTCCATGCAGCCGTCGCGACGAAAGTCGGAAGCACCCGAGCTGTAAGCTCCGTTTGGAGTGCGGCCGCTGTATTTGAAGAGGCCGACACCGATGTTCTTAAGGTTGGCTTGGCACTGTGCTTGACGAGCGGCTTCACGAGCCTTGGTGATTGCTGGCAGCAAGAGAGCGGCGAGCAATGCGATGATCGCGATCACGACCAATAGTTCAATCAGGGTGAAACCCTGTTTACGCATACGCGTTTGCATTGTGGTAATCCTTCAGAAAATTTTTCCGGGGCTCAGCAAGAGACCCGTTTGCTTGTTAAGATTTAGTGATGTTCGTGAGCTTCGTGGCATGTCGCGTTGATTCCCAATCTTCGTTGCAGCGGAGTTTGAGATGCGGCGTGTCACGGCTCCTTTCTTCTTGGTTTCTTTAAAGACCCGAGTGAATCAAATTCGCTCAAGCCGACGTGCCAGAGATCTACCGGTCTGCTACCCGGCGTCTGACTTTTCTTGGCATCAAAGATGCTAAACAGGGGGTAGGTGCTCCTTTGCTGGTTTTGTGGTCGTGGATGCTGACATCCGAAGCAGCAATTCAGCCAACGAAAACGTGGTGCATTTTTTCACTGCGAAAAATGAAACCGTCCCGGAAAAAACGGGTTTTTTTGGCGAGCTCGCCTCTTCGGTGAGCGTGTTCTAGCGAAGCATCCAAGAGGCGGAAGTGCTAACGGGATGCATTCATGAACCTTTCACACAACCTACACATCCGGTGTGGCATACCTTCAAAAACACGTGGATGTACACGCCCGAGGGTGGCCTAGAAGAGGGGGTGAAGCCGATGGACGTTCAGTTTCTGTTAATTTTGAGCGTCGCAGTCCCGCGCTCGCATACCAGATTCATCGTCTTCCTGGCCGTCTAAGGAGCTAGCTTGAGAAACTGCTCAACGAAGAAGGCCCGCACCTGAGTTTGGGTGCTCGGATGCATGAAGGTCATGAAGTGCCCTTGGTTCTCGACCACGGTCAGTGCGACCGAGGCGCCTGCGTCTTTGAGTGCGTCGGCAAACTGCTGGCTGCTTTCGATCGGAACGATCATGTCCTTTTCGCCATGAATCAACTGGGTCGGCGGATCGCCGGGCGACGCATGAGCGGTGGGCGATGCGGCGACGTAAGCGTCCGGGTATTTTCGTCGCGACCCACGCAGGAAGAATGACAACGCTTCGCTATCGATCGGGACTTCGCGCAGGTCACAGGGAGGACCGCCCGCGCAGACTGCCGCGACTTTGGGAAGACGTTTCCATCGCGGATCGTCGATTTCCCATTCGCTCGACGTTGCCTGCACTTCGCCGGGTTCGTCGCACATGACGCCGACCAAGGCAGAAAGATGCCCGCCGGCAGAGTATCCGAATAGCCCGATCCGTTCGCGGTCGATGCTCAGTTGCTCGGCATGATCGACGAGGTAGAGCAATGCTTCTCGAACGTCATCGACCGGCGCCGGGAATTTTGAATAAGGGGCCAGGCGATAATTGATGTTCAGCACGCAAATGCCTAGCTCCGAGAGTTGCCGGCTGTAGCTACCGAGTGACCATTTATCGCCTACGAGCCATCCGCCCCCGTGGACCAGAACCACGGCGGGACGAAGTTTGCCAGTGACCGATATCGGGCAGTTCGCCGCGCCAGCAGCGGGTTCCTGTCGGTCATCAGCAGGCTCATTTGCTGGTTGATCCGTCGATTCGTCTGTCGGTAACGAGTCTTCCGGTGGAGCACTCGCGCTTGTGGAAACAGATGCCGTGTCGGATTCATGATCGTCGGCATTGTCACCGCGCCCGACGACGTCGTCGGCGAGGATTGGGACGTAGAGATCGGCGAGCCCTGATTTGCCTTCCTGGAGTTCAGGAGACGGGCTATACCGGATGTCCCAAAACGTTTTGATCTCCGCTGTCGGTGGTTCTTCCGCAACGAGTTGTGCGGAAAGGGACACCGAGCAGGCGGAGATCAATAAGAGGATTGATCGAGGGTTGATCAATTTGCACGTGCCAGGTTTTGAGCTCTCAATCCATCGATGTATTGATGAGCAATATTCATGACTTCTTGGTTGTAGTACGTGTCTCGGAAGATTTCGTCGCTGTTGAGTTGAGCTTCGAGTTCTTCTTCTTCCTCGTCCTTCTGTGCCTTCATCTCAGCACGACGTTGCATGAACTTCTCTTCGTTGATCGAGATGCTCTTTTGGTCTTTCTGCTGAACGTAGAGTTCGATTCGACGCAGCAGTTCGGTGAACTCTTTGTCCTGCGTGATACGTTGTTGCGAGTTCACACGGAGGCTGTTGATCAGATCCATGGGGACCATGCTGTACAGGTTGTGACGGGCAGGATTCACGCGGTCGTGTTCGAGGGCGTATTCGAGATCGCCTTCTGCGACCGGCATCTTGCTGATCACGCTCGGCAGGATGATATCCGCCGCGACGCCTTTGAGCTGTGTGCTTTCGCCGTCGGGCAGGTAGAACTGCTGCAGGGTGACCTTCAACGCGCCGTAGTTGGCACGTTTGATACGGAACAACGATTGGCCGATATCCATGAGCGTTTGGACGGTGCCTTTACCATGGGTTTGCGGATCGCCGACGACGATTCCACGTCGGTAATCTTTGATCGCTCCGGCAAAAATCTCGCTCGCACTCGCGCTGAGTTTGCTGGTGAGAACGACGAGTGGGCCGTCCCAGACGGTTCCACGGTTATCGTCATCGTACTTTTGTACCGATCCGTTGGCGTCTTTGACTTGAACGACAGGGCCTTGGTCGATGAACAGGCCGGTCAGGCTGATCGCTTCGGTCAGCGAACCGCCACCGTTTCGGCTGAGGTCGAGCACCACACCGCCGACGTTTTGGCGTTTGAAGTTTTCGAGGATCTTGGCAACGTCACGGGTGCTGCTGCGGAAATCGGCGTCGTTGCGTTTGGCGCCTTCCATGTCCATGTAGAAACTCGGCAGGTTGATATAGCCGATCTTCATTGTGGAGTTTTGGCTGGGTAATTGGTGCTCGATGATCTCGCCACGTGCGGCGGAATCTTCCAGTTCGACGCGAGCACGGACGATCTTGTAGACCTCCATGTTTCCGGTTCCGCCGGGGCGAACACCCAACCGTACGGTCGTGCCGGCTTTTCCACGAATGAGTTTGACGACATCCTTGAGAGGCATCTCGACGATGTCGACCATCTCACCTTCTTCACCTTGGCCGACCGAAACGATTGCGTCGTCCGGTTTGAGTTTGCCATGGAGGTCGGCGGCACCGCCGGGAATGATGGCTTTGACCTGAGTGGTTCCGTCTTTTTCGCCGAGAGACGCCCCGATCCCGTCGAGATTCAGGCTCATGCTGATCGTGAAATCTTCCAGCGTTGCCGGCGACATGTAGGTCGAGTGAGGGTCGTAGCTGTTGGTGACCGCAGTGAGGAAGATCTCCAAGATGTCATCACTGCTGGTGGTTTTCCAGCGGTTGGCGTAGCGGTCGTAGCGACGCATCAATTGGTCGCGTGCTTTTTGACCCACGATCGGTTCATCGGAATCTTTGAGGTCGAGCAAGGACAGTTTCAATTGGCGACGCCAGCGATCGGTTGCCTCGTCGACGTTCTGTGCGTACTGAGCTGCGTCGCGGTCAATGACGACTTGTTCGTCGACGCTGAAGTCGAAGTCAGTTTGCAGCAGTTGACGGATCGTCTCAACGCGTTCATCAACTCGCTGAGTAAAGCGGCCAAAGATGTAGTAAGCGAGGTCGAGGTTGCCTGCGCGAACGTGATCATCCACGACGGTGGAGTATCGTTTGAATTGGTCAATGTCGCTCTGTAAGAAGTACAGTTTCAGCGGATCGAATGATTCGATGTACAGGTCGAGTGCTCGGGCGCTCGATTCGTCGTTGAGTTCTTTACCGGAGACGTGCTCACTCGGCATCAAACGGGCGATCAGGCGGGAGACGACGCCGTCTTGCGGCGCGGGCTTGGGCAGTTGAGTCGGACGTGCCGGTTTACGTTGGGGTGTCTGCGGCGCCGTGGCTTGTCGAGCACCTTCACTCGGGATCAGTTCGACGGGCTGTTGCCCGGGCGGAATGGCTTCGCGAAGAATCGTTGCGTCTTGAGCTTGGCAGAGCGGCGTTCCGCTCGAAAGTGCCACCAAAAAGCCCAAAGTCGCGACGGCGAACTGAGGAGCGTAGGTACGAAGGCGATGCGACATAGAGTATCTGCGTTGGTGAAGTGGCCGACCCGTTTTGCAGGCGATTCACGCCGCGGGAAGCTTCCCAGCGGGAAATTGAATGCGAGCGGGTAAGAATTTCTGAAGGTCCATTAAGGGATAGTAGGAAAGGGCGGAAAGTCAGGCAACCGCGATTTCCGGGGCATTTCATTGTACGCGTTGCGGCGAATCGGGTTCGGATTGTGTCGAAGAATGCAATTATCCGGGGCCTGTTGGACCGATTGTTCGGGATTTACCGAATGTTCGCGGTAAGTTTTGCCGATAACTCTGCGTGAAGTGGTTCTGCCGGTATCGGTAGAGACTTCATTTCGAGAGATGCGGTGGAAATCGCTCGGGAGCATGGCGGGCTGCTGGTTCGCCGGCGCTTGAGTTTTTCAACCGTGTCCCCGAACCGCCAGCGGATCGCAACGATTGGTCCCGTACTCAGGCAGGCATTGATTCAGGAATCAGGGATGAACACTCGCTCAAAACACACCTCGATACCGACGAAAAACTCGGCGGCCGTTTTCCGGTCGATTGTCGCAGCCGGCTACGTTGCTGCGATGCTAGTTGTCGTCGGCTCGCCAACGATCCTGTCAGCGGCACCGCCGACGGCGGAAGACGACATTGATTACGCTGCCAGCGGATTCATGCTTCCGCCTGGGGCGAACCCCTCGGCGTGGGCAACGGCAGCTCGTGCAAGTGCAACGGGCGGAATCAACTACGCCAGCCAACCCGCGGTCAGCGGTCCCATGATGGGCGGCCCCGCAATGGGGATGCCAGGAATGGGGATGCCGCCGACGGGCCCTCAGGCGATGACGCCTGGTGTGGGTGGTCCGATGATGGGCAACACGCCGATGGCTCAGAAAATTCCAGCCTCGTTCCCATCGGGACCGATTCCTGGAATGCCTGTCACCACTGGTTTACCTGCTCCGATCGGACCGGCCGCCTATCAAGCGGCCATGCAAAGCCCTTACGGTCAGGTCATGCCGATCAGCTATCAGCAAACAGCCGGTTACCCGGTCTACGGTGGCGGTTCGTACGGATACGATTGCGGTTGCTCGTCTTGTGATGGCATGGGCTGCGACGCGGGATACTGCGAGTCCGGCTGCGGATGCGGATCCGGTGGCGGGTTTGACGGTATCTTGCCTGCCCTGATGGGGAGCTGCAGTTCGTGCAACGGCAACGGTTGTGGGGTGTGCAACTCACGCCTCTACAAGAGCGGTTGCCTTGGCAAGGGCGGAATGCTCGGCGATTGGTGCAGCGGCAAGTGCATGCAAGGCGACTTTGGCTTGCTGGTGGGAACGATCGGCGGAAACCTCGCGGCTTTCTGTGACGCGATTCAACCGTACAGCGAAGCGGGCAAGTGTGCCCAACGGTGGTACGACCTGTCTGTCGAAGCGATGTTCTTGGGGCATAACTTCAGCCAAGGCAACATGGTGATCAGCACGCTCGGCGTGGACGGTACACCAGTGATCAGCCTCGGCGATGCCAAAGCGGACGACCTCGAAGCGGGTGTGCGAGTGTCGGCAGCAATGATTATGGGAGTCGGTGGAAACTTGGAAATGGTTTATGTCGGGGGACATGAATGGGACAACAATGTGCAGGCGTCGGCATCCAATACGGTTGCCCCTGACCTTTATTCCTACATCTCGGACTTCGGCGTGACACCGGCCGGCGGTTTTGACGACCCCGATCGTTCGTTGACTCATTCGGTTTCGGTTGACTCGGTCTTCCACAGTGGCGAACTGAACTATCGCCGTCGTACGGTTGGGCCTGGCTGCCGCTTCCAAGGATCTTGGTTGGTGGGGCTTCGCTATCTGCGACTGGACAACGGATTCGGATTCGACGCGGTCGGAACGCTGACCGACGGAGCGGGCAACGTGATTGCCGGTACCGAAGGTGGGGTAGGTAACGATGAGCTTCGCTTCTACAACTCGGCGACCAACACCAAGAACAACCTGTTCGTCGGCCAGATCGGCTACGACCTCTGGTGGAACATGGTGCCCGGCGTGCAACTCGGATTCGGCATGAAAGGCGGATGGGGGCAAAACGACTGGGAGCGTTCGACCTACATCAACGCCAACTCGGCTGGTCCCGGTGCGACGGCAGGAGTCGTCAGCGTCAGCGACCGTGACCGGTTGGAAACCTTCATGGCGGAAGTCGAAACGAAAATCGTGTATCGATTCTCGCACTCCTGGTCGATGCGAGTGGCTCACCACTTGATCGCGATGGACGACATCCTCAACACCGTTCCTTCGGCCTCCTACGTACAGGACGCCTTGACCACGGTGTCGGCTGGCAACGAAGTCACAACCGCCCCGTCGGTTAGCTTTGACTCGGTCGTCCTGCAAGGTTTCACGATCGGTGCGGAATACATCTGGTAGTGCCAAACCGGCTGGCAGTGTCAGGTCCGCTGGCAGTGCTAGCCTCGCACGTGGCAAAACGTGTTGGCACGCCGCACGTCGGTGGGATCCGACACGTTCGGGATAGAGAAATCGCGGTTGTTTTCGTCTCCGCGATTGGGATGCGTTGGGCGGGCCGTGTGAGTTGATCCGTTTCGGACGGCCCACACGGCTACAAAAAGTAGACAAACGATCTACACTACCGACGCTCAATCGATTCTCGTCCCACTCAGTAGTCTTTTCTATATGATTCCTCGCAAACCCCTTTTTCCCGGTATCATCGAACTGAACTTTCAGGCCGGTGAAGTTCTCGGGTGCAATCTCTACTTGATCTATGACCAGGACGAATGGGTTCTGGTCGACATCGGGTACGAGGAAACCGTCGACGACTACATTCAAGTCATTCGAGATCTCGATTTTCCGCTTTCGCGGTGCAAGGCGCTGATCGCGACTCACGCGGACGTGGATCACATCCAGGGTTTGGCAAAAGCCAAGCAGGCGTTGAAAACCACCGTCACCGCGCATCCCAATGCGGTCGAGCCGCTGCAAACCGGCGACACGCTCAAGACGCTGGCGTTGATTGAGGCTCAAGACCTGCGGCTCGCGATGCCACCGGTCGAGATTGAAAACCAAGTCGACGACGGGGACATCATCCCGGTCGGGAATTTGGAACTGGAGGTCTGGCACACGCCGGGGCACACCGACAGTCAGTTGGCGTTTCGACTCGGTGATGTCTTGTTGTCAGGCGATAACGTCTATCGGGACGGGTGCATCGGTGCGATCGACGCCCACCACGGCAGCGACATCAAGGCGTTCATCAAATCGTTGACCCGGATCCGCGACAGCGACGTGAAGTGGTTGGCCCCGAGCCATGGGCCGATCTTTGCCAAAGACAACGAAATGCTCGACAAAGTAATCAAGCGAGTGGAAGGCTATCTGCACATGGCCGACTTCGGAACACTCGCGGAAGATTGGCCGCTGATGGATCAGTGGGACGATGAGGTCGCGAAGGGGATTCTCCCCGACGGGTTGCAACTGCCGTCTTAGACGGCTCGCAAATTCTGACGGAGGCTTTCGAATTCATCCGCTCGGCTTGCGGAGCGAATGCTACGGAAGCGAATTCACCTTGACGATCACGTGACCCTTCACCGGAGCGTTGAGGATCCAACGCGAGTCGACTTTGTTGGCGTCGACACTTTGTCCGTTGACGGTTACCTCCGCGTCGCCATCGGTCGCGGGCAGTTCGAGAGTTGCCTCGAGATCATCGGGCAGCGTCAGCGACAAAGTAAATGAAGGCTGGCTTTCCCATTCAATGGAAATCGGACCTTTGGGGGTTGGTACTTTTCCGCGGGCATAGGTCAAATCGCCGGGGCATGGCCGGATGTTTGCCGTTTTCCAACCTGGCGATGACGCTTCCACGCCCAACACGAATCGTGGCAATAGATTTGCGGGAGCAGCGCCCCAGGCATGGTTCCAGTCTTGATTGGGTTTGTACTTCATGTCCCAGGCTTCCCACGTGATCGTCGTCCCGCTGTCGACCATGTGTTTCCAACTGCGATCGCCGTCGGCGGTCATCAACGCGATGGCTTTCTGTTCGCCGCCGTGATTGAATAAACTTTCCATGAAGTACTGCGCCGCGTAAACGCTGCAACGCATGTCCTGGTCGTCTAACCAATCGACCACTCCGGCAATATTCTCTTCAGGAATCAAACCGAACGCCAAAGGGAAGAAGTTTGCATGGATGCTGCTGTGATCGGTTCCGATTCCATCCCGGTAGAGTCCGGTGGATTGGTTAAATAGTTTTTCGTGAAAGGATGATGTCGCCAATTCAATGCGCGCGTTGAATTTTGCGGCGTCGTCGTCCTTTCCGATTGCATCTGCCATGGTGGCCATACGCTGCAGTGCTGCGATGTGAAATGCGTTGACGACCGTGTTGATTTCGGTAAACACGAAACCATCGCGTTCTTTCTTTGGCCAGTCCACAATGTCGTGGCGATTGCGGTCCATCTCCGCGCTACGCACGAGACCGTCATCGGCACTGCGGTGAAGCAGCGTTTTTGATTTCAATGATTCGTAGCGATGAGCCAACCATTCATCGTCACCGGAGTACATCCACTCCGCGTACGCCATGAAGACCATGTGAGGAGCCCACTCGGTCGGCCAAGTTCCGTTTTCCATCAGCCAGTCGAACGTTCGAGCTGCCATCATCACGTTGTCGTCGGTGGTGTAGTGGCTGATTTGGTTCAGATAAGCGTCTGCCTCATACGGGATACGCTCGCGGTCACCGTCAACATAAACGCCCGCAAACGAGGTTGCTTTGATGCTGTATTTGCAAAGTTCCCAGATCCGGTTGAGTGTTTCGTCAGAGCATTCGAAATCACTCGCGTCATCATTCCACGTGGATGAGTAGGCGGCGCGGCGGCGAATCCATTCGAACGGATAGTCGGCATCGAGATTCTCAATTTCCACCCACCGGAACGGCATCACCGATTTCCACGATCGCGGCGTGAGGACGGCTGGAGGGTTGGCGTAAATCACGCCGGACTGGACGATGTTGCGCGCGTCCACCGGGGTGGGCACGATGGCGGTTCCGAGTTGTTGACCGCGACGAACCTGGGTCATTCCATATCGCACCGTGCCCGGAGGGTTTCTGTCGATTCGACCATCGAGCATTTTTTCACCGAAATGCACATTGGCGGTTCCGCGGCCACTGGGGACGGGCATGGTGATATTACCAAAGGCGACCTTCCCAAAATCGATAAGTGTCACCTTGTCGTTGATTCGCTGAATCGAAACGGGCTCTTGAACGGTGATCGTCGCGTGGTCTTCCGCGGGAACAATCGGCAATTCTTTGATGAACAGGTTGCGGAAACGGTAGGTTTGGCCTTTCTCGCCATGGTGTTGGATCGCGATGTACCCTCGAGAGTCGGTTGGGTCGCGAAAGCGTACGGTTTGAATGCCGTTGACTTCGATCGTGATCACATCATCGACGCAAGTGACGACGAATTGATTCCATCCGTTGCGATTGAGGGCGTTGGCGATGCGTGGTTCCGCGAATGCCGCCTTGGATTGCTCTTCATGTCGAAGGAATTGTTCTCGCGAACGTCCTTGGGTGCTCGGCCAGATCCAACCACGACGCGCTTCGTCAAATAATCCGCCCGACCACCGTCGTTCCGAGCCATCGCATTCGGCTTGATATCCAAAGACCTTTTTCTGAGCGTCGTGATCAACGTGGCATCGAAACATCACTCCCGAATTGGCTGGGCCTTCCGGAAGATGGATTTCGACGCTGACCCGAAAGTTGGAGTATTTTTTTCGGTAACGAGGAAGAACTTTTTATCGGCGGTGAGGTGAATTTCACCATCGACAACTTTTGCTTCTCCGTGCGGATACGGGTTCCACCAACCTGAAAGATCGTCGCCGTTAAACAGCGGGGTGTACCCGCGACTCGCCATCGCCTCGAAGCCATTGGTCTCGACGCGTTGAATGTTGGGAGTTTGGATTGACGCGATGTCGGGTTCGTGTGCGGGGCAAACGCTGCCGGTGAGAAAGCAGGCGGATAGAAAAGCAAATCGTTTAAGGCTCATGGTGAAGACTCAGAAAGGTATTGTGTTGAAACCTAACAGCGGCTTTCGCGGTGATTGGATTGAGTCGCGGCTGTTTACGCAGATGGCGAGGAAGGAAAGTTCGATACGAAAAAAGGCTGACGTGGAAATCACAACAGCCTGATGTTCGTCGGATGGGTGGGGGTGGGCTATTCGCCTTTTCCGATATCTCCTGCATCAGCGGCACGTCTCGCTTCTTCTTCCACCAACGCGTTGTAGTCGTCGATCTGTTCTTGGCTGAGGCCGTCGGCGACGGATGTCGGTTCCGATGAAGAGCATCCGATGGCGACGCTGAACACTAAGGTGCAGAGCACCGTTCTCGATAACATGTAGTCTCCTTTTCCGTTTTGGGCTCGTGTTAGTTTTGGGATTGTGGGGTGACTCGCTCCCGGCCATCGTATCGGTGGCCGGGAGGTTGTTTGAGTCGGGATGGTCAGTAATCCTCGTTTAGAATTCTTCGCTAATCACTTCTTTGTTGGCGCGTGTTCCGAGTGATCCCCACAATCCGTACGGACTCTGCGAACCGGGGGCAGGCGTGCTCGTGTGGTAGGATACCATTCGGTCGTTGCTGTTACCGGCTTCGATCGAATCAGTTACGAATTTGACGGCACCGTCGCCCATCAACACGTGAGCACCGCCTTGGTGACGGCTAGATACCGTGACCATCGAATCATTGCTGGTTCTGCCACCTGTGCAAATGCCGGAGTTAGGTGGCAGAATCGTGTGAACCTGTGTGAAGAAGTGCATCGCGTCGTGCCAACGATAACCACGGCCTAGCAGCGTGCTGACGTTCGCACCGGCTTGCCAAAATTGTGGCCGCTCTGGGTCATGGAATTGATCCATGTACCTAGGATTGAGACGGCATTCTTTGCGACCATGTCCAGCCTTGTCATTAATCGAGTCGTTCTGCGGCATCGACGTACGGTTATCCGAGTCGCCGAGGTCCGTAGCGAGCTCTCCGCACATGATCGTATTCGAAAGCCCATCGAGAGTATCCCGGAATCTCATCTTGTTGTTCATGATGAACATTCCGCGGTGGCAAATTCGCGACCGCTCGGCTTGCTGGTC
>NZ_ANOH01000199.1 GCF_000346505.1 Aporhodopirellula sallentina SM41
ATTCACGCGTCGAAGAACAACCCGGCGACGACGACCCGCAGCCGTTCAGTTACCTCACCGGCAAACTCAAGATCGAACAGTTGCCCTGCCACATCGCACACACCAACGACGATGTTCATGAGTTGATTCGAAATAATCTGTCTCGAGCGCCGATGTACACCGGCCAGATCGATTCGCGAGGGCCACGCTACTGCCCGTCGATCGAGGACAAGGTGGTGCGTTTTGCGGATAAGTCCAGCCACCAGTTGTTTCTCGAACCCGAAGGACGCCAAACTCACGAGGTTTACGTCAACGGAATCTCCACGAGTTTGCCGCGCGACGTTCAGGACGCGATGTTCCGGTTGATCCCGGGGCTCGAGAAGGCGTCAATCATGCGTTATGGCTACGCGGTCGAATACGATTACTGTCCCCCTACACAGTTGTGGCCGCACCTGGAATCAAAAAGTGTCAGTGGTTTGTTTCTGGCTGGCCAGATCAACGGAACGACTGGCTACGAAGAGGCTGCCGGGCAAGGTTTGATTGCTGGTTTCAACGCCGCACGCAAGGTCGCCGGGCAGTCGACTTGGGTGCCGTCTCGCCAGGACGCGTATCTCGGCGTGCTCGTCGACGATCTGGTAACGGCGGGAACCGATGAGCCGTATCGGATGTTTACCAGCCGAGCCGAATACCGGTTGTTGCTGCGTCAAGACAACGCGGATCGGCGTCTGACACCGGCCGCGGATGAACTCGGGTTGATCTCCGCGGAGCGACGTGAACGTTTCGAAAAGAAACTCGAACAGATTCGGATCGGACGCGAGACGCTTTCATCGGCACGTGTCGAACAAGTGCCCGCGGACGTCTATCTGCGGCGCCCCGAGGTGACGTGGGATGTGATCTGCGAACGGGTTCCACAACTGCGAGCGATCGAACCGGAAGCCGCCGAGCAGTGTTGCATCGACATCAAATACGCCGGCTACATCGAACGGCAACAAATGGAAGTCGACAAGCAAATGCGGATGAGCGAGAAACGGATCCCGGTCTCGTTCGACTATGACCGGATCACGCCGCTGCGAAACGAAGCCCGCGAGAAGCTGATGAAAGTTCGACCGCTGAACCTCGCTCAAGCGAAACGGATCAGCGGGATCACTCCGGCGGACATCGCCTTGGTGCTCGCTCATTTGGAACGATAGCTTGCGAATCCCCCGTCGCCGATGTCGCCAGACTTCGGAAGAATTCTGAACTCGGGTAACGCATTGTCGTGGTGAGCTGTCTGAACTCTGGCGAGTCCAGACTCGGGAGCGGGGGACGTTTTAAAGGAAAATGCGTTTAGTTCCCACGCATCGTGTCGGCGAACGTGTTGACGCTCAGCCGCAGGGCTGACAAGCAGCGTGGGAATACGGGGTGGAACGCTTCCGGGTCGGCCAAGAAGAGACTGACGATTCCCCATGTGTTTTTCTCGGTGAGGAAGACCTTGGCCACCTTCGTGTCCTTGGTCGCCTTCAACGCGGCGACTTGGGCGCGGAGACGTTCTTCTTCATTTTCGATCGACCAAAAATTGGGATACGCCAAACGCATCAAGTTGGGATCTTCGGCGGAGACCAGCAGGTAGTAGGTGCGCCCTTCGAATTTGAAGGCGACGTCACCGTCCTCATCAACGCGGGGCGAGTAACCTTCCTGTTTCAGGAAGTTTATGTAGCTCTGTTGCAGCGACTCTTCGGTCCACGTCACCGTTTTTTCGCTATTGGCCGTTTCCTTGTCTTGAGCCGAAACGGTACCGGCCGAAAGGCTCAGCACCGCGGTGAGGATCAGGCCGGTAACCGGAAGAAAGGTCTTGAAGAATCGCATCGCAATGGCCTCGTCGTTTTTAAATGGGATCGATTGGAATCAGCCGATTTCGCGTCGGAGAAAGATGTCCGAGAAGAGACATCCGAGTAACGACTCGGTCGGGTAATTTTCATGCTACCCCTTCCATGCAAAATCGTGGGCCGGATCGGACACCGCGCGATCAACTTCTTTGCGAGAATTTACTTCGACGACTTCTTGCTCAAGATCCAATCGGCCAGCTTGGGTGATACGGCGTTGATGCCCATCAGCAATCGCGTCTTCGGCGGCATGATGATTTCGATCTCACGTTTCACGATGCAGCGGATGACCGCTTGGGCGACATCGACCGGGTCGAGAAGCTGCAGTTTGGCACCGCCACCCGGTGCGGCGGCGTCGGCGGGGACGTTGGATTCCTCATCGACGCCGTATCGGTTTGGTGCGTGTTTTCCTGCGATCGGGCCCGGGCAAACTAGGCCGACATGGACACCGTCGGCTTCGCATTCCATCCGCATCTGCCGCGTCATGCCGGCCAACGCGTGTTTGACGATCACGTAACCGCCGAGGAACCGCGGAGCGACACGAGAGGCGAGCGAACCGATGTTGACGATCGCTCCGCGCGTTTGACGCAGGGCGGGCAGGCATGCTTGGCTGCACTGCAGAGCGCTGATCACGTTGGCATCGAACAGTTCGCGGAGCTTCTGTGCGTCAAGGTCTTCGATTCGTCCACGATCACTCTGGCCGACCACGTTGACGAGTGCGTCGAGACGATCGAACGACTCCAGGTGCAACTCCACCGCCTTGAGCGTGTCTTGGGAAGACGTTGCATCGGCGGTCACTGTGATCACGCGCTGTGGGGCGGCGCCCGTCTTAACGAGTTTTTCATGCGCGGCATCCAAACGTCCCGCGTCCCGTCCAAGGATCGACACGGAATAGCCTTGTGCGAGCAGTGTTTGCGCAATCGTTAGCCCAAGGCCAGATGAACCGCCGCTGACCATTGCGGCGGGGGGCGTTGTCGACGTTTGATGAGTCGCCATCGAGAGTGTTTCCTCAGTTGCTTAGCAAGCGAAGGGGCATCCGCTACATTGCTCATTTCGAAGGTCACGACAAGTTGCCGATCGTCGGAACTTTATTTCCCCAAGAGTCTTGTTTTATGCCACGTCCTCGATTGAACGAAGCCCGCACTAAAATTGTTGCCACCGTTGGCCCGGCGTGTGACAGTGTCGAGCAACTCTCCGCTCTGATTGAGGAAGGTGTCGATGTCTTTCGAATCAACAGCGCCCACGGCACGATCGAGCAGCACGCCGAAAAGCTCGCGAACATCCGCGAGGCGTCCACGCGGACCGGGTTTCCTGTCGGCGTCTTGATGGATTTGGCCGGCCCGAAGATTCGTCTGGGCGCTCTTCCCGTCGAACCGTTGTATTGTCAACTCGGGGCGAAGTTTGCTTTCGTCCGCGGCACCGATGTCGTCAACGAGGGCGAACTGACCAGCACCTATCCGCGGCTGATCGACGAACTCGAACCGGGCGACCGGGTGATGTTGGCCGACGGAACGGTTTCGCTGCAGGTGCAAAAGGTCACCTCGTCTCGGGCCGAATGTGTTGTGGTGGCCGCCGGTGAAATCCGCAGTCGTCAGGGGATCAACCTTCCCGGAGTCAAACTGTCCGTCGCGGCAATGTTGCCGTCGGACATTGAAACGGCGATCTGGGCGGCCAAAAACGAGATTGATTTCATCAGTCTCTCGTTTGTCCGCACTCACGAAGACGTCCGTAGTTTGAAAGACCTGCTCAATAGCTATGAATGCCACGCTTTGGTGATCGCCAAGATTGAAAAACCCGAAGCCCTGCACAACCTCGATCGAATTGTCGAGGAAGCCGACGGGATCATGGTCGCCCGCGGGGATCTCGGTGTGGAGATCGATGTCGCCGAAACGCCGGTCGCACAAAAGCGAATCATTGCGACGTGCAAACGACTGATGAAACCGGTGATCGTCGCTACCCAAATGCTCGAATCGATGCACCACAGCACCCGCCCGACGCGAGCCGAAGCGTCCGACGTGGCCAATGCGGTCATGGACGGAACCGACGCATGCATGCTCAGTGGTGAGACCGCGATCGGTGACTTCCCTCGCGAGAGCGTCGCCACGATGAACCGCATCATGCGGAAGACTGAAGAGCGATTACTCGACACATTGCAGTTGCCCAATGGTTGCATCGACGAATCGCATCGAACCACCCAAGCAATCACCCGCGCGGGAATGGATGTCGCCGAAGCAATCGGCAGCAAACTGATCGCGATCGCGACCCACAGCGGCGGCACCGCTTGGGTGAAAAGTAATACGAGATCGTTGATCCCAACGGTTGCAGTCAGCGATCACCTGGAATCGGTCCGCCGGATGAATTTGTTCTGGGGGATTGAACCGATCTACTGCGAAAACATCGAAGACACGGATCATCTGATCGAACAGGTGACACAGTGGGCACGCGGCCAAAACGAAGACGGTCACTCCATCATTGCCGTTGGCGACACAATGGTCGTTGTCAGCGGAAGTGACGTCGTGTCGGGTGCCGACAATGTGATATCGGTACACACATTATCTTAGCCGGCCCCATCTTAGCCCGCCCCAATGCAACGCCTTGGGCTGGCATCGCGTCGTCTCATCGGTGCTGTTCTCCCGCGGAGATAGCCTGAGCGGGGACGGGAACGAGATTGGGAAAGGGCCCTACGTCCCATGCTCGTTGTTCAAAATGCTCAAGTAGTGCGTCACGATCAAGAATGAGGGTTCAAGGCCGTAGCGAAAGTCGCCAACGGGCTGTTGATTTATTTGTTTAACGGGCGCCAAAGGCGACCTACTTGCCACTTCACGTCGCCTACGGCTGCCGGTTAAACGAAAACAGGTTGACTCTTGAATAAATCGACAAACCGTTGGCGAGTTTCACTACCCGAAAACGAGTCTTTGACGCATCACTAGGCGGTTCGTCGCCGTCGGAACCAAAGGGCGGTCGCGGCGCAGAGTAGTGGGATGCCGATGATTGCGATCGCTTGGGTCCACGCGCTCATCAGAACGATCTTATGAACCAAAGAATTATGTTGGTCGGCCGTGACGGGCATTTGCCCGGTGTACTGTGCGACGTGATGCAGCAAACTGACCGCGAGTGATTGTGTCGGTATTTCTTGGTGACAAGACAAGCACGCACCGTGGCGACTCATCCTCGCTCGCTCTTCATTGTTCAGGGGACGCGACAGCTTAAAATGGTGGCCGATCGTTTGCAGTTGATTGCCCTCTTCGTCAACGATCCGTGACCAATCGGCTGCCAGGTGCTCGATCGGTTCCATCTGCGGCGTGGTCCGCTGCGGTAGGATTTCACCGTCGATGGTTTCGAGGTCAACGGTCACGCGTTGGTCGGGGGGACGTGTCGGGCGACCGCCGTCGATTCCGAAACCGAGAGCCTTCTCGGACGTGTGGCACGATTCACAACTCCGTGCGTTCTTGGTCATTGTGTGAGGCTGCGTCGGCGACATGTCGATCGCGAGTTGGCCGTCTTTGCCGCCGCCTTCGGTGCCCTCGGGGGTTTTGAAAATGTGGTTCGTTAGAATCGGTTCGCCATCGGCACCGAGAATCGTGACGCTCGGTTGACATCCGGGTGCCAGCGGTGTGACCCGGCCTTCACCGTTGACGCCGAGCATCGGTTGTTCCCATCTCAGGTAGCTGCGTTGTTCGGTGATTTTTCCCGGGATCATCAGGTCTTTGTAGTCCGACTCGCCACGGTCGGTGCGGTGTTCCGGTTCCATATGCCGACGTCCCGCGGCGACCCAATCGAAGTTTGCTTTCGATTCGTTGCATTCGGGGCATTTGTCTTTTTGACTGAAGTCAATTTTGACGTGGCACCCGTAGCATTGGGGCGTCCACGAGGCGTGGCAACTGTAGCATTCCATCTCCTGCAGGTGACTCGCGATACCGCTCATCGCCACGAGCCCGTTCTGGCTGAGTTTGCCTGTGTCTTTGATCTTCTTCAGCGTTGGTGTTCGCAGGTCTTTGCCGTTGGCGGTGTGCACGATGATGTCTTCACCGTCGCGGACGACGTTCCCGTAAGGATTGCCACGCGCGGTCAACAGATAACCATCGCCGGGCGGATAAATAGTGCCCTGCGAAGTGTGAGACTCGAGCCGTGTTGTCAACCCACGCGGTTCGCCCGTTGCGGATTCTTCCTCGAACTCGTCCATGAACCCGAGCGGCAAATCCCACGGGTAGGCGTCCGGAGTTCCGTGGCAATCGCTGCATTCGATCTGCACCGCACCGAGATTGGCGGCGGCGAGGAAGCCGTCCCCGTGCACATCGATTGACGTGTGGCAGTCCTGGCAAGTCATCCCCTTTTGATAGTGAACGTCCTGCTCCATCGCGATGTAGTGTTTGGAGTGCAATTTCGGTTGTCCGCTGCCGTCGGCGGAGAATGGAGACTCGTAGGGTGTTTCCATCAATCCTTGAAACGACACGCCAATGCGTTTGCCACGGTCGTGACAGGTGGTGCAGGTTTCGACTGGGATCCCGGAATAGGTTTTGTCGTGTACGGTAACCTTGGCTTCGCGGGTTCCCTGAATACTGTGAACCAACATGTGCCCCGGAGTTTCGCGGTCGATCGTTTTGTCGTCACCTTCGTAGAACCCTTCGTTGCCGTAGGGAACGTGGCAGGAACTGCAGCCCATCCCGCGATAATCGCCTCGCGTCTGTCGCCCTTTGACGGCGTGGTGACAGCGTTGGCACTCTTGTCGAATGTAGGTAAACGCAGCCAACGTCGGGTCTTCTTCGAGACGATCGAGTTCATCGAATCCGAGCGCGTCGGGCAATGCTTCGTGACGATCAACGAAGACCTGAGGCTCCATTTTCTTGAGCCTCTGCATGTATGCCTTGTAGGCGTCGGTTCCGAGTCGGTCATTCGGATCCGCAGGGTTCTCAACGGCGTAGTTGCCGAACTTATGCTCATAGCCGGTCAGACCACCGAACGCCCAGCACACACCCTGAATCTTCCCCGCCTCGGTCATCATCAAACTGCGCCACTGCACCTCGACGTGTTTGGGGTGGCAGGTTCCGCACGTTTGATCGTTGACCCATGGGGATCCAGGATCGAGATAGAACGCATCGGGATCCTCGCCGCCGTGTGCGAGTTGTTTATCAACACGTTCGTTCGGATCGCCACCGTGGCAGACAACACATCCGGCGGGGTCACCGCGTTCTGTTCCCAGGGCGATGATCTGCTGCATCATTTCACTGCCGGCTTCGCGGATCAGTTCGATCTCGCCGTGGCAAGCCATGCAGCCGCTCGATGCCGACTGCGGGAACGCGTCGATCATTCGCTCGGCGGCCGTGGCTGGCAATGAAAAGATGCCTGCGCCCAAGAGAAAAATCGCCGCGGCGCGCCAAAGCATTCGGTGGACAAGGTGCATGGGCGGCAGCAATCAGTGGAGCACGGGAGGGACGAGCCAAGAACAAGAACGCTCAGCTTAACCCGATTCACTCGCCACTCGGAGGTGGATTCCGATGCGGGAGCGAGATCGGCAACGAAAACTCGCTGCTGATGCTCATGTTTCAACCGTCTCGCGTTGGACGATGCCCCAACCCTTTCCGGGTTGTTGATTTAGCCGAAAACCGAAGGATCAAGGATGAGGTACCAGCTCGACGCGTAAGTGAGTGGTCGCCTGTGATCCCTTGCTTGCCGGCTTGTTGAATTAATCAAGAGTCAACCTTATTTTCGTTTAACCGGTAGCCGTAGGCGACGCTTGACGGAACACAACCTACCTTCGGGCACGGGTTAAACGAAAATTGAACGGTATTGCCGTTAAACGAATAAATCAACAGCCCGTTGCGCTGCGGGCTAGTGAATCAAGATCATGTTTCGGGCTGGGGTCGGTAAATGGCTGCGTTTGGGGCCCGAAATCAATCGGGCCACGCAAACTTCCAGCGCGTGTGCGACCTATTCGTCGGTGACGCAGCCTTCCGAGGCGCTCTTAACACATTTGATGTATTTGTAGAGCGTTCCGCGGGTGGCCTTCAGCGGCGGTGCGGTCCAGGCCTTGCGGCGGGTATCCAGTTCGGAGGCGTCGACCTCGACATCGAGCGAGTTCGTTTCCGCGTCGATGGTCACGATGTCACCGTCGCAGATCAGGCCGATCGGCCCGCCCACCTGGGCTTCCGGGGTGATGTGGCCGACGATGAATCCGTGGCTGCCGCCGCTGAAACGTCCGTCGGTCAGCAACGCGACGTCGCCGCCCAAACCGGCACCCATGATGGCACTCGTCGGGGTCAACATTTCCGGCATGCCCGGGCCACCCTTGGGGCCTTCGTAGCGGATGACAACAACGTCACCTTTTTGAATCTTGTTTTGCTCGAGTGCCGCGAGCATGTCCTCTTCACTGTCGAAGACGCGAGCCGGGCCGGAGAACCGCAGGCCTTCTTTCCCGGTGATCTTTGCCACCGCGCCTTCGGGAGCGAGCGATCCGCGAAGGATGCGAATGTGACCGCTCTTCTTGATCGGTGCGTCGATCGTCGAAACAATCGTCTGTCCCTCTTTGAGCGAAGGCAGCTCTTGAAGGTTCTCGGCGAGCGTTTTGCCGGTGACGGTCATGTGGCCCCCGCGAATCAAACCTTGCTCGAGCAGATACTTCATGACCGCGGGAGTTCCACCGACGCTGTGCAGGTCTTCTTGCACGAACGCGCCGCTCGGTTTGAGGTCGGCGAGGTAAGGTGTCCGATCGCTGACCTTCTGGAAATCTTCGATCGTCAGTGGAACGTCAACGGCGCGAGCCATCGCGATCAAGTGCAACACCGCGTTGGTGCTGCCACCGAGAGCCATTAGCGTCACCATTGCGTCTTCGAACGCTTCGCGGGTCATGATGTCGCGAGGTTTGATGTCTTTTTCGAGCAGGTTCAAAATTGCCTTGCCGGCTCGGTGACACTCGTCTTTCTTTTCGTCGTTCTCTGCGGGAATACTGGCCGAGTACGGCAGCGCCATGCCGAGGGCTTCGATCGCGGTTGCCATCGTATTGGCGGTGTACATCCCGCCGCATGCTCCCGCACCCGGGCAGCTGCGACGAACGATTTCGGTGCGTTCTTCTTCGCTGATCTGTCCCGAGATGAACTGCCCGTAACACTGGAACGCGCTGACAATGTCGAGTTTTTGATCTTTGTAGTGTCCCGGTTTGATCGTGCCGCCATAGACCATGATCGAAGGACGGTTCAGGCGTCCCATCGCGATCAAGCAACCCGGCATGTTCTTGTCACAGCCTGGCAATGTGATCAGGGCGTCGTACCACTGGGCACCCATGATGGTTTCGATCGAATCGGCGATCAGGTCGCGACTCTGCAACGAGAAACTCATCCCGTCGGTGCCCATCGAGATACCGTCGCTGACGCCGATCGTGTTGAAACGCATGCCGACCAAGCCCGCGTCGACGACGCCTTTGCGAACCTCTGCGGCGAGATCGAGCAGGTGCATGTTGCAACTGTTCCCCTCATACCACATGCTGCCGATGCCGACCTGAGGCTTGTTCATGTCTTCGGGGCTCATGCCGGTCGCGTACAGCATCGCCTGCGAAGCACCTTGGCTCTTGGGCTGGGTCACGTGCCGGCTGTATTTGTTGAGAACGCTCTGGTCGGTTTCGGGGGTGGTGCTCATGTGAAAATCGGTAGGTTTCGTTTTTTCAGAATGGGGGAAACGATATGACGGGTGACCCCAGAGTATGATCGCTAATTCGATATCAACAAAGATGAGGCAAAAATGAAGCGTTTGACTGGCCGGTTTGCCGTTTTCACCGCATTCCTGTTGACGATTTCTTCTCCCGCTCTCGCACAGGAGCGTTCCGAGTCAGACGAACCCGGACCGGGGAACGATCGTTCACTGTTGAGCGAGGTGTCCGACAAGGAATTCTCGCTCCGGTCACGCCCACTGTTCGACGGGACCGTTTTGGCAGGATGGGAAGGCAACGCCTATTGGTTTCATACCGAGGGGAACGCGGTCGTGGCGGGGCGTTTGAGCGAACGGATTCCCGAAAATCAATTCCTTTGCACGACCGAGACCTTTGGTGACTTCGATTTGCGGATGGAGGTTCGCATGCGGGGGACGAATCCCAATGCCGGCGTGCAGTTTCGTTCGCGGCGGCCGCGGTCGAGCGACAAAATTCCTGCCAACGAAGTGATCGGCTACCAAGCCGACATGGGAAACGCCTGGGGACGATCCGTTTGGGGAGCACTCTACGACGAATCCCGCCGGCGGAAGATGCTCGTCGAGCCAGACACGCCGTTCGAGGTGCAGTGGTCGCAAACGCAACCGGAGAACGACGCCGAAGACGCAACCGGCGAGCCGGGTGTGCCCGAATCGCAGTGGGTGCCCATGCGGATCGTTTGCAAAAAAGAGCAGATCGAGATTTTTCTCGACGGTCATCGAACGATTCAGTACACCGAAACGGATCCTGAGATCCCACGATTCGGTGTGATCGGTTTGCAAATCCACAGCGGCCCGCCCGCCGAAGCGTGGTACCGAAATATTCGAATTTTGTCGCTGTAGTCGCTCGATCACCGAAAACTTCGGCTCGGCGTGGGGGCCCCCTGCAACTTTTGTCGCACCGAAGGGTTATACCTTGGGAACCTGACCGAAAACCACGGTGAATCGATTCGCCGTCTGACGGTAGCCCCGACTTTTTACGCACGAATCGCGTCGGCCGCTGATCCGGTGATTGGTTTTCGGATGGGGCGAGTGCTGTGAACCGCCCGCCACGAGATGAAACTTCCACGAATGGATGAGTCCCCATTGATGCCTAGCTTTCGACTGCCTCGTTCTCGACCACCGCGTCTCATTGTTGGATCCTTGCTGTTGGCGATGACCGCGGCAAACTGTTCGGGCGATGACTACTATCTAACGATCGGGGGCGGGTACGCACCGTCGGGCAATCAGGCTTCGCTCGAACGGAACGTCATTTTTTCGCAACGGGTGCTTGAGGAAAAGAACATCCCCACGGATCGACAAACGGTTTTCTTTGCCGACGGTGATAAACCGCGTGCCGACTTGCAGGTGATCGATCGTAAATCGATCCCAACCGCGAACCAGTTGATGGCTGAGTTTTTCGGCAGCCAAACGGACCTCGGGTTGTCGTATCGCAACCACCGGGTGCCCGACGTGAGTGGAGCGACCAGTGTTGCGAACATCCGGCGTTGGTTTGAATCGGTAGGGCCGTCGATGCAGGACAACGATCGGCTGTTTCTTTACGTGACCTCTCATGGCAACGGCAGTCGTTCGCGAAGCCAGCCCTACAACACGTCGATTTCACTGTGGAATAACGAGCGACTCGAAGTGACCGAGTTGGTCGAGATGCTCGACGAACTGCCCGAAGGTGTTCGCGTCATTGCGGTCATGGTGCAGTGTCATGCCGGTGGGTTTGCGAGGTTCGTCTACAACGAAGGTGACCCGGACCAAGGATTGTCAAAGCAATCACGATGCGGTTTCTTTGCGACGGTGCACGATCGTCCCGCCGCAGGTTGCACGCCGGACGTCGACGAGTCCACCTATGTCGAATACAGCACGTACTTCTGGGAAGCGATCGCCGGACACAACCGTTTGAATCAACCGGTCGAACTGCCCGATTACAACGGTGATGGTCATGTTTCGTTTGACGAAGCTCACGCGTACACGCTTCTTTCGAGTGATACGATTGATTTACCGATCAGCACATCGAGCGAGTTCTTGTCGATCGAAAGTCGGTTCGAAAGCAACCAGAACCCTGACCTGCTGCCGCGTGATTTGGACTACGACGAAGTTCTGCGGCTAGCCACACCGGCAGACCGTGCGGTGCTCGAAGGTTTGTCGGAACAACTCGAATTGTCGGGCCAGGATCGGCTCGCCCAAGCAGATCGGTTGAAGAATCCGCGACGGTCGCAGCGGCGTGGTCGTTTTCGCGGACGCAGCGAAACACCGGCGGATCGGTTGCGACGGCAAATCGCGTCGAGTTTAAAAAGCCGCTGGCCTGAGCTGGCGAACTTGTTAAATCCGGTCGCGGTGGATTTGTTGACCACGCGAAGCGCCGACTTTGTTCATGCGGTCGAGAGCCATCCGGAATACTCGCGTTACCGGGAACTCGCCGATGGAGAATCCACCGAGATGAGTGATCGAGAGAAACGCGTTAAGTACGAACGGTTTATCCTCGCGATGGAGAACGTGATTCTGCGCGAGAATCTCGTGAGGATGGGGGACGCCGATGCGATCGCACACTTCCAACGGATCGTGGAAGGCGAAAGTTGTGTCATCGGCGACTAGGAATCCTGCAGAGCGTGACACTTCGTTTTGGCAGACGGTTTTCGGCGACGCGTCCGCACGGATTGGGCAGGCCAATTACAGTCTGCTCGTCGTGGGGGTGTTTTGTCAGTGCGTCACAATCGCGATCACCTGGCCGCTCTGGCAAACCCGCGTTGCGCCTCCGCATTTACCCACTTTTGACGTGCCTCAGTTTTCGTTTGGGTGGTTGCTGATTGCTTCGCTCGTTGGGATTTTGATTCGTCCACGCGGAGGGCTGACGGTCCATTGGGGGCTGCTCGTGGTTGCGGCGATATTCGATCAATTTCGTTTGCAACCGCAATTCTTTTCGATCGCGGTTTTGATGACTGCCTGCGTGTCAGACGTCGGACACCGCGTCGCCCGTTGGTCGTTGGTGTCGACGTGGGTGTGGGCGGGGCTGCACAAACTGATTTCACCGGATTGGTTCGGTTTCGCATCGCACTGGTTGGTTGCCCGCAGTGGTTTTGACGCCGATTCGAGCTATCTCGGATTCGCGTTAACGGTCGCCATTGTCGAACTGGCCGCCGGGGTGCTCGCGATCTTTCGTCCTCGATGGGCGGCGCCGGCGTGTTTGATGATGCACCTGGGGATCGCGTTGACGATTTCACCTTTCGTGTTGAACTGGAACGAGAGTGTCTTGCCTTGGAACCTTTCGGTTGCCGTGATCGGGACCTGGGTGATGCGAACGACGGAGTCTTGGCGTCCGGTTCGTGCGTGGGAAAAAGCCGTCTGTGCGGTCGCTCTGATCGCTCCGATCGGGTTTTATGGTGGCTACGTCGATCACGGTTTTTCCGGGGTGCTGTACTCGGCATCGATCCCGCAGGGCCTGATCACGACGCCAGTCGGCACACTCCCGATCGAAGGATGGGGAGAGTTGCGTGTCCCTTTTCCGAAAGAGCGACGAACGATTCGTAACTACTTTCGGCAAGTGGCTCAGCCTGGCGATAAACTGCACCTCGCCGATCCTCGGCCTTGGTTGAATGATGCGTTCTATGTGTTGGACGCAGAGCATCGAGCCAAGCCGATCAACCGAGACGCTTTCTTTTCAGGGGTACCCATTGAGAGTTTCGCCGATGAAATGGAAAACCTTGCTTCCTGGAACCATCCTCCCGATATCAGTGGAGTGGGCTACGAAAGTCGACGTTCCAAGTTCGAGTTGCAGAAAGCGGGCGTGCGAATGTTGCGGCACGGCGAAAACCAGCCGATCTTTGCCGTTGAGTTCACAACCGAAACGTTCGATCCCGCACTGCTGTCGTATCTTGAAGGGTTGCCGAATTTGATGCAAATCCAATTTGCGGGAACCCGCATCCAGGACGACGATCTCTCCGCTCTGAAAAACTTGCGACTGCTCACCGGGATCGGTCTTGATCAAACTCAGGTCACCGATCAAGGGATCAAGCACCTGAGCGAGTTGCCGTTTCTCCAGTACATCGGTTGCGAAGAGACGGCGATCACACCCGAAGGGCTCGCCGCCGTCATCAAACCGATAGTGCCTTTTGACGAGTGACCGGGGAGATGCTGTCAATCGCCGACGACAACTGCGTTGATGTGATTGGCACCTGTTCGCAATCGCTTCGTTAGAAACGAGTGTCCGTCAACGCAGCATCGATGGCTGCGAAGCGATCGTTGCGGTCACGGTCATTGTTGCCATCGTTGCGTCCGTCGTTGCGGTCTCGGTCGTTCTGATTGTTGCCGGTCGAGTCGTCGGTAGAGGCAACCGCGAAGTCTGCTGCCACGCTCGCGGCGATCGCGCTGCCGACTTCTTGGCCAACGGTATCGTCGAAATCAAAGTGGATACCGAGGTAGACCCGGCTGCGACCGTTCTCTGCCATCGCTTCACTGAACGAATCAAACGAACGAACCGCATCGTCGAGGTCGAGCCCGTAGGCTTCCTGCAGTTCCGGGTCTTCCAACAGGATTTCGAGCTCCTCCGAAACAAGGTCAAACGCAATGTCATCGGTGCCATAGAATTCCTGCAGTGATGCAAACAGAGCACCGCCGAACGTCGCATGACCGGAAATGTATGTTGGGAACTGTGGTGTGAACCCGGTGAGGTCTTCACCGTTGGGGGCACCCAATGCGACCCAGTCGGCATCGCCTTCGGTCAGGTCGTTGCCGTCGTCGTCACCAGCATGGATCGCGGTGACGGGACGCCAGAACTCTTCGCTGAATTTGGTGTCCCACGCCACGATCGCTGCGTCGGCCATTGCCACGGAGGCTTGAGCGAACAAGGCGGCGTTCTCTTCCATCGAGTTGCCTTGTTGCTCGGCAACCTGCAACAGCACATCGTTGAAGAGCGCCAGTGGCGTTCCCAACCCTTCGCGATCATAGGCCCAGAAAATACCGGCTTCGGTTTGGTCGGCGGTTCGGACTTCGCTGTCGAGCGAACCCAGTTCCAGGACCTCGTTGTAGGACTCCGCGTATTCCTCGCTGGTCAGGTCAGGTGGAGAGGCCGGTGAAAATTCATCGACCGAGTCGATCGCGAACGTGTCGACGTTGCCCCATGATGGCCCCCAGGCAGGCACGTCCGGATTGAGCGGGTCGGCTTTGAAGTAGCCAATCTCTTCGGTGTATTCGTAGGTGCCGTCGATCTGCGAACCGTCGTTGGCACGTATCGCCAGAATCGTGTTGCCGATTTCGCTCCCCAGAGCCACACTCGCCTCGGTGGTTCGATCGGACTGTGTTCCGTCGAGGCTCGTTTCGAGGAACGCATCGAGTGCCTCCTGTTGGTCGGGGTACAAACTGCTCAACACTGTGTACGCAGCTTGAGACGCGGCGACTTCGGCGGACAGTCCCGTGTTGCCGCTCAGGTCGATCGGGTAGTCGTAGAACGTGTCCGCGTCGTCTGCGTTGGTCGCGATCCCGACCGCGTCATAAATCGCGAGGTTGAGCATCGCCATCGAACGCGACGCATAACCGGGAGTTTGCAGTGACCCGTCGGTGTCAGCGAGGATCTCGCCGAACAAATCGTTCCACGCCAACACGACATCCGAGTTTTCATTTTCGACTTCATCGTTATCGACATTCTCGTCCTGGTTTCGATCGTTGTCGCGGTCTCCGTCTTGTCCGTTGTTATCGGGAAGTTCGTTTGTCGGGTTGCGATCGTTCAGGTCGTTGTCGCCTCGGTTGAGGCGGTTGATGACCATCAGCGCGTCTAACTCAGTGTTGCGGCCGTCGTTGTTGACGTCCGTCATGCGTCCCCGACCGTCTGCCTGGTTGTTGACGGATTGATCGCCTTGCGTTTGCCGATTGAGTTCGTTGATGATCGTCAGTGCGTCGAGCGACGAGACTTGACCGTCCTCGTTGACGTCCTCGGGCATTAACTCATTATGAAAGACGTTGGCAGCTAGCAATTGCCGAGTTTCGAGAGATTCGGTACGTAACCGACGCCGCGTAGTTGATCGCTTTCGAGACACAGTGACACCTTTCGCGCAGAGATAAGTAGTGGTGAGCCGATGGATATCGGCCTACTACCAAGGGCAAATAGGTGGCGACTATGTCACGCATTTCTTCGACGATTCCGCCGCTACGGCAACCCATCAAGACGACGATCACCCGCCCCGATTTTCATCGTTTCGGTGCGGTCTCGATAGCGGACGTTCACAATCTCGCCGCCGCGCGAACGAAGGTGAACGTCCGTCAGTTCGCCGTCTTCCCACGCCAGGTCGACTTCGAATCCCCCGCGGGCGCGCAATCCACGGACAGAACCGTCCGGCCACGCGGCGGGTAATGCCGGCAGCAAGTGGAGGATTCGGTTGCCGTCGCTGTCCGTCAAATGGCTTTGCAATAGCATCTCGGCGATGCCTGCGGTCGCCCCGAAGTTGGCATCGATTTGGTAAACACTGCCTTGGCTGAACAGATTAGTGGTGAACCTCGGCAGGACGTGGCGGTAGAGCACGTTGTGAGCGTGATCGCCATCGCCGATGCGTGCCCACAGCGATACCCTCCACGCGCCCGGCCAACCACCAGTGTCCCCTCGTTGGGTCAGCGAGGTCTTTGCCGCTTCCAACAGTTCGGGGGTGTCGCGAGGGTTGATCTGACTGCTCGGAAAGAGTCCGTACAGGTGCGAAACATGGGAGTGTTGATCGTTGGGATTGTCCCAGTCCACTAACCATTCTTGAAGCTGACCGTGCCGACCAATCTTCATCGGTTGCAAGCCAGAGCGAGCCTGGACGAGCCGCGTTCGGAAGTCCTCGTCAATGTCCAGCACTTCCGCCGCGTCGATGCAGTTGGCAAAGAGGTCACGCAGGATCTGCTGATCAATGGTCGGTCCCGCGCAAAGCGAGGTGCCGGCGCGTCCGACGCTCAAGCCATCCTTGGTGCCGCCGCCGTGGCTGTGTTCGGGCGAGAGCGACGGAGACGTGATCAAAAATCCGTCTTCGTTTTCGATCAGCGTATCGAGAAAGAACTCCGCGGCCCCTTTCATCACGGGATAGGATTTTGCGAGGTGGCTTTCGTCGAGCGTGTAGAGGTAATGTTGCCACAAATGCTCGCACAGCCACGCTCCACCCATCGGCCAAATGCCCCACTGCGCCCCGTCGACCGGAGCAGTGCCACGCCAAATGTCGGTGTTGTGATGAGCGACCCAACCATTGGCCCGGTAATGGACGCGAGCCGTGTTAGCACCCGGCGTTGGTAGCTCACTGACCATGCGGAGCAGCGGTTCGTGGCATTCGCTCAGGTTGGCAACCTCAGCGCACCAGTAGTTCATTTCGGTGTTGATGTTGATCGTGTACTTGCTGCCCCAAGGTGGATGTCGTTCGTTGTTCCAGATCCCTTGAAGGTTTAGCGGTTGAGTTCCGGGACGCGAACCGGAGATCATCAAATAGCGACCGTATTGAAAAACGAGTTCCGCGATTTTCGGGTCGCGACTGCCTTTTGTCACGCGGCGGTCTGCGGTCACGCGGCGGATGCGTTGGTCGGTTGGAATGTCCGCATTGGATTCCGTGCCGCCCAAATGGATCGCGACACGATCAAACAGTTCGCGGTAGTCGTGAACGTGTCGCTGCAAAAGTTCGGCGTAGGATTTGTCACGAGTGTTCTGAAGCACATTGTCGATTCGCTTGGCCGGGTCTGCATCGATGTTGTTTGCGTCGATATAACTCGTCGCCGCGGTGTAAATCAACGTGACGGCGTCGGCGTTTCGGACGGAAATCTTATCGTGATGGGCGATCGCTTCACCGTTTTCGGGCAACACGCGAACGTGCGCGGCGAACTTCATTCCGTCGCCTTCCCACGGACCGATTAGGCGTCGCGACGGACTTTTGCCTTGTTCGGTGGTGGGAACGACGGTTCCGGTTAAACGCAGAGCTTCCTTTGATGGGGCTCGAGTTTGAAACCGATGAGGGCTCGTTATCGAGAGCTCAAAATGGATCTGGCCGGGTGTGTCGCACTCGAGCCGGATCACGATGGACTGGTCTGGATGAGACGCGAAGACTTTTCGTGTGAAGCCCACGTTTCCGATGCGGTAGGAAACCGCACTGACGGCTGTTTCCAAATCCAGTGTGCGGCGATAGTCGCGAGGTGTGCCGTGATCGCCAAAGTCGAGAAAGAGGTCACCCAGAGGCATGTATGCCTGCTGGTATTTGGGAACACCCAGCATCTTCTGGGCGTTGGCTTCCGCTTCTTCGTACTTGCCTTCGGCGAGCAGTTTCCGGACGGTGCCGAGATGCTGATACGCGTCCGGGTTGTCGTAGCAATGGGGCACACCGCTCCAAAGCGTGTCTTCGTTGAGTTGGAGGTGTTCCTGGTCGACGCCGCCGAAAACCATCGCTCCGAGTCTTCCGTTGCCGATCGGCAGTGCTTCACTCCACTGACCGGCCGGCTGGGAACACCAAAGCTGCAGCGGTTTCGACTTCGTGTCCGGAGGGGCCGCATGCACGACTGCCGTAGACAGAAGCAAAACGCCGTAGCAGTACACCTGCCATGCGACTGATTGCGACGCAGTCCTGAAGGGTTCGTGCGATGCGAATTTCATCATTTCCCGCTCCAGGTCGCACGGTCTCCTGTGGACAGTGTGAGCTCGCGAGTTTCGTCGCCGTAGCGAACCGTTACCGGATTCCCACTGAGCGATTCAATGGTGGCTTCGGTCAGTTGGCCGTCTTTCCATTGGATGTCGACTTCGAATCCGCCTCGGGCACGTAGGCCTTTCACCGAACCGCTGGGCCATACGTTCGGGAGGGCGGGCAAGAGATCAATCCCACTG
>NZ_ANOH01000200.1 GCF_000346505.1 Aporhodopirellula sallentina SM41
GCGTGTCGGCGACGCCTTTGCGACGCTATCACGGGAATCATCACCGGCGGAAGTCAGCGGTGACGTCCTCGGCGACGCGTACCTTCGCAGCGACGTGTCGACGACGATCGGCAGCTCGAAAAAGACGACGAAGACAACGACGTCAAACTGCCACTGACCGTCGGCGGTACGATCTTCCAAATCAGCGTCGCGGGCGAACTCAAATTCGTGCAGCTCGACGCCGAGTCGGCAACGACAACGATCAACAGCACGGGCAGCGTACTCGACGGGCGGATCGTCACGCCCGACACCGACGCGCACATCGTCACCCACACACTTTCGATCAACGCGACCAGCGTTCCGACGCAAGACGCCACGATCGGTTCGATCGCCGATCACCTGTTAATCGACACGACCGACAACGGCAGCGGTTGGCTCAACGCGACGGCCGATAAATCGGTGTGGATCGACGAAGTCGCCGGACCGCTGATGGTCAAACAAGTGCTCAGTAACTCGGGCAACGTTTCGCTGTCCGCCGCCGGCAATCTGCTCGACGCCGACAACACAACCGCCAACGACGTCATCGGCACCTCCGTTGAACTGTTCGCGGGCCTCGGCGACGCCGTCGATGCGGTCACCCATAGCTCGATCGGTTTGCTCGCCCATCCGATCCAAGTCGACACGCGTTCGACGTATACCGTCGCGACCGACGACGACAGCCAACCGACCGAGCGACTCGGTGCGACGACGACGGGCAGCGTGTACCTGACCGAGACCGCTGGTTCGGCCGTCATCGGTGACATCATCAGCTCGGTCGCCGGTGACATCCTCGTCACTCTGCCCGACACCGCGGCGACGGGCGAAGACATGCTGCTCGACGTGGCCAGCCTCGTGATCGCCGCAGACGGAAACGTGACTTTCAATGTCGGCGATAGCTTCCGCATGGCACGCAACATCTCTGTCGACGGGGAAGGCGCACCGGTCTCAACGATCACCGCGAGCGGCGAGTTTTTCCTTAACGTGGACATCGGAGATATCGACGACATCGGAACCGTGATCGACATCTTCGAAAACATCGGCGCCCCGATCTCGCGCATCACCAGCGGCAACGACGAAGACACCGTCAACATCGAATACCTCGACGAGAATCGCTACTACGTCGACGGCACCGGTGGCACCGACGTCTACAACATCACGCTTTCGGGCACCGGCAGCGAACGTGTTTCGATCGACGACACCGGGGCTCCCGACGACGGCGTCGACTCGATCCTGATTCTCGGTACGGCTGAGAATGACCTGTTCCTGATGCGTGAGAAGTTCGTCGCTCTCTTGCAAACGACCGATGAGGTCGGTGACGACGACGGATTGCTCGACACCTACGAACGGATCGACTACACCGACGCGATCAACGCTCGGTTGCGTGTCAACTCGCTCGCCGGAGACGACACATTTATTTCCGATGACAACTCCGTGATCACAACGCTCGACGGCGGTATCGGAAAAGACACGTTCCAAATCGGTCAGGTCTTCAGCGGCAACCCGAACGACACCGGCGGAGTCGCGGTCGAAGATCAAATCGCGCTGCTGGATTTGAAAGGGGACAATTTCCTCAGTCACGGTATCTCGATGCCGATGGTGATCTACGGCGGCGACGGCGGTGACAAGTTCACCGTGTTCAGCAACAAAGCCGCGATCCGGCTCGAAGGCGAAGGCGGCAACGACGAGTTCATCATTCGTGCCTTCATCATCGACGGCGAAACCGTCATCGAAGGCGGCGACGGCGAAGACACGATCCGATACAACATCAACGCCCCCGTCAGCATCAACGGTGGTGACGGTACCGACACAGTGACCGCGGTGGGAACCGAAGCAGACGACTCGTTCGTTCTGACCGAAGACGGCGTGTTCGGTGCCGGGCTCAATGTGACGATCGATGGCGTCGAAGAAGCGGTCAAGGTCGACGGTCTCGAAGGCGACGACACGTTCTACGTGCTCGGCACCCGCAGCGGCGTCGCTTACACAATCATCGGCGGACTCGGTTCGGACACCGTGGTCGTTGGCGGTGACGTGACGCAGACGATCGTTTCGACCGACAACCGGGGTTCGTCTGCGGTGGTCAATCACGGCACCGAAAGCGCGACCAACCCGGACTACGACCTCGCGGTCTTCGGCGGCGTGCCGATCACCGTTGCCGGGTCTGGATCGGGCAGCGTCGAAACCAAAGTTGCCGGTGCGATCGTGATCACCGAATCCGGTGGCGCGACCAGCGTCGTGGAGGTGAATTCGCAGAAGCCCGACATCACCGATTCGTACACCATCGCGATGGTGATCCCACGATCCAAGAGTGACGGAACCGAAGAAGAAAACTACGACTACACCGACGCGTTCGTGTACGTCACCATTTCGGCCGCCGGTGCCTCGACCAACGACGTTGACGACAACGGCCATCAAGGTGCGGGTCTCGAAATCTCGATCGACGACGGCACCACCTGGGTTCGCTCCGCCGTGGTCGTCTTCGACGGCAGCGACGTGGCGGAATGGAACAAGACCTACACGGTCAAGGTCCGCGGCATCGCCGACGACGCCGAGGAAGGTCAACGCCTCGCCCAGATCAACCACTCGGTGCTGTCCAACAAAGCCGACTTCTATCGCTTCCCGCTCGCCGATGTTCAAGCCACGATCTTCGATGACGATCAGGGCGGACTGATCATCAACGAAACCGAGAACAACACCCTCGTTCTCGAAGGCGACACGGCGAGCGAACGGGTCGACGACAGCTACACGGTTCAACTCACCAGCCAACCGACCGCCGACGTGACCGTGACGCTCGGCCAATCGATCCCCGATGACGATGTCGCTCAGGTTCAGTTCTTCAATGACGTCGGCACCGAGATCACAACGCTGACGTTCACGTCTACGAACTGGAACACACCGCAAACCGTTACCGTTCGCGCGATCAACGACACCGACGTCGAGAACATCAAACCTCGCACGCTGACGCACACCATCACCGCAGGTCCGTCCGAATTCACGTCGCACCCCGACGGCCCGACCGTCTCGATCGACGTGCTCGACAACGACTCCGCCGGTGCACTGATTGTGCAGTCCGATGGCAACACGTTGGTCAGCAAAGACGGCACACTGACCGACTCCTACACGATCCGCTTGACGAAACCTCTGACCGGTACCGATGTCGTCGACGTGCCGTTGATGGACGACGGGCAGGTCATCCTGTCCGCGCCCGGAATGTTCCCCGCCGTTGGTGACACGCCCGGCTACCTTCGCTTCGACGCGTCGAACTGGTCGACTCCGATCACCGTCACCGTCCGTGGCAACTCCGCGTTTTCCTCCACCGGCCAACCCGAATTGTCGTTCGCCTACTCGGCGCACTTGACGGCCAGCATCCAAGGGCCGATCGACTTTATCGGCGGCATTGGTGCCGAGAGCAACGAGGTGATCGAGCGAGCCATCATGCTGCCGCAGGAAACCTCGTTCGACGTCGACCGCGGAGTCGACCCGACGGATGAGAACACCCAAACCGACCGTTTGGAAGTCTACAACGACGCTTCGCGTACCGACGACAGCCTCACCGTCACGGACACGAACATCTCCGGCCTCGGGATGGGCACCACGCCGGTCACGATCGAAGGGGAAGACGGCGAGCCCGACACCACGCTGCCTGCGGGGATCAATTACAGCGACCTCGAGGTGGTTGAGATTCTTCTGGGAAGCGGAAACGACAATATCCTGGTCAACTCGACCTCACCGGGCACGATCACCGTCATCCACGGCGGCGGGAACACCGAACTGGGTACCGGCGTCATGGGCGGCGACACCTTCACCGTCACCGGCGGCGGTGTCGACGGCGACATCAACCTCGAGAACGACACCGACGCTCCCCTGATTTTGTTGGGTGACACCTTTCAAGATGGCGTCCGCTATGCCGCCCCCGGCGACGTGGGAACCGGTGCGGCGATCCGCTACGCCGACGCGGGTAATGACGTCTTCAACATCACATCGACCTTCGGTGTGACCGTCTACGGCGGCCTCGGCAACGACACGATCAACGGCGGATCGGGCGATGACTTGTTGCTCGGTGGCGGCGGCAATGACACGATCTTTGGGAATGACGGACACGACTCGATCCTCGGCGATTCGGGGCTGAACGCGGACCTTTCCTTGCGGATGGACATGGCGACCTCGATACTTTCGATCGCTCACACCAACCCTGTCCTCACCGAGACACAAAAGACGCTCTACCGCACCTCTGCGGACTACGCGTTCAACTACGACGACATGACCGGTGGTGATCCCGATAACCGCAACGACAATCTGTTCGGCGGCAACGGCAACGACCTGATCTTCGGTGACCACGGCAGCATCACGTTGGACGTCATCCGTCCGTTCGATGACAACGAGACGCCCGAGATTTTGACCGACGACACTGCCGCGTCGACCGCGCTGTTGCTCCTGACCAGCCGCGCGGTTGTGAACGCTCGTAGTGAATCGACCGACGTCGGCGGCAGCGACCAGATCACCGGCGACGCCGACAACGACCGTATCTTCGGCGGGTTCGGCAGCGATTTCATCAACTACTCACGTGATGAAGAGATCCTCAACCCGGCCGGCGAAACGGGCCTGGATATCATCGTCGGCGATTCCGGTTCACTCACGTTCAGCCATGTCGACAACGTCGTCGAAACGGACGGCTTTGGCATCCTGATCACCGCCGAAACGATCGCGTGGGAAGACGGAGCGAGCGACTGGATCACCGCCGGTGCGGGACGCAAAATCATTCTCGGCGGTGCCGGGGACGATCGCCTGCTCGCCGGTTCGGACACCGTCGCTGACTTGATCCTCGGTGACGAGGGGGTCGCGAACTTCGACGCCACCACCGGCATCATCACCACCGTGCAAACCACGACTCCTGGTGAAGGCGGCAACGACATCATCACGGCCGGCAACTCCACCAACATCCTGATCGGTGGCTTCGGTGCCGACATGATCACCGGTGGCGACGCCCGCGACGTGATCCTGGGCGACAACGGACAAGCCACGTTCAACGAGACCGGTGACCTGATCTTCATCGAGACGACTGACACCTCGATCGGCGGCAACGACATCATCACCGCCGGTGCGGGCGACGACGTGGCACTCGGTGGTGCGGCCGACGACACGATCGACGGCGACGCCGGGCTCGACGTGTTGATGGGGGACAACGGACGCATCGACTACACGCTCGACGGCGACTTCAGCACCCTCGATCAAATCATCACGATCGACCCGACCATCGGCGGCATCGACACAATCAACGGTGGCGACGACAACGACACGATCATCGGCGGCACGGCCGGCGACATTCTCCATGGCAACGCCGGTCACGACATCCTGCTCGGCGATCACGGTGAAGTCGATTTCCGACGCCCGGTCGACCGTCGCGTGATCAGTCGCTTCATCGAGGCCCTCGATGGCGGTGGCGATGACACGATCGATGGCGATGAAGGCGACGACTTCATCTTTGGCGGCCAAGGCGGCGACACGATTCGCGGCGGCGTCGGTCAAGACGATCTCGTCGGTGGACACAACGTTCCCTTCGGTGCCGATGGTAACGACATCATCCACGGCGGCGACAACGAAGACGTGATCCTCGGCGACAACGGATTGATTTCACGCACGTTGCTCAGCACACAACTCGGCACGTGGGAAAACTATCTCGCCCCAATGGACGCGATCGCGATCCGCTCGATCAACGTTTTCGACGACCGCGACGGAATCGGCGGCGACGATGAGATTCACGGCGACGACGCCCAAGACATCCTGATCGGACAACGTGGTAACGATACGATTCACGGCGGCAACGAATCCGATGAGATCGTCGGCGGCCTCGGCAGCGACACGATCCACGGTGACGCCGGTGTGGACTTTATCCTCGGCGATGCCGGTCAAATCCTGCGAGCGTTCAACGAAGACGGCACACCGCGTCTCAACCAAGACGGCGTGTGGCACCGCGATCTGATCACCGAACAAATCGGTACGGTCACCGACATCGTTCCGATCGATCCGATCATGCTGCAAAACCCACCAGCAGATCTCGCGGCGAAACTGCTCGCCGCCGATCGAGTCGTTTACTCGGGCGTCCACTTGCCCGGTGGAGCCAAACTGACCGACAGCGAAACTGGTCTTTGGCAGACGGTCGCGATTTTGATCGACCTCGTCGATGCCTACGACGACACCGTTTCCGGAGGCGACGGCAACGACGTCATCCTCGGCGACCGTGGCAACGACATTCTCTCCGGTGACGCCGGTGACGATACCGTGATCGGTGATCAAGGCGTGAACCTGTCGCCGGCTTGGACCGACCTGCCGCAAATGGTCGACTCGATCCGCTTGATCGGTGTCGACGCGCTCGCCGACGACTGGACCGGCCTCGAACTCAGCCTGCACCCCGACGGACACGTGATCGTTCCTGAAATGGTCGCTCGCGTTGGTGACCTTGTTGCCGAGCGTCCACGTTGGGACCGCGTCTCGGCCGTCAATCCGGAACTGGCTCAGATCGCCGACGAAGACTCCATCGCGACCACCAACGGTTTGCTGCTCACGCCGTCGTTGCTCTCCCTGCCGCACTTCTTCGGACACGAAGGCGACCTCGAAGGCAACGACACGATCAGCGGCGGTGCCGACAACGATCTGCTCTTCGGCGATTCGCTGATCGTCAACAACGAATTGCAATCGGGCATCGGCCACGTCGACGCGGCGCTCGATTCAGTCGAAACCGCCATGGCGGGAATTATGCAGGCCCTCGAAGGCCTCGCGCTGGATCACGAAATGGTCCGCAAAGCGATCAACGGTGAAGTGATCGGCGGTGACGTTCGCGTCGGCAGCGATGTGATCAGCGGCAATGCCGGCGAAGACACCATCGTGGGTGACAACGCCACCTACGAACTGCCCGCAACGCGAGGCATCCCCGGCGCCGGCACCGCGACGGAGAACGCCGTCCTGCTGCAGCAATACCTCGCCGACCTCGAAACCATCGCCGTCGACGCGATCGGATTGGTCGGCGTCGCACACCTCGGCGTGATCGACACGCTGTTGGCCGATGCCGAGGCAGATCGCCCAACCCTTCCGGCGATTTCTGCAGACGACGTGCAACACATCTTCTTGCACGATCTTGTTGTCGGTGAAGATGAAATTTATGGCGAAGCCAAAGACGATGTCACCTCGACGGGCAACGACACCATTGTCGGCGGCGACGCGTTGATGCTGTTGCCGATCATCACCGGCACGATCGCAGACCTTCCGGAAACCCCGGTCACGGTCGGTTTGACTGCCGAAGAACTCGACGACCTCAACGACACGCTGCGTCTCGCCGCGAACGATCACACGCTCGCGTTGCAGTCCCGCCGTGATGCCCGAGTGATTAACGTCACCAATGAACTCAACGACCGCACCCCACTGGACCGGATCGCGCTCATCCCACGAGTCGACCGTGAACTCGACCAAGATGAAATCGCGGGTGGTCTTGGCGACGACGTGATCTTTGGCGACGACGGCTACCTCGTCCGACCACTCGTCGTCAACATGCCGGCGAACGAAATCGAACAACGTGAACTCGACAATCACGTTCGCGAATTCCTCGCCCAAACTGTCACCGCGGATCGACAAGACGCACCGGACAGTTACCAAGACTACCTCGGTCGCACACGGCTCCGTAGCGAAGGCGGCGAACCGCTCTTGCCCGAAGCCCGTCACAACCAAATCGACGGGAATTGGGATATCCAAAACGATGACATACTCGGTGACGCAGGCAACGACGTCCTGCTCGGCGACAACGGTTCTCTCGTCAGCCCCGTGTATGTCGACGACACCGGTTTCTATCACTCGCTCCGCGGTTCGGTTTACTCCGTCGAATACCTTGACGACGCGACACGCACCTTCATGGGCGACGCGGCGTTGCAAGAGATCAACCTCGACATCAACGAAGACGACCTCGAAGGCGGTGACGGCAACGATGAATTGCTCGGCCAAACCGGGGACGACGTCCTCAGCGGCGATGCCGGGCTCGATGTCCTGCGTGGCGGCAACGGCGACGACCACATCTACACCTTGTCGGGCGACCGGCGTTACAACGACGGGGCCGACATGCCACGTCTCGACCTCGGTGAAACGATTGGTACACACCGTTACAACACCACCACATCGGTCGAACAACAATTGCTGCTCGACGCCGCCGCATCGGCTGGCAACGCGGTCGATTGGAACGTCACTCCCGCCCCGGACACCAACACCGATCCGGACGAAGGCGACGTGGACCCGCCAACGCCCGTCGAACGCACCCTCGTGATCACACCACCGGCAACGGCAACGGTGATCGGCCAAGCCACTACGGTCTCCGTCACCGTGACTGACCTGCCTGTAACCGCGGTCGCGAACCTCGTGTGGCAAATCACCAACGGCGACGGCGAAACCATCGCGCAAGGGTCCGGAGAATCGTTCCAATTCACTCCGCCGACCGGTGGCACCTACACCGCGACGGTAACCCTGAGCGACAACGAAGCCGGATTCGGATCGGCCTCGATCGACCTGACGTTCGCCGCGACGAACACACCGGACGACGTCGCGAATCCAGGCATGAAGGTGCTCGTGATCGGTGGCACCGACCTCGATGACGACATCTTGTTGCTCGACGTTCGCAACCAACCTAACTCCGTCGAAGTCCGAACTCGCAGTGACAAGGGATCTTGGACGCAAGTCATCCATGAAAACATCAGCCGCATCGAAGTGTACGGCGGTGCCGGCGACGACGACATCTCCACCGACCGACGGCTGACGATCCCGGTCGCCCTCTTCGGCGGCATCGGTGACGATAAACTCCGCGGCGGCGGAGCGGGCGATTACCTTTCCGGCGGCGCCGGCGAAGACCGCCTGCTCGGCAGCGACGGGGACGACATCCTCGTCGGCGGTTGGGGCATCGATCGCCTCGACGGCGGACGCGACGACGACCTGCTACTCGGTGACGAACTCGCTGTCGTCGACGGCAAGACCGACCACGAGACGCTCTTCACGCGTTGGTCCGAATCGACGGACGACGTCGCCGACCGATTCGCTGCGTTGATCGCTGACCTGTCCGATGCGGTCGAGAACGACGGGGCCGTGGATTTGATCGACGGCGACAAGGGAGTCGACGCGTTCTTCGCCACGCTCACCGACCGCGTCCAATACCGCAGCCGCGAAGACGACATCAAACACCTGTTCTAAGTGAGCATTTGTTTTCGATGAGGGAGAAAGGCGACAGGATCAGCAGACTGTAGCCTGCAACCTTTCTCCCCTTACGCCCCCGCTAGGCTGCGGAATTCCCCCAAGCGACCTGCCCCGGTGAAAAATGGCTGCACAGCCAATAGGATGGGTCGGCGCATTTCTTACCTCTTCTCGAAAGCTATCGCATGGTTTCCTCCAGTGTTCTCGCACTCGACGTCGAACAACTCGATCGTGACTGGCAATGGTTACTCGAATCGCTCGCCGAAGTGCTCAAACGCGGAGGCGATGGGCAACTAGCGGACCTTCTGCCGCTCCAGGGGAAAACGTTTTCCGACGACGCGGTGCCCGTCGACAGCGTGCAGTTGACCCAGGCGTATTCGATCGCCTTTCAACTGCTCAGCATGGCCGAGCAAAGTTCCGCGGCTCGGTTCCGTGACCGCATCGAGAGTGAAACGCCGACCGAAACACTGCCCGCATTGTGGGCCGACAGCCTGCAGCAATTGATCGACCAAGGGTGGACCTCTGCGCAGATCGCTCAACAGCTTCCCTCCATTCGCGTCGAATTGGTGCTCACCGCGCACCCCACGGAAGCCAAACGGGCGACCGTGCTCGCGCACCATCGACGCCTGTTCGACCGCTTTCAACTCCGCCACGACAGCGACCTGCCGCCGTGGAAACGGGCCCAGAACGACAGCGAGATCGAAGCCGTCCTGAACATCCTGTGGCGGACCGGCGAAATCTATCTCGACAAACCCGATTTGCAGTCCGAACGACGCAACCTGATGGACTACCTCAAGCACGTCTTCCCACGTGCTTTGCGGCCATTGGACCTGCGACTGCGGCAGGCATGGAAAGACGTCGGTTTGGATCCCGAAGCCATCGCTGACCCGCTGGCGTTGCCACGAATGACGTTCGGAACTTGGGTCGGTGGCGACCGCGACGGACACCCGTTGGTCACGCCGGAGGTCACCGCCGAAACCCTGCTGCAGCTCCGCGGGGAAGCCATCGGTTTGCTCCGGTCGCAACTCAATGAACTGGCCCGATTGGTCAGCCTCTCGGCCTACTGGCTCCCGCCGTCGAACCAATTCCTCGCTCAGATCGCCGCCCAAGCCGAAACGATGGGAGAGGTCGGCCGCCGCGCCCTCGCCCGAAACCCGAACGAGCCTTGGCGACAATTCATCAACCTGATGATCGCCCGACTGCCCTCGGCCAAATCCATCGCTGGACCGAACGAAACCCTGCCTACGTGGATCTATCCGCACGCCGACGAACTGCTCGCCGACCTGCGAGTCCTTCATCGCAGCCTCGTGGCCGTCGGCATGTCCGACACCGCCGCCCACGCGGTCGCGCCGCTGATGCGGATCACGCAGACATTCGGCTTCCATCTCGCTGTGCTAGACATCCGTCAAAACAGCAGCAAGCACGACATCGCGATCGAACAACTCTTGCAGGCCGCCGGCTTCCAAGACACCAACTTCTCGCGGTGGGACGAAGCCAAACGGATCGAATTCCTCGAACAGGAACTCCGCAGTTCGCGGCCGATGGTTCACCCCGACTTCGCCGCCGGTGCCGAAGCCGAAGCCGTCCTCGGTGCACTCCGCGTCGTCAAAGAACACTCCCAGGCATACGGCATCGAAGGCCTCGGTGCGTTGATCGTCAGCATGACTCGCAACGCGTCAGACCTGTTGGCGGTGTACTTGCTCGCCCGCGAAGTCGGCCTGCTGCAACCGACCGAGGAAGGCCCGGTTTGTCCGCTGCCTGTCGTTCCGTTGTTTGAAACGATCGACGACCTCGAACGTTCGCCGGGAATCTACGAAGGCTTCCTCAGCCATCCGATCACGCAGCGCAGCATGGCGGCGATCGCCCGTCGTCGCACCGCGGTACTCGACCTGACGTCGGCCTCCCAAGAAAACAAAGCCCCGTCGGAACTCACCGCGACGGACGACCAAAAGGTCGGCCAAATCATGATCGGCTACAGCGACAGCAACAAAGACGGCGGGATCCTTGCCAGCCTCGTGGGGCTGCGTCACGCACAACGGCGTCTCACCCAAACGGGACTCCGCCACGGCGTTCGCGTTCGTTTCTTCCACGGCCGTGGGGGAACGATCAGCCGCGGTGCGGGACCGACGCACCGGTTCATCAAAAGCCTTCCCGACGGGACGCTCGCCGGCGACATCCGCCTGACCGAGCAAGGCGAAACGATCGCACAAAAGTACGCCCACGAACCAACCGCGATCTACAACCTCGAACTGTTCCTCTCCGGTGCGACTCGCAAAACGCTGATGGATTCGCGTGAAAACGACGGACCGCACCCACTCGAACCAACCCTGATGGAACTCGCCTCGTGGGCCCGTACCGGGTACACCGATCTCTTGCACACCGATGGTTTCGTCGAGTTCTTCCGCTCGGCCACACCCATCGATGCGATCGAACAAAGCCGCATCGGGTCACGTCCGTCCCGCCGCACCGGCCAACAAACCCTCGACGACCTCCGGGCCATCCCGTGGGTCTTTTCTTGGGGACAGGCACGATGTTATTTGTCGGGTTGGTACGGAGTCGGCACGGCACTCTCGCGTCTTCAAAAAGAACAGCCAGACGCGTTTGCAAAGATCATCGAATGCCTGCGAGGTTGGGCTCCGCTGCACTACTTGATCAGCAACGTCGCCACCAGCGTCTCGGCGGTCGACATGGTCGTGATGAAGGAATACAGCGAACTCGTCGAGGACGAAGCGTTACGCAAACGGTTCGTCGACCGCATCGAAACCGAATGGGAACTCGCCACCAAAATGGTCGAAGAAGTCTACGGCGGCCCGATGGCGTCGCAGCGCCCCAACGTCCAACGCATGATCCAACTCCGCGGCGAAGGTTTGCGACTACTGCATCGTCAACAGATCTCATTGCTAAGACGTTGGCGAAGCTACCGCCGAATGGGCGAACAACAACAAGCCGACCAACTCCTCCCGAGCCTACTCCTAAGCGTCAACGCAGTAGCTTCCGGACTAGGCACCACCGGCTAACCCATCTCGCCCCAAGGCAAACTTCCATATTCCATATTCAAATTCCAAATGTGAGCCAAAGTGCGTAAGCACTCGGGTGACAGGCCGCTCAACACAACAACCCGCCCAACGCCCCCACCCGAGGCCTCACGGCCATTCGGCTCACCACGTAGCTCAGTCTTTCCAAGACCGAGACCAGCCACCACCCACGCCCCAAACTGTCCGTCTTGGAAAGACGGACCTACGTGAGAACGCACTCGCGGTCTCCTACCGAAAACACCAATACAGAACAACCATCGCGACGATCAGCAGACCTGACAGCAATCGCGGGTCGCCCAGTTTGGTCTTGCCGGGGATTTTCAATGCGGCCAGGGGTGTCTCCCACGCCAGCTCCGCGCCATTCAAAACACCGTCGTCTTTCGCCGGTGCAGCGTCCGGCATGAGCACACTCAGCACGCACTGCGCGATCGAGCAAAGCATGCACAGCGTGAACGCCATCATCATGAATCCGCCCGGCAACTGATTCAGAATTCCCTCAGGCGACAACGTGTTGATCGTGAACACGCCGATTCCCAAAATCGATCCGCCGATCAAAACCGAAGCGGCCGCTCGGGAACTCGACCCTCGCCAAAACACACCGAGCACCAACACCGCGGTGATCGGCGGCGCGACGTGCGAGATGATGCTCGCCATTCCATTGTAAATGCTCTCAAACATGTTGAGCGCCGGCACCAAACCGACCGCGAGAACCAACGCCACCGCCGCCGCGATTCGGCCCGCACGCACCAACGATTCGTCACTGACCGATGGGTAGAAACGTTTGACCAAGTCATAACTCACCAGGGTCGAGATCGAATTCAACGCCCCCGACACCGTGCTCATTAAAGCCGCCATCAACGCGGCGACCAAAACGCCGCGCATTCCCAACGGCAACAACTCCGTGATCATGCTCGCGTAGACGCCTTTGGATTGCACCTCGCCGTCGACCATAATCATCGAAAGGTCGAGCCGCCCGTCAACAAACAACGCGTATGCCAACAAACCGGGCAACACAAAAAGGAACACAGGCAGTATCTTCAGAACGCCCGCAAAGATCGGCCCCTGCCGGGCATGCTGCTCATCTTTCGCGCCGAGCACACGCTGCACGATCGTCTGATCCGCACACCAGTACCAAATGCCGAGCACCGGATAACCGAGGATCACCGCGTACCACGGCATCCCATCGGGATCCCCGTGAGGTCGCAACATCGAGAGTTTCTCCTGCTCACCCTCCCGCTGCAAAATCGACAGCAGGTTTTGCCAACCATCCCAACCACCCGGCGTTTCTGCCGTCCCGCCGAGTTCCCACATCGCGAACCAAGTAATCAGCGCCGCACCGGCGAGCAACACCACCGTCTGAATACTTTCGGTCACCACCACCGCGAGCAACCCACCCACGATCGTGTAAATGCCCGTCAACACGCACAGCACTAGCAAACTGTAGATCATCGGAATCTCGAGCAACTCCTCGAGAATGATCCCACCGGTCAACAACGCAAACGCGATGTGAATCACCACCGCAGTCAAAACCGAAACGAACGCCAGACAATCGCGACACGTTCGGTTGTATCGTCGCTCGAGAAAGTCAGGCAGCGTCGAGATTCCCGACCGGATGTAGAACGGAGCAAAGAACAACCCGAGCAACACCAACGTGAACCCAGCCATCCATTCGAAATTTCCGTTCAGAAGTCCGGTATCGAATCCGTTCTGCGCGAAACTGACTAAGTGCAGCGTTGAAATGTTTGTCGCGAATAACGCGAGCCCGATGCTCGCCCAACCGAGACTTTTCCCAGCAAGAAAGTATTCGTCGGCGGCACCTTGCCGTTTCTTGTGACGCCACGCGGCCAGCAACCCGATCGCAACAATTCCAACCAGGTAAACCACCGCAACGATGATGTCGAGCGTTCCCAAATGCACCCGACCGCTAAGTTCCGACACCTCACTCGCTGAGTGCTCCATGGGTCACTTCCTATCAAAAGTTCATGTAGGCGATCGGGATCGATCCGATGAAGCGACCGAGACTCTCGTCATCGCATCTCCGAACAAGCAGCCCTCCGCCTCGGGCAAAAGTCTATAGCATAGCCAGCAGGCTCACGCTATGCGATCACCCCGTCGACCACATGCCCTTTGACGTCGGTCAATCTCATGTCGCGACCGCCGAAGCGGAATGTCGAACGCGTGTGATCGACACCCATCAGGTGCAGCATCGTCGCGTGCAGATCGTGAATCTCGACACGATTCTCAATGGCTTTGTATCCCCACTCATCCGTTGCACCGTAAACCGTTCCCGGCTTCACGCCACCACCGGCCATCCAAACGGTGAACCCGAACTGATTGTGATCGCGTCCGTCTTTGCCTTGCGCGAACGGAGTACGACCGAACTCTCCCGCCCAAACAACGAGGGTTTCGTCGAGCATCCCACGTTGACGGAGATCCTTCAACAGAGCTGCGATCGGTTGATCCACCGCCCGAGCATTGTTTTCGTGTCCCTTTTTCAAATTGCCGTGCTGATCCCAACGGTCACCACCCACCGACGGGCACGTCAGTTCAATGAACCGAACGCCTCGTTCGATCATCCGCCGCGCGATCAAACACTGCGCCGCGTAGGTCCGCGTTGGTTTGTATTCCGCCTCCATGCCGTACGCCTTTTGGATGTGAGCGGGCTCATCCGAGAGCGCCATCACGTCCGGCACCGCCATCTGCATCGCGTAGGCGAGTTCATAATTCTTGATCGCCGACTCGATACTGTCGTGTTCACCAAAACGCTCTGC
>NZ_ANOH01000201.1 GCF_000346505.1 Aporhodopirellula sallentina SM41
TCGAATTCCGATACGTGAGTCTCCCGATTTCTGTAACGAATACGACATGTTGACTCGAACGTCGTTGACGGAGTCACCGTTCAGATCGATGTCTTGTGACCCGGAGTCAGAGTGAGAGGTTCCGCTTGCGACAACGCTGTTGCCAACGTGAATGTCATCGTTGGACGAGATGGAAATACCGTTTCCGGTACCTGGATTAAAGACAGAAATAAAGAGTGACTCATAGTCGATTGTTCCCGTGATCGTTTCGGCGGCGGATATCGTCGGGAGAAGGCACGCGAAAAGTTGTAAGCCCACAAACATGCAAGCGTGACGGGAGAGTCGGGGGCGAACGAAAGGTAACATTCATAGCTCCAGTGGCGAGTGGTTGATCCAAAAAGAGCTGGAATGCTATCGGTGTACAGGTGTGTTTGTTTTAGGTTTCGGTTGAGAAAAGATGAAGACACGAAGTGATCACATCGTCAAAGGGAGCGCGCCATTGTTTTGATGTGAATTCTAGATGTCAGTAACCAACCGAGGAGCGGAGCGACCGACTCTGCCCGGAAAAGTCGCCAATTTGGCTCACTTCGACGATCGACGCCTGTGTCCAAAATAGGGCACTATGAACGAGTCGAATAAGTTTGGGGGGGGCCCGACGCCTCAGCGTTTTCTCCTTCAACGCACCCGCAGACGCCAAAGAGGATGCGTTGACTTGTCACTTGGGAGGCGAACGTGGAATGCGTTTTCGACGTTCAAAATGAGCGACTTCCTTCGCGTGTCAAACGCCACACTTCATTGGTGTTTGTATGCAGGCACGCGCGGAGGAATGAACGTGACGGGGCAACCGACTGGCTGACTGGACGCTAGATCGCGTCGCTGCCTCGTTCTCCGGTGCGGATCCGGACGCAGTCGTCCATCGGGAGCACGAAGATTTTGCCGTCGCCGAATTCGCCTTGATCGCTGCTGCGTCCTCCTTCGAGGATAGCATCGATCGTCGGCTGCACGAATTCTTCGTTAACGCCGATTTGCAACTGAACCTTTCGCAGCAGGTTCACGCCGTAGTCGCGGCCACGCATGCCTCCGGTCTGGCCTCGTTGTCGACCGAAGCCTTGGCAGTCGACCACCGTCAGCCGGTGGACTTCCACTCGCGTGAGGGCTTCTTTGACAGCGTCGAGCCGCGAGGGTTGGATGATGGCAATGATGAGTTTCATCGTAGGTCAAATTTCCCGTTCATTATCTTCCGCCTGAGGATCTCATCCCGCGTTTTGGGTATACCGAGATGCTTTGGGGGTGCCGAGGAGGTCGTCGCGACGCAGCCGGGGCGGTGTGAAAAAACAACTCGACGAGATCGTTCGCCGAGAATAGCCGATCTGGCGGCTGGGGCGAAGATGAGGGAGTGCTGCCCATAACGCAAAAAAACCCCGACCCGCAACGAGTGAGGCGGACACTCGTCACGGGCCATTGGGGCCTTCTTCTGGCCCAGGCAAGAGCCGAGAAGATCAATGTACCGCAGGCTGCTGCGCCGCCGGACGTGTAACGGACATCCGGCGACGAAGCTGCGGTGGGTAGATCAACTGGATCAGGTGATAGCACCACCTGTGATCGCGTCGGATGGGTAAGCGTGCATGCCGTGCTCGCTGATATCCAATCCGGCTTGCTCTTCTTCTGGGGTAACTCGGAGGTGACCGATTGCTTTGAGCACACCGAAGACAACCGACATGGTCACGAATGCCCAAGCACAGATCGAAACAGTACCGATCCCTTGTGTCACGAAGCCTTCGAAAGCCGTTGGGAAGTGAGTGTTCGGGAAGATACCCATGGTCATGCAACCCCAGACACCGCAGACGCCGTGGACAGGGAAGGCACCGACGGGATCGTCGATCTTCAGTTTGTCCAAGGCGATGATGCTGAGGACGACGAGGACACCAGCGATGCCACCGACGACGATCGACATCGTGTTGCTGAACGCGTCGCAGCAAGCGGTGATACCGACGAGGCCGCCAAGTGCACCGTTAAGGCTCATGGTCAAGTCGGGTTTGCCGAACAGGCCCCAGCCGACGAAGGTTGCGATGAATGCACCGGCGGCAGCGGCCAGTGTGGTGTTCACAGCGATCAAGACGGTTGCGTCGATATCGCCAGTGCCTTGGAACGCGAGTTGGCTACCAGGGTTAAATCCGTACCAACCCACCCACAGGATGAACACACCCAGGGCAGCGAAAGCAACGTTGTGACCAGGAAGTGGTACCGATTTTCCGTCGGCGGTGAAGCGACCGAGCCTAGGGCCGAGGAAGATAGCTCCCGCCAAGCCGGCGAAACCACCGACTGCGTGAACCACTGCCGAACCCGCAAAGTCTTGGAAGCCCATATCGGCGAGGAATCCACCTCCCCACTTCCAGTAACCGCTGATCGGGTAGATCAAACCGGTAAGAATTGCACTGTAGACGAGGTACGCGGTGAACTTCATACGGCCGGCAACAGCACCCGAAACGATGGTTGCGGCGGTAGCGGCGAAGACGGCTTGGAAGAACCAATCGGCTTGCGGCGAGAACGTACGACCGGGGTCGTCACTGGTGTAGATGCCCGATCCACCGAAAGCGAACACTTTGCTGACGGTTTCCGCGTCTGCTTCGCTCATGTAGGACGTCGGATACATGATTCCGAATCCGACAAAGAAGAACAGCAACGCACCGACCGAGAGGTCCATGACGTTCTTGGCGAGAATGTTAACGGTGTTTTTCGCCGAGTTCAGGCCGACTTCGACCATCGCGAATCCGGCTTGCATAAAGAGCACCAGGACGGCACAGATGAACAACACGGCGTTGTCGAGAGCGTAACCAACGCCTAAATCAGCATCATCACCCGCGTCTGCAACTTCTGCGACTTCCGTGACTGCAGCGGCTTCTTCCTGAGCCGAAGCGACAGACGCGAGTGATGTGCCGATCCCTATCATCCCCACAATGATGATCATCATCAGCCAAGACGAACGAAAGTTCGTCCAGCGAAATCCTGGTGTTTGCCCGATTGGGCTTTTCAAACTTCGAATCATTTAGTCTTTCCTTCTCAAAGACGGTTTATCAGTTGGCAGCGGTGCGGTCTCGCTATCAATGCGTCGACCTTTCAACACTTCTGCCGATCAAAACGTGCAATTTTGCTGCACATCGCGGTTCAACCGACCGTCCAACTCCTGCCCGGGCCATCCGTAATCGCTCGTGAGTGTCAGGTTGATCAAAACGCTAGCAATTTGCGTTGACGTGACCGTTATGCAGGATGGGGGCCAAAACGTGACTGAATATGACAAATGGTTTCGTAAGTTGTTGTCGCTTAGTGGTTTGCGAATGTGAGAAAAATGTGAAGGTAGATTCAAGTCTCTTGGGGAGCACCCGTGTTGCTAATCGTGTGGGCATGCGAGCCTAGAAAGTTGGCGTGGCGAGCATCCGGATTGGGCACGTCGGGTTGGAAAACCATCGCTGAGCCGGTTCCTAAGGAGGCCGTTTCGCTGTATCGCTCACTTTTCGAGCAGCGAGTTTTGAGCCCCTCACGTGGGTACGCCTAATTTGGACGCCTTGAAAATCGCGGGCGGTGGCGGAGAGATTGGAAAACGCCACGTTTTCTCGCACAATGGACTGCCGGGAGGCGGCCGGATCGCGGGTGCCTAGTAAATGTGCACGTCTGCGTAAAGTTTGTGTTTTCCGTGCAGTGGTGGTTTGTTCGCCCGAGCGGTTGGGTTAAGGCGGTGCAATGCGGGGCAGCGGTTTTCTCCTTCGCTGGGATGGCCTTGGGTGGTGTGTTTTCGATTCCCGTTGCTGGACTCGCAATCCATCGGTTTCCCGATCGGGATCGCAGACCGTTGCACGTAGGACTTGGAGTTCAGGCCGTAGCGAAAGTCGCCAAGACTTTCGTCGATTCACAAGATTCCGAAAATCATGGGCCGCCGAAACTCTTGGCGAGTTTCGATACCAAAAAAGCGCGGCAGCGTCGAAAGGTGCTTGCGATTGGGCGCGACCGCGACTGGGCATCGGAATCAAATTCACTTTTGGTACAACGGGTGTCTCATCTCCTCGGGACCTCATGTTCCGTCGCCGAGGGGTGCCAAGGATTGACGACACCCGCGTGAAGAGGCTGCCTGATGAAGACTATGATTGTGATTCCCGCCCGTTTGGCGTCGAGTCGGTTGAGCGAGAAGCTGCTGCTGCGAGCGGCCGGTAAATCGGTTTTGCAGCACACTTATGAGGCCGCGAAACGAGCGAGCGTGGCGGATCAGATTATCGTGGCCGCGGATGATCCACGGATTGTGAAAGAAGTGGACGGCTTTGGCGGCGAGGCTCGGTTGACGGACGTGAATTGTCAAAGCGGCACTGATCGGATCGCGGAAATCGCTCTGCTGCACGAGGACGTGGATATCTTTGTGAACGTCCAGGGCGATGAGCCGGAGATTGACCCAACCGCGATCGATGCGGTCGCCGAATTACTGCAGCAGCGGCCCGATGCCGACATCGCCACGGCGGCCTGTCCGATCGCTTCGATGTCCGCCCTGGAGGATCCCGGCTGCGTCAAAATCGTAATGGGAGATGCCCAGCGAGCGATCTATTTCAGTCGCTCGGTGGTTCCCCATGTTCGTGACGGGGGAGCGGAAACGTTGCTCGGGGCGGAGCCGACGATTTTTTGGCATCATCTCGGGCTGTACGCGTACCGCCGCGATTTTTTGCTGTGGTTCGCCACGCAGCCGCCTGGAAAATTGGAACAGGTCGAGAAGCTCGAGCAGTTGCGGGCGATTGAGGCTGGCAAACAGATCGTGGTCGCTTCGGTGCTCCCGGCGGCTCGCGGGATCGACACGCTCGATGATTTTCGCGAGTTTCGCGATCGCGTGGAAGGAGCGTAAGCGGCTCAGGCTGTTGCAGGCTGTCCGTTGCCAAGCTGTCTGTTGCCAAGCCGTCCGTTACGAAGCCGTCAGTTGCAAAGTTGCTGGAGTTTTTCGGTTGCTGCTCCGTCGTCGATGGCTTGGGCAGCGATCGCGGCGGCGTCTCGGAGTTTGTCGGTGCGGCCGACGAGCATCAGTGCCGCCGCACAACCCGCGACGACGGTGTCGCGCTGCGGTCCGAGTTTGCCGGCGAAGACGTCCCGGATCACGTCGGCACTCTCGGCCGGATCTGCCACAACGAGTGAATCGGCGTGGGCGGGAACCATGCCGAAGTCTTCCGGCGTCCAGAAATGGCTCTTCCGCTCGGCTCGGTTGACTTCGATGCAGTGTGTTCCGGCGTCGAGCGAGACTTCGTCTTGACCGTCTTCGGCGTGAATCACAAAGCTGCGTTGCGTTTCCAATTCGCTCAATGCCGCCGCGATTTTGGCTTGGTTTTGTGGGGATGCGGTTCCGAGCAATTGGTGAGTCGCGCCGGCGGGGTTGCATAACGGGCCGAGCAAATTGAACAGGGTCGGAACGCCGAGGCTGCGACGGATCGCAACGACGTGTCGCATTGCTGGATGCAGTTTCGCGGCGAAACAGAAACAGACACCGATTTCGTTCAGGCACCGAGCGACCTCATCGGCGTCGGATTCAATCTTCACGCCGAGGTGTTCGAGCACGTCGGCCGAACCGGTCCGGCTGGTCGCGCGGCGGTTTCCGTGTTTGGCGACGGCGACCCCGCAGGCGGCGGCCAGGATTGCGACCGCGGTCGAGATATTGAACGTTCCCGAACCGCTGCCTCCGGTGCCGCAGGTGTCCAGCAGGATATCGCGATTGTGATCGATGCGTGTCATGTGTTTTCGCATCGCGGTGGCCGCACCGACGAGTTCACTGACGGCTTCGCCTTTTTCGCGAAGTGCCAGCAACAATTCCCCCACGCTCGATTCCGGTGCATCGCCGCGCAACATGGCATCGATGAGTTCGCCGGTTTGTTCTGCGGTGAGATCGACACCGGACCGGACGGTCGCGATCGCGGTGGGGAAGTCATTGCTCATGTTCAATAATATCGTTGCGTGAGGGGGATCCTCGGTGTGGGGTCCCGAAGATGGCATGGGGCCGGAGATGGGGCGGGTGCCGAGGGCACTGCGTTGAAAGTCCCCCTCTTCTTTGTGGCGAGAGGAGTTCTTAAACTAGAAGAATGTCACGAAAAATCATACTCGACTGTGATCCCGGGATCGACGACGCGGTCGCCATTACGATGGCTTTGTTCGATCCACGACTCGACGTCCTCGCGGTAACGGCAACGGCCGGGACGGTGGATGCGGCGCAAGCGAATACGAATACGTCCGCTATCATCAGCAAACTCGATCCGGCCCGCTACCCGAGGATCGGTACGGCGGTCGCGCCGCAGGATGCTCCGGTGGTTGATGACATTCACCTCAACGGTCCGGACGGGCTCGCCGGTTGCGGTTTCCCATCGGCGACGCGGCAAAACGATCATCCGAGTGACAAAGTGATGGCGGATCTGATTCGCCGCTATCCGGGTGACGTGACGATTGTTTGTCTCGGACCGCATTCGAACTTGGCCCGGATGCTGCGCCGCGATCCGATGTTGATCCCGATGATCGATAAAGTCGTGATCAGCGGTGGAACGGTGGCTCACAGCGGGAACGCGACCGCGGTTGCGGAAATGAATTTCTTCTTCGATCCGCTCAGCGCGCAGGAAGTGTTTGCGTCGCCGACGACGAAGAGCATGGTGCCGCTTGACGTGACCGATTCGATCACGTTCGGGTTGGATTTGATGGAAAAACTGCCCAGCGAGAATTCTCGTGCGGGCGAATTGTTGCACAAGATCCTGCCGTACAAGTTCCGAGTCTCGCATCAGAAACTCGGCCGCGAAGTGATGCCGTTGCAGGATGCGGTGACGTTGGTGTCGTTGCTCGAACCGGAACTGTTCCAGTGGGAAGAGATGGCCGGTGACGTCGAGGTGAAAGGGACCCTGACCCGCGGCATGACGTTGTTCGATCGACGACTCCGTCCGGAATGGAAGGAGAATTTGGAGGTCGCCCGTCGGGCATCGACCGCGGACGTTCGCGACGCCATCATTCGAGGATTACGCTACGCCGGACAGCAGACTTCGTAGCGGCAATCGCATCGACGCAGGCTGCCGCGGAGAGCGTCGCTGAAGTTCCGTCTATCGGAGCCTACGTGTTGGCTGGGTGTGTGTCGCCCGCGTGAACGTGCTTTGGATCTTCAACCGGATCTACCGCGGGGGTGTGAGCTGGTTTATGAATACTCGCTGGCTCGGTGAGACTGGGTGTTTCGCTGGAGCGGATATCTAGGTACAAACGACGCGGCATTTTTTCGCACGCTCGTCATCGATCCGCTCCCCTCATCTATCCGATTACCTAGCCATGGCCGAACTATTTTCGATTTCAGGTTTGTTCACGCTCGGGATGCTTGTGGTCCTGCAAGCCGTGCTCGGTTTCGACAATTTGCTTTACATTTCGATTGAGAGCAAACGGGTCGAGGAAGACAAGCAATCCATGGTTCGCAAGTTCGGCATCGGGCTCGCGATCGTGCTGCGAATCGTTCTGTTGTTCATCGTGGTCAACGTGATCAAAATGCTCGAGGAGCCGTTCTTTGAGATTCACAACGGCTACGTCGACATGGCGGTTTCGGGGCACAGTCTGATCGTGTTGTTCGGGGGAGCGTTTATCTTGTGGACGGCACTGAAGGAGATCTACCATCTGCTCGCCGAGCCGGACCTCGAACACGGTGAGAACACGGCAAAATCGAGCGTCGGCAAGGCGATCACGTTGATCGTGGTGATGAACCTTGTTTTCTCGTTCGACTCGATTCTTAGTGCGATGGCATTAACGAAGAACCTGTGGATCATGTCGGTCGCCATCATTATCTCCGGTGTGTTGATGATCGTGCTCGCTGATCGTGTGGCGACGTTCTTGAAGCAGAACCGAATGTACGAAGTGTTGGGGCTGTTTATCCTCTTCATCGTCGGTGTGATGTTGGTCAGTGAAGGTGGCCACCTCGCTCACGTGGTTCTGTTCGGCCATGAAGTTCACGCGATGGCGAAGAGTACGTTCTACTTCGTGTTGGCGATTCTGATCGTGGTCGACGTCGTTCAGGGCCGCTATCAAAAACGACTGCTTGCACGCCAAGACCGAATGCAAGAAAAGGCCGCCGCCTGAGTTGTCCCACGGTGCGACGATCGCCGGCGTTTCGTGACGCGGGCAAACTCGTTTCCGCCCGCTGACAACGCCTGAAGATGCCGCGTCGTCTACGTGGCGTGTTGGGCGGTTTGGTGTGCTTCGTAAACCGACCGAACCCATTCGCGTAGGCGGCTGGCGATGGTTTGGGATCGATAACCGCAATCGACGAACATCCGCATGCCGACGGGAAGGTCCGAGGCGTCGGGGACGACGGCAAGCCAAGCGTGGAAATGCGGTTGCAGCATCCGGAGTTGGTCGCTGTCGCTGTCGTCGCGATCCTGACGTGTCGCCAACGGGCCCCCATGAACCGATGCGAGGGCGGGTTCGATCAAGCGGTCCGTGGCTCGCGGTTCGATCCGCGTCAGCCGGGAAGTGAATTTCCGATGACCGCTCGACACCAGCCTGACGTTTTCGCCAACGCAGGCTCGGACGCGGTCAATGTGTCGAGGAGTGATCAGGGCGATCCATTCACGGTCGGTGTCGTCGGCGACAACCATGATCTCGTCGCCTTCCTCGACGTACGTTTCAATCATCGTGTCGAGTTGCCGTGCGATCACGCGTCCGTGGTTTGGGGCGCGGATGGTGAGTGATTCGATGCGGTCTTCGATCTGAGCGATCTGTTTCTGCAGCGACTCGGCATGACGACGCAGCACGTGGGTTTTGCCTTCGTTGAGTTCACCGGCGGCCTGTCGTTTTTCGACGGCAACTCGGTCGTGCTCGGCCTGGAGCTGACGCAGTTGGCAGCGGAGTTCTTCGTTACGCATCGTTACCAGCGGCGTGCCCTCTTGGACGGTTTGGCCATCGCGCACGTGAACTCGTTCGATGAATCCGTTGGCCGGCGATCGGATGCTCGAAGTGGCGGCATATCGCGAGATCACCGGCGCCCGCACACGCGAAGGAATCGGGAAAGCGAACACGACCGCTAACCCGACTGCCAACAATCCGCCCCCGATGATCACACCTCGATAGAATCCGATGACGTTGTGTCGTGCCAGGAATCCCATGTACTGCAACATGCGTCCGACCGGACGACCGACCCACATTGCGATCCCGACGGCGGTAATCAGAATCCCTGCGCCTTCAAACAGAGTCGACGCGGTGATGGCCAGGCAAACGCAAACGCCAAAACGCCAAACGATCGCGGCGACGGCGTACACCGAAACCAACATGCCACGCCAACCGGACAGTTGACCGTGTCGGGCTGACTCGCCGATGATCCATCGTTTGCCGAAACGCTCGAGCGTTTGCGATGCTTCGGATGCGAGGTTGGGGATGTCGACGGCGTCGGCCAAAATGAAGTAGCCGTCGAATCTCATCAACACGTTGGCGTTGAAGAGGAGCGTCGAGATCCCAGCGGTGAGGACGACGCTGTGCGAGACGCTGCGCACGAGCGGATCGTCCACGATCAGGAAGACCCACGCCGCCGCCGCGGCAATACAACACTCGACAAACATCCCCGCCGCCGAGACGCCGATGCGCGACAGTTTCGACGGCATTCGCCAGCAACTCGATACGTCGACATAGGCGAGTGGCGCGAGCAAAACGAAGACGACCCCGCACCGGCTGACTTCGCCGCCGAAACGATGACAGGCGATCGCGTGTCCGAGTTCGTGGACGATTTTTTAATGCTACCCAAATGCCGAGCATCCAAACCCAACGGCCTGGGTGAAAGATGTTTTCGGTCTCGCGAAGGAACAGATCGCGGTGTGTGAGAGCGCCAACCAATGCAGACAGCATCAACAGTACGCCGGCAAACACCATTGGCCTGGACAGCAATGGCGACAACGCACCGGCGAGTGCCTTCACCGCGTGACCGCCACCGGGAATTGGTACTTTGATCCAGAACGGGTTGAGCCGACCGAGCAGCTTCCACGCCGATTGTTGGTCGGCTCGCGCGGAGGCGGATCCGACGTCGGAATCACGAACGGGCGGGCGATCACCGGCGAGGTAAGCAATTTCGTTGTCTAGCAGCCAACGCGCGATCTCGCTGGTTTCTTTCTCTGTTGGTGCATCACGACCGAGTTCCGCCGCCGCGAGCGAGCAGGCTTGGGCGAGCGTTGGGTTGCCATCCAAAAGGGAACACAGATAGGATTCGCGGTAGCCGACGCGAAAGAAACGATGTTGGCCTTCGATTTCAATCCGGTAGACCGTTTCGCCGCGCTCGCGAACCGGCCAAACCCGAACGTCGGGAGCGAGGCACAGCTTCTGTTGGTTGAGTTCGACGATCGACGACGAGACAGTACGCATGGCTAGATTCCCACCCAATTACGCAGTGCGAACCAGGGACGATGCAGCAGATTCCAACCGATCGGATGCGTTTCTCCGTAGATCGTTGCCCGCCCACGCATGCCTGGTTGCAACCACCCCGATTCGTTGGGAACGCGAACTTCCGCGATGAACACGTTGTCGTGCTCCTGCAGTTCGGCTTTCGGGTGAACCGTTGTGATTTTCCCGATGAAGGTTTTTTCAGGAGCAGCGTTGGTGTAGAACCGAACCGGCATGCCTTCGCGAACATGCGTGACCTCCGATTCGGGGATCCAAATTTCGACGTTCATTTCGGCGAGCGGCGCGACTTCAAAGAGTGTCTCGCCACGCGACAGCGGCGTGCCTTCGCGACTCCGCCAATCGCCGCTGACGATCATGCCCTCGATCGGACTGCGGATCTCCAAATGGTCACGGCGGTGGGCGAGCAGTTCTGCCTTGGCGGTGAGCCGTTCCGATTCCAATTGCGCGATCTGTACGGAACCGAAATCGTGCTGGGCGACGTGACCCTTTCGCGTTTGCATCGCCTGTTCGAGTTGCGATTCGATTCCCGCGAGTTCATATTGCAACTCGCGCGGGTCGATTTCAGCCAAAAGTTCCCCTTCGGCAACCAGGTCGCCCGGTCGAACGTAACAGGTTTGCAGAGGACCATCGAACGCCGCCGCGACGAATCGACGTTGGACCGGTTGCAACTCGAGTTTCGCGTCAATGGTGTAAGTCGCCGGCGCGAACATCAGCAAGGTCACTGCGATGGCGGCACAAAACACGATGCGTGACCCCGATGGTGACATTCGGATGAGTGAACGAAGTGTCGATTGCAGTCGGCCGCCTTGGTGTCGGCGGATCGAGAGCAGTTTGCTCGAAAGTGGGCTCGACAGGGCATCGAGGAAATAGGCCGCAGCCGGTTGGCGACAGTTGAGCGTCATCAGGACACCGCAGACTTCATCGGTGTCATTGATTAGGCAAATGCCAACGAAACATTGAGCGGAACTTTCGTTGACGTATTGATCGATTGCCATCATGCCGCCACGTTCGGAGGCGTCGGCGGAATCCTCGAGGGGCCAGTGCTTGGTACGCCCGTGGATCGCCAATTCTTCCGCGGCGGCGACCCTCATCGGCTCGCTGGACTTTGTCAGAGATGTTCTATCTGCAGATGCTGTGGCGAGGCACCTCATGGAGGCGTCGGGTGAATCTCGCCAACAAACCGTGACTTCGTCTGCGTCGAGAATTTCGGCGAGGCGATGGACGAGAGCGCGCGATGCGTCTTCGATCGTGTCAGATTGGTCGAGTTGCGATTGCAGTTCGATAGCGGCTGCCAAGAGCGCGTTCTCGGTATCGCTCGGTTTGCTCGGGGCGATTGGTGCGATTGGGACGCTATCCGACACGTTTTCGTTTGTGTCTGACGTTGCCTCGGCCAGAGCCTCCATCGCCGCATCGATCGCGCAATCCACCGCCCCCTCGGCTTCTAAATCGGGCGTCAATTCAGGTGACGCGGACAGGGGCGTGGGGAGCACCGGGATCGGTGTCGACGGTTGAACGGGGTTGGGATCAATCACGGAACGATCCTCCGAGATCCCATCGGCAAATCACTCCGCTGAGTAGATCGCCCTTGGGGTTTTCGATGCGGAGCGTGACGCGTACGGAACCACTTTCGGCGTCCGCGACCGGGGAGATGATTTCGATCGTGGCGTCGACCGGCGTTTGTTTGCCGGAAACGTAAACCTGAACCTGTTGGCCTTTGACCAACGTGTTGATCCGAGACAGCGGCACTGAGAAGATCGCACGCAACCGGTCTAACTGAACGACTTTCAAGACCA
>NZ_ANOH01000202.1 GCF_000346505.1 Aporhodopirellula sallentina SM41
GGAGACCAGCTTTCGTGTCATTCGTGTGTTTCGTGGTGACTAACTCCCGCACCAACCAACGCCTGATTTCAAACCACGAAAGACACGAACCACGCGAAAAGAACAACGAAGACCAGGATTCGAGTCATACGTGTGTTTCGTGGCGATCAACTCCAGCAACAACCGACGGCTGGATCACAACCACGAGATACACGAACCACGCGAAAAGAAGACCAGAGACCAGCTTTCGTATTATTCGTGGTGACTCATCCGAACCGTTTTAGAAGCCGCGTTGCAGGCCGGGGGTGATGTCGAGGTCGAGTGTGGCGAAGTCGTTGCGGTCGATCTTCTTCCAGGCGATCGCTCCCATCACCGCGTTGTCGGTGCATAGTTCGGGAGGAGCGATGACGAGGTCGAATCCATCTGCCTCGGCGACCTCTTCCAGTTGACGGCGCAGCCTCCGGTTCGCTGCGACCCCGCCCCCGACGAGCAACCGTGGGACGCCGTGTTCTCGGATCGCTCGGCGGCTTTTGGCAACCAAGACATCGACCACCGCAGCTTCGAACGACGCGCAAACGTTTGCTTTGATCTCGTCGCTCAATTCCAACGTCGAGAAATCCTGTCGCCCGGGCCCGACGATCGCATACCGCACCGCTGTTTTCAGCCCGCTGAAGCTAAAATCGTACGACCCGTCGTGCTGTTTCGAACGCGGGAACGAAAACGCTTGGTCGTCCCCTTTTTCCGCCCATCTCGCCACCGCCACGCCTCCGGGAAACCCGAGCGACAACATCGCGGCAACCTTGTCAAAAGCTTCGCCGGCCGCGTCGTCGATCGTTCCGCCGAGATACTCCAGGTCAATAGCGTCACGACACAGGTACAACGTCGTGTGCCCGCCGCTGACGATCAACCCGATCGCCGGGTAAACGCTTTCATCATCTACCGATTGGGGACCAACGTCTGCTTCGGATCCGGTCGTGTCGTTTCGCGCAGCGCGGCTCAGTTGGCAGGCGTACAAGTGCGCGTGCAGGTGATTGATTGCGACCAGCGGTTTTTGCCATGCCATCGCGAGCGATTTGGCGGCGACAACACCGACGAGCAGCGAACCGGCCAAACCGGGGCGGTCCGCGACCGCGATCGCGTGCAAGTCATTCCCCTCGACGTTGGCTTGACGCAGCGAGGTATCGATTACCGGGAGGATGCGTTCGAGGTGAGCGCGGGCCGCGATCTCGGGAACCACACCGCCAAACTGCTCGTGCAGGTTTTCCTGAGTTGCGATGCACTCACCGAGCACCCGACCGCTGCGGGTAACGACCGCCGCGGCGGTTTCATCGCACGTCGACTCGATCGCCAACAAAACGTCTTCGTCACATTCACCCACCTGACAGGTCCACCGTATTCATCACGTTGTAGGTAGGGCCGTGCTTGTCGAGAAAACTGCCGATCACCTCGATCGAGCCCGCGGTCATTTCTCCGAGCGATTCGTTTTCGTACTGCCGCCAATGATCGATCGCCGACTGCGAAACCCGCCGACTGCCGCTCCGCGCCCGGCCGAGCGTTAGGTGCGGAACGTAGTCGCGTGATTCACGTTTGAAACCCAAGTCCGCGTAGCGTTCTTCCATCATCCGCACCATCGCCGTGAGCGAATCAGTCGGGTCTTCGATGCGTGCGATCAACACGCGGGCTCGGTCCACGTCCGGCAAGAACCCAGAGCCGACGAAGAGCAACTCAAACGGGGGAAATTGCTCGCACACTTCCGCGGCGACGTCGCAAATTTTCGGGATCTCGATGTTCTCGACTTCGCCTAAGAATTTCAGCGTCAGATGAAGATTGTCTTCGGGGACCCATTTCACACCCATCGCAGAATTCGACGAGGCAGGTGAAGATGGGGTGGGTGTTCCGGGCGTGGAGCGTTTTTGCTCCCCCGCCTCCTTCATTTCGTGAATCCACTGCGACGCACTGCGAGCGAGCGGAGCGGGAAGCGGGATTGCGAGAAAGGTTCGAATGGTTTTCATGGCTGATAGTTGTACGACAAACCGCTCTGTTCTTGAAGCGTCGGAGAAAAACATGCAAACGCAGCGTTATTCTCAGGAGAAAATCTCGCAACGAGACGCCTCCTCCCAGTGGCTCGCCGACTTTGAAGTCCCCGGATTCACCCCGCATCGCTTGTTGCGCACCGGGCACCTGCAAACACTCATCTCGGCACGGATAGGCGATTCGATTCGCCCATTTGCATCATCCCACCGGCGGCACCAAGTCACACTCCCCGACGGTGACGCGGTCGTCATGCACGACGACGAGCCGGACGGGTGGACGCCCGAGAACGGTGCGGTCTTGATGCTGCACGGTATTTGCGGATGCCATGCGGCGCCGTACATGATTCGTTTCCAACGTCGGCTCGGCCAGCAAGGCATCCGCACCTTTCGGCTCGACATGCGCGGTTGTGGCGACTCCGCGTCGTTGTGCCAATCCATCACCCACGCCGGACGCAGCGAAGACGTCATCTCCGCGATCGAATTCATCGCAGATTTGATCGACGACACGAATAGCCCCATTGGCGCAGTCGGCGTGTCGCTCGGAGGCAATCAACTGTTGCTAACCGCCGGCCGAGTTGGCAACGGTTTCCATGACGCCCCCAAAGGATGGGACCGCGTCGGTCCGGTGCTCGCGATCGCACCTCCGCTGGACCTGCAGCGTTGCAGCGATGCGATGCAGTCACCAGCCCTGCGTTTCTACAATTGGTACTTCATCACACATTTGCTGCGTCGAGCGTCACCCCGATTGAAATCCAGGGACGATTACCAGCAGATGTTGAAACTGCCCCGTCCACGAACGCTGCGGAAATTTGACCGCACGTTTACTGCACCGCTAGCCGGTTTTGAAAACGAGCAGGCATACTACCGAGAGTCGTCCGCCGCGTCCGTCGTCGATCACATCGAGGTGCCAACGCTAATCGTGACCGCGGATGACGATCCCCTCGTCCCGATCGAATCGTTTGAGAAGTTGCTCGAGCAAGGTCGCCACGAAAAGGGACAGCAATCACCAGTTCGTCTGCATGTCTCCCGCGGAGGAGGCCACCACGGTTTCCTCAAACGCGACCGCACGTCATGGACAGACGACCTCGTGAGCGAGTTCTTTCAAGAAGGTTTGAAAAGAAGTCGTCAGTAACGAACACGGTCGGTAACGGTGGTTGTGGCCGTAGCGAAAGTCGCCAAGACTTTTGGTGATTCACGAGGCCTGCCGAAGCTAGCGATAGGGACTCGTCGTTTCGCACAGCTCCACTACCATCTACCCGGAAAAAATGCAGCGCCGGGTACCAGCCCGACGCGCGAGCGAGAGGTTGCGTGTGATCCCTCGCTAGCGCAGCGGGCTAGTAAATCAGTAGGCCGCCACGACCTATGGTCATTCACGGGGTCTGCCGAAACCGTTGGCGGTTTGTCGATTTAATCGAGAGTCAACCTGTTTTCGTTTAACCGGTAGCCGTAGGCGACGCTTGACGGAACACAACCTACCCTTCGGCACGGGTTAAACGAATAAATCGACAGCCCGTTGGCGAGTTTCGCTACACCGCTCGCGCGTGTGAACCGCGGCGAACGCCGATCGGCTGATGCGTTGGGTGGTTACCACTCGCCCTCAATGACTTCGCGGCCGTTTCGGGTACCCAACGCATGCCAAGTATCCAGGTCGATCGATTCGGTGATCGACGTGACCGACCCATCCACTTTGGCGACTTGAACCAATCCCACGTGATGGCTGCGGGAGGTGATCATTGCGTACGTCGGGTTCCCCGCGCCGCCGTCCTTCCCTTCCTGCCACGAGTTGTAGTCCATCTCCTCGTACTCGCGGCCACTGTCGGTGTAATGCACGATGCTGTTGGGAGGCAACGTCACGGTGAAGCCGGTGTGGTGCACTCGGCCGTCGGGCCACTCGGTGTGTCCGGTGTTCTTGAACTGTCCGCCGCTGGCGACGATCGTTTCGGCTTCGACTTCGGTGGTCGGTCGGTCAGTCGTCGACGGGCCGCCGTTGCGTTGGTAGGGCGTCCACGCTTTCACCTCTCCCGCGAGCAACGTGTGACTCGATCCATCGAGGCAGTCACGGAAGTCGAGCATCTTGTTGGGATAGAACATTCCGTCACCGCCTTGTTCGGTTGTCGGATCAAACACAAACCAACGGCCAAAGTTGAACCCGTAGGTCGTCGGATAGAGCGATGGTCGGTTGTCATCGAAAACGCGAATCTCGCCCGCCCCCGGATCGCTCGGACAGGCATAGACCGGGAGCTTCAGCTCATGGATTGCGGGTTGGTTGTCCCATGCCAACGACAAATCCACTTTTTCGAACACGTTGCCCTGCTCGAGGAACGGGAGGATGCGTCCGTGAACGCCCCACGAACCGTTATTGCCGGTCGCGGTGACGTCGAGATTGACGAGCGCCGACGGTGGGAAGCGACCGTAGGTGCTCTGGTAGTTGTGGCACGCCAACGCGATTTGTTTGAGATTGTTGCTGCACTGCATCCGACGAGCAGCCTCCCGAGCGGCCTGCACCGCGGGCAACAGAAGCCCCACGAGAACGCCGATGATCGCGATCACAACGAGCAGCTCGACAAGGGTAAATGCGTGACGTGATTGTTTCATCAATGGTTCCGACGGAGAAATTGGTTGGGTACTTGGAGTCTGGTGGAGGAGCAATCTCCGCAACATGCGATCCTAATATGCACCCGATGTGCCAAAACAGGTTCCACGCGAAATCCACAAAAAACTCACTGGAGAACGCCTCGAAACGGACTGCCAAGGTGAACATTCCACCGCCCCGGCGGATATTCCGTCGCCATGAAAGACACGAAGCACACGAAAGGAAGACCGGAGCTTGGCTTTCGTGTCATTCGCGTGTTTCGTGGTAGTAAGTCCGGACTGAACCCACGCCTGGATCCGGACCACGAAAGACACGAAGCACACGAAAAGAAGACCGGAGCTTGGCTTTCGTGTCATTCGCGTGTTTCGTGGTAAGAAATACGCGCTGGCCCCAACGCCTCGACCGGAACCACGAAAGACGAGAACGACACGAAAAGAGGAATGAAGCCTGGCTTGCGTGTAGTTCATCTTAGACGAACCCGGTAAAACGGTTACTCTCAATAGCAATGGCATGTGACCTGCCTGAGTCGCTTGCTGGTGCGTTGGGGTGAAAAAATTTCTGTTTGATTTGTCTCGTTCGCGTTTTCGTTCAAAAACATTGCCTGTCCCCTCACCATTTCGTTCGCTTCGGTTTCGCTTGCTTGGTCCGCTGATCGGGGTGGCGCTGGTTGCTGCTGTGATCGTCGCGTTGGCGTCGTATCGGCTCGGAGACCGGTGGGCGATGGACGACTTGCAAGAACGCTTTGCAGGAATCAAAAACACGTTGGCCGATTCGACGTTCCCTCTGAACGCGACGGTGTTGAATTCGCTCGCCGAACTCACGCAAACGGACTTGGTTACCACCGATGACAAAGGACGAGTGAAGTACAGCACGATTGATGGCATCGAATCGCCGCTGCAATCGGACACGCTGCGAACCGCGGACAAGCGATACCTCGTCTACTACTTCGACACCCGTCGTGGCAAGTCACGCAGCGATGATGTTTCTCGGGTGGCGGTTGTCTTCGACGAACGCACTTTGTCGGCGAGTCGTCGTCGCGCCGCGATCCTGCCGTTGGCAACCGGCCTTTCGACCATCGTTGCGTTGAGTTCGATCACGCTGTTGATGCAATCTCGGCTAGTCGGTCGGATTGCGAAGTTGCAACGCCGGGTCGGTGGGATCGCGGCAGGTGAGTTTTCGGTGGCACCCACCAACTACGCTGCCGATGAACTCGGGCAACTCGGTGCCGCAGTGGATGACATGGCCGGCCAGTTGGACCAGCTTTGGAAGAGAGTGAATCGGCAACAAAGCGAAAAACTGTTGCACCAGATCGCTGGGGGGATGGCTCATCAACTACGCAACAGCCTCACGGGGGCTCGCATGGCGGTGGAGTTGCATGCGGCGGAGTGTCCGTCGGATGATCGCGAAAGTCTACCGGTGGCGATCCAGCAAATCGAACTCTCGGAGGATTACGTGCGCCGGTTGCTGCTCGTTGCGTCGGGGAGGCAGGACGAGGACCGCCCTACCGAGGTCAGCGTTTGTTGGAACGACGTGCGTTCGAGCCTTTCACCGATCGCCCGGCATTGGCACGTTGAACTGGATTGGGTATTCAACGATTCTCTCGGCACCAATCCGTCTGAATCGTCGTCGCAGCCCGAACCCGCGAAATGGATTGGCGATGGACCGACGTGGGTTGCCGCGGTCACGAACTTGGTACACAACGCGATGCAGGCGGGAGACAAAGTCGAAGTGCGACTGGACTTTCCACTGCCCGACTTGGTTCGTGTGCGTGTATGCGATAACGGGACGGGAATCGACGAATCGGTCGGCGGCGAGTTGTTCGAGCCGTTCGTAACGTCCAAACCGGAAGGCATGGGGTTGGGACTATCGGTCGTCCGCCGTGCCGCCGAACGACTCGAAGGAGCCGTGCGCTGGTACCGAGACGATGGTCGCACCGTTTTTGAATTCACTTCCCGCCTATCCCAACCAAATTAGAACGGTTGTCCCCAATCGTTCATCCGACATCGATCCCATGAACAACTGGGGATAATTGTTCTACACTGAATTTTTCGACTGCCGTTTGCTTTGATGGGAATGCGGTCAGGGAAGCCCGATCTAACGAAACAACATGACATCTACTTCTGAATCCAAACAACGTGTCGCTGCGAAGGGGCACACTGTGCTCGTCGTTGATGACGAACCTTCGATCTGTTGGGCGTTGGAAAAGATGCTCACCCAAGAAGGCCACTCCGTCGTGACGGCATCGTCGGCGGAGGAGGGGTTGGAACGTGCATCGGAGGTCCAACCGCAATTGGTGATTCTTGATGTGCGGCTGCCGAAAGAGGATGGCATCACCGCCTTGCCGAAATTTCTAGCCGCGACCGGGCAAGCACCCGTGGTGGTGATTACCGCGTTCGGTGATTTGGAAACGGCAGTGGCCGCTGTGAAGAACGGCGCGACGGATTACTTGACCAAACCGTTCAAGCTGGAGGACGCGTTGCGGGTTTGCCGGCAAGCGTTGGCGGATACGAATCCTCACACGCCCGCAGTTGTTGCCACCAAAGCCCCCGTGAACCCGACCGCGATCATCGGCACCTCGCCTGCGATGCAACAGGTGTTCCGACAGATCGCATTGGTCGCCGAGAGCGATCTCTCGGTTTTGATCACCGGTGAAACCGGCACGGGCAAAGAGCTCGTCGCCGCAGCGATTCATCGACACAGCCGGCGTAGTGACGGGCCGTATCTTCCGATCGCCCCGGTCGCGTTGAACCCGGACCTGATCGAGAGTGAATTATTCGGTCACGTCAAAGGGGCGTTCACGGGCGCGAGCGACGACCGTGCTGGGCTGTTCGAACGTGCCGAAGGCGGAACGGTGTTGCTCGACGAGATCGGCGACCTGCCGTTGGGCACCCAAGTCAAACTGCTGCGAGTGCTCGAACAAGGACAGTACAGCCGCGTGGGTGACGTTCGCACCCGCACCGCCAACGTTCGCATCCTCGCGGCTACCAATTGTGATTTGCACGAAGCGGTCGCGGAGGGAACGTTCCGCGAAGATTTGTTCCACCGCATGACCGGCATGCAAATCCACCTTCCGCCTTTGCGAGAAAGAAGCGTCGACCTCGGCTTGCTCTGCCAGCACTTCTTGGCTGGTGTTCAATACCCTGCACCGGAGAAGGCGATCAGCGACGAGTTGCTGGCAGAGTTACAAAAGCAGCCGTGGCACGGAAACGTCCGTGAACTCAAAAACGCTGTCGAGCATGCCGCGGTCTTGGCTCGTTCACGCCCGTTGTCGATCCATGATTTCCCGCCACCGGCACCAGGCCGAGGCGAGTCGTCATCGTCACCGCAAGGTTCGCTCGAGAAGTCGATCGAGCAGTGGGCGTTATCTTCGCTCCAGTCCAGCGATGAACCGCCACAAGATTTGCACGCCAAATTCCTAGCCGCAACCGAACCCACCCTCTTCAAAATCATTCTCGCCCACACCGGCGGCAACCGAGCCAAAGCGTCCGAGATCTTAGGCATCCACCGGGGCACCCTCCGAGACCGCCTGCGGTCCTACGGCATGGACGAAACCGACACCTCGTAAATTTCTATCCAGAGGATTGATCACCACAAAAGCACGTGAATAACACGAAAGCTGGTCGCCGTTCTTCTTTTCGCGTGGTTCGTGTCTTTCGTGGTTCGTGTCTTTCGTGGTTCGTGTCTTTCGTGGTTCGTGTCTTTCGTGGTTTGGATCCAGGCGTTGGTTCGGTCCGGACGTTACTACCACGAAACACGCGAATGACTCGAAAGCTGGTCTTCGTTC
>NZ_ANOH01000203.1 GCF_000346505.1 Aporhodopirellula sallentina SM41
GCCCTGGTTGTCGCATCGAAACCGCGGCGAACGCCAATCGGCTGATGCCGGTTCGGATAGGTCTTTAGGATGCGATCAGTCGGTTTTCTTGGCTTGGGGAGGTTTGCCGGAGGCAGGTTGGTTGCCGCCTTGTTTGCCTGTCTTCTGTTTTCCAGAGCCTTGTTTTCCACCGCCCTGTTTTCCGGCCCCCTGCTTTCCGCCGCCTTTTGGGTTGCCTTCGGATTTGTTGGCGATCTTCGCCCAGGTATCACGCAGGCCAACGATGCGGTTGAAAACCATCTCGCCGTCTTTGCTGTCAGGGTCGACGACGTAGTAGCCGAGGCGTTCGAACTGCACCCGGTCACCGACTTTCGCTTCGCAGAGTGCCGGTTCGACGTACGCCTTCGTGGTCGACAAAGAATCCGGGTTGATATGGTCCAGGAATGTTTTTCCTTCGGGCACGTTGTCGGGGTTTTCGACCGAAAACAATCGGTCGTAGTTTCGCACGGTCACTTCCGATGCATGGTCGCAACTGACCCAGTGGATTGTGCCTTTGACCTTGCGGCCCGATGTGTCTTCTCCGCTTTTGGTTTCAGGATCGTAGGTGCACAAGATTTCGGTGATGTTCCCGTCGTCGTCTTTGACCACGTCGTGACAATCAACGATGTATCCCGCACGCAAGCGAACCGCGCCGCCTTTCTTCAACCGGAAAAATTTGCGTGGTGCTTCTTCCTTGAAGTCATCGCGTTCGATCCACAGGGATCCCGAGAAAGGAATCTCGCGACTGCCCGCTGACTCATCGCCGGGGTTGTTGATCGCAGACATCATTTCGACGGGCGATCCGTGGTCGGCCCAGTTCGTGATGGTCAGTTTGACAGGATCGAGAACCGCCATTCGTCGTGGGGCGACTTCGTTGAGATGTTCTCGGACCGCGTTTTCGAGTCTCACCACATCGATGGTGCTGTTGAATTTGGCAACGCCGATGTCGGCGCAGAAGGCACGAATCGACTCGGGGGTGTAGCCGCGACGACGTAGTCCGACGATGGTCGGCATCCGCGGATCATCCCATCCGGAGACATGTTTTTCCTGCACGAGTTGCAGGAGTTTGCGTTTGCTCATCACCGTGTAGGTGATGTTCAGCCGGGCGAATTCGATTTGGCGCGGATGATGGATTTCGAGTTTTTCGCAGTACCAATCGTAGAGTGGTCGGTGGTGTTCGAATTCCAACGTGCAGATCGAGAATGTGATCTTTTCGATCGAGTCGCTTTGTCCATGCGCCCAATCGTACATCGGATAGATGCACCACTTGTCTCCGGTTCGGTGATGGGGGACATGTGAGATCCGATACATCACCGGATCACGCAGGTTGATGTTGGGGTTGGCCATGTCGATCTTCGCACGGAGCGTCTTGGCACCGTCGGGGAACTCGCCGGCTTTCATCCGGCGCAGCAGGTCGAGGTTTTCCTCGGGGGTGTTGCTGCGACCGGGGCTGTCTCGTCCCGGTTCGGTCAGGGTCCCGCGGTACTCGCGTGTTTGTTCGGCGGTGAGGTCGCAGACGTAGGCGTGCCCTTCCATGACCAGCTTTTCCGCCCACTGATAAAGCTGATCGAAATAGTCGCTGGCAAAGTGCAGGTTGTCCCACTGGAACCCGAGCCAACGCACGTCTTCTTGAATCGAATCGACGTACTCGGTGTCTTCTTTGGTCGGGTTGGTGTCGTCAAAGCGGAGGTTGCAGGTGCCGCCGAGTTCCTGTGCCAAACCGAAGTTCAGGCAGATGCTCTTGGCGTGTCCGATGTGCAGGTAGCCGTTCGGTTCCGGCGGGAAACGCGTGCGAACACCGTCGAAACGGCCCGAAGCGAGATCCGCGTCGATGGCTTGGCGGATGAAGTGGCGGTGGGTTTTTTCGCCACTAGGGTTGGGATCGCTACCGTTGTTTGGATCGGCGGCGTGATCTGGCGCGGCAGCGTCTCGGTCTGTTGGGGCGTTGGGTTGGGTGTGATCGTTTGGGCGAGAAGCGTTCACGGCGGGAGGAGCCTCGGGAGCGAATGAATCAGATTGAATGAGCCGATAATTGTGACCTTTTCGACCGTTCAGGGGTAGCGGAACTAGACGCATTTTGAAGTTTGACGTGCCCAATCGGTGTAGCTGGAGTCGCCAGAATTCAGGCTTCCGGAACCCAGCCACGTCGGCTGAGTCAATTTAAGCGTGGAGCTAGACGGGAAGAATATGAGAGGCCACTCAAGTGCAGTCCCGGCACCACTTCGTATGTGTCCGGTCGTCACAGTGATCGGACAAGCCAGCGACGAGCGATGTTCGTTTCCGCGACGCAGGCGGGCTGGGCAGAATCACGGCGTCGGAAGAGCCGTCGTCGTTAGTTCAACGCTTCTTCGGTGATCTCTTTCGGCCAAGTGAAACGGAACTCGGTGCCACGCGGCGAGGCGTTGTGAATTTCGATCTGACCACCGGCGGTTTGCACCAGTTTCTGCACGATCGTCAAACCGAGCCCCGCACCTTCATCGCCAGCAGACGGGTGAAGTTTCTGGAAAATCTCAAAAACCTTGCCGTGATGTTTGTCATCGATCCCGGGGCCATCATCGATCACGCTGAACACGTAGTCGCTCGCGGTCTCTTGGCAGGTGATCGCGATCTTCCCTTGATCGCGGTCATGGTGCTTGACCGCGTTGTCGATCAAGTTTTGAAACACTCTCTGCAACGGTTCGCGAACGGTAACCCAGGTGATGTCTTTCTCGGGCAAGACAATCTCGAACGTTTCAGGAACGTCGGATAACTCCACCGAATCTTTGAGGATGTCCTGCAGGCGGACGCTGCGTTGCATGTGGTTGCGGTTTCCGACGCGGGAGTACTCCAGCAGGCCGGAGAGCAATGCGTCCATCCGTTCGACCTGGTCATGCATTTTGCGCAGGTGTTCGAGGACGTTGTCGGGGAGTTCGATGTTGGCATCGGCGGCGTCCTCACGCACCCAACTCGTCAGGTGAATCAGTCCGCGAAGGGGCGCGCGAAGGTCATGCGAGGCCACGTAAGCAAACTGTTCGAGGTCTCGGTTGCTGCGAGCGAGCGATTGCGAGACCGCTTCGCTCTTCTGCAGCATCTTTCGGACTTCCTCTTCGGTCGACTTCTGCGTGGTGATGTCGACTTGGGTTCCGACCATGCGGATGTGTTTTCCCGTCGTGTCGGTGACAAACTGACCTCTGGATTCAAACCACCGATAGCCGCCGTCGGAGTGCTTGAGTCGATAGACGTTCAAGTACTCCTCATCACGTCCCGATTGAAACTCCTCTAGGCAAGCCACCGCCTGGTCATGATCCTCGGGATGCAAGATACCCGTCCAAACGTCGACATCCCACTTCTCGCCGACCTGCATGCCGACTTGATGGTAGAGCTCCGGGGAAACGTAGACGTTGCCCGATTCCAAGTCATAGTCCCAGAAACCAACCTTGGCCGCTTTGATCGCGAGCAAGAGTTGTTGACGATCCCGCTGACTCTGCGTGAGGTCATAGGTGTGGACGATCAAGAACGGTTGATCCGCCGCATCGTCGTTGTACGTCACGTTGACGAGAATTGGGAACTCATTGCCTTCGCTGTCGCGATGAGTTGACTCGTGTTGAGTCCTTTTATGCGTCTTGAATTTTTCCCACGTGTCCTGCCACGAGACCAGTTGGTAACGCGGCGTGATATCGAAGACCTTCATCTTCGACATCTCCTCGGGAGAGTACTTTAGTTTCTCGCAGGCGTGTTGATTCGCATAAAGAAACGAGGCGTCTTCAAGAATAAGAAAGACAGAATGGGAGAGTTGATTGGTTATCTCTTGCCAGTTTAGATTTTCAGTCAACATCAGAATAGGATTCCGCGACGTGTCGTCCTTGATTCATTCACCGTGGAGTAATGTACCACGCGGAATAGTAGGCGTCTGTCACCTATCTACGATTCTTGGCCGTCCTTTGGGTTGAGCAGATCGTAACCGGATAAACTGTCGTCGGTATGATTCTCGAGGTCGTCGTGACTGTCACTCAGTCCGATACCGGAAAGGTCCGCCTCGGACTGCTCGAGCAGTTGATCGCCTCGTACCAACGTACCGTCTTCGAGTTTGGCTCGGAGTTTGGCTTTGGTCGCTTTGATTCGCTCGTTGCGTTCTTCGACTTTGGCTTCGCGGCGTTTGAGTTTGAGATATCGCTTTTTGAAGGCCTCTTCGCCTTTTTCCAAATCGGCCATCCGTTTGGCTAGGTTTTCTTCGATCTCGGCGCGATTCTCTTCGACGGCCGATCGCTCTGACGAGGCCCGGTCATCGTTTGGCCGTGTGTCCGTTGCCGAGGTTTCTGGTTTCGATGCGTTGTCCGATACGCCCTGAGATGAACGGGATTTTTCAGAGGTTGCATTCTGATCGGAGACATCCAGGCCACGCCAATGCCGAAACACCGCTGGGCTGATGAAGATCCCGTTTGCGGCAATCATCATCAGGCCGAACGTGGCCATGCCGAGTCCCAAGGCGATCCCGCCGTGCACCGCAACGGCGACGGCCACCGTGAGCGGACGTGTCCAGCGTGGCCAAACCAACGCACAGTAAAAGATCTCCCAGAACAACGTCACGTGAGTAAGGGCGGTGAAGAACTTCGGGTACGCCGCCATGAAGGTCATGTCCAGCGATTGGTATTCGTAGTTGCCGATTGCGTACCAAAGCGCCGTGCCGTCCCACCAAAGTTGCCCGCGGGCTTTGGCCAGTCCGCCAAACAAATAGATCACGCAGAGATGCAGTTGCAGTAAACGAGTTGCGACGTTGGCAGCGACACTGGGCGCGTCGCAGGGTAAGAGCCAACCGAACGCTTTCGATTGGGGGTCTTTGTTGCGTGTCAAACGGCGACGCAACCATGAGTCGACCGAGAACGCCGCGCCGCATGGCGTGAACGCCAAGTACAGCGTGCAGTAGGTGACGATCTGGTCGAGACCGAAGAGGCTGCCGAGCAACCGATGGATCAACATGAGTTGAAACCACAACGCCAACGGGCCGGTAATCCGTGTCAGGAAACCGACCATGAACGCGGCCGATGCGATCATCGTTACGACGTGATGCAGCCCGATCATCGCGGGGCTGTCGATGTTCCATAAGTACGACCATGCCGCAGTCGGTTCGCCCAACGTGCCGTCATGCAACGCCTGAGAGGTTTCGTTGTTGATCCACGCGTTGGTGCCAACGAACGATTCCAAATCGGTCGCCAAAACGAGGTGCGAATACAGCAGCATCGCTCCGGTGCAGATGCGAAGGATCGCGAGAGTCTCGACATTCCGTGCGGCGAACCAGAATTCATCCCAGGCGTCGAAGAAATCGGTTGCGGAAGTCTTCAGCCTTGTGGCTAGTGATGCGTTCGAACTCATCGAGGTCGGGCTCCTTCCGAGACGCCGGCATCTTCTTCATTCACGTTTGCGGAGCGGGCGGGGGCTCCGGAATCGTTGGTGTGATCCTTTTCGATCGGACGGGTCTGCGGTTGGCCGCTCGGGATTCTCTCACCCGATGGTGCCGGGACACTCTCGCTCGGTTCAGGCTGCGGAAGGTCCTGTGGCATGACGCCTAGCAGTGTCTCCAACGTGATCGGAATGTCTTCCAGTAGAACGTAGGTGGGTGGATCGTTCAGCGGTGTTGGGTTTTCGGCGTACGGCACGAAATCGGGGATCATGTGCTCGAGCCGATCGATGCGAATGTCGATTTTGCCGTATTGATGGCGGAGGTGATCTCGCATCGAATTCGCGATTCGTTCATACCGCTCCCGTCCGGTCCGCCACGCCTGCAGTTCTTCGATCGGGAACTCTTCTCCGACCAATCGAGCTGTCTCGTTGGGCAGGGCCGGTTGGTAGGCGTCGTTCAAAAACTCGGCCAGCATGAAGTGTCGGTGGTAGAGCAACCGAGGCCACTGATCATCGAGGCTCGGATAGAGACGTACCTGCGGGTCGCGGGCAACCGTCTCGGGAGTGACTTCCTCGGGAGGAACGTCGTTGCCGGGGGCGAGTTCGACCCGCATCAAATGGCTCGGTCCCGGGTCGGGCGCAAAGAACGCGTAGCCTCGGTCGAGATATAGAAACTGCCCATAGGCAGCGAGCGGCGAGAGCAGCATCGACACCGATGGCGAAAGGCCGCGCGGGCCTCGGCTTTGAAAGGCGAGCGGAGGGGCGACGACGGCGGAGAGATGCGCCAAAACCAAGACGCTCAGCACGATTCTCAGGCGTCGCGAAATTCGAGGGGAGGTCGGTTGAGACAAGCGGAAACCGGTCGATTGTGGGCGTTGACGATAGTTCTCCCAAAATAGTCAGTCGGACGTCGATGTATAGCCGGGGCGCCGTCATCGATTGACGCACCGCGGTCCGTTCGCCGGTCGACTCGGCGAACCCGTACCGCGGGCTCGGGGGATCGTTACAATCCAATCTCACCGCCCCGTATGGGGATGTTCCGTCTTCGATAAACTAGTGAGTGCATCATGTTTCTACTGTGGTATGTATTGGGCATCGCAGCCTACGCCGCCTTTCGGACGTTACCTGGCTGTTTGTACACAGTCTCCCCGGATCAAAGGGCGGTGAAAACGCGGTTCGGCGCGGCCGAGATTCTGCCGATGGTCGCCGAGTCGCCCGACATCGCGCCGCCGATCGATCCTAGCCTGACCAATGAAGAACGCGAGCGGTACTCTTACCCGCAGGTCCGCGTCATCGGACCGGGCGGCCCCTATTTCAAATTGCCATGGGAGACCGTGCACCGTGTGAGCGTGGCGACACACGCGGTCGATCTTTCGTGGGACCCGTCCAAACGGCAGGACACAATCGAAGCGGTCACGAAGGACAATTTGACCACGGGAGTTAACGGACAGATTCGATACCGGATCAGCGAGAACAATCTGTATCCCTATCTCTTCGGTGTCAAAAGTC
>NZ_ANOH01000204.1 GCF_000346505.1 Aporhodopirellula sallentina SM41
CGCCGCTAGCTGCGTCGCCACAAGCTTGCGAAACGATTTGGCACATCGCGTCGGATCGTGGATGGTTATGAATCAACCGCTCGCGTGTCGATTCGGCATCTTCCTTCCGGCCCAAAGAGGACTCGCAACTCATCTTCAACAGCAGCGCCGATGAGGTGTCTGCGTGGCCCGAATGATGTTCGATGAACTCGTCAACGGCGGCGAGTGCCTGAGCCACATGCTCGGAATTGCCACTCTCGTTTGCGGCCATCACAAGCGTCCAGGCATAGCCCAACCGAGCCGTCGCGATCGACGGATTCGGCTGTTCCGGGTTTGCCAACAGAAATTGCTGCACCGCCAATTGGTATGCGTGCCCCGCGGTCAATTTGTCGTTGGCATTGAGTGCCCCGGAAGCAACCGACAACAGAGATTTACCGACCCGCTGAGCGAGGACCGTATCCGACGTTGATTCTGCGGCCAAACGAAGCCACCGAAACGCATCAGCATCACGTCCCACGACGGTCAAACTGTTCGCCGCGGTCAGCCAAATTGCGGCCGTCTTCGCGGTTGGTATTATGGCGGGGTCGTTGGTGCTCAACTCATTGGCGAGCGCCGCGGCGGTGTGGTAAACCTCGGCGGCTTCGTCGCTGCGTTGATCTTTTTCGCACGCCCTGGCCGTCTGAATCATTGCGGCGAGCATCTTGGGTGACGTCGCGGAAACAACATCGAGTTCGGTTACCGCAGCAACTGCCGCGTCAAGATCGCCGTGTTCAATCCGTTCGATAATCTCCGCGGCGACGGTCGGTGAGTCAGTCGTTTCGTCAGCATGCACGACGGCAGGAACACACACCAAACAGGGCCCCCACACCGACATTCCGACCAGCAACACCGCCCCCCAATTGCCCAACGATGCAGCAAAAGAGGTTCGGCAAATCGCGTGATTCGTTCGCACCATGATTGTTTCTCGCCGAAGAAAGATTGTTCGACCAAGACGATTGCGGTCTGTAGAAACGGTTCCGCCCGGCTCGAAAGAACCGGGCAAAAGGAACGATTGCTGGCGGGCGTTGTCCTGCCAGCGTTTTCATTTTGGATATCGGGAAGTTCGCCTGCGACCTAAGCGGCGACCTTTGCCGATGCCGAGTAGAACGATGCAATCGCATCAATCACACGCAACTGTTCCGCTTCGGTCAACGATGGGAAGACAGGCAGGTTGAGAACCTCTTGGCTCGCACGCTCTGTTTCTGCCAAACCGTTGTGGCGGAATTCCATTCCCTCGAAGCACTCTTGTTGGTGCATTGGAATCGGATAGTAGATTTCCGAACCGATCTTACGCTCGGCGAGGTAGCTACGCAGATCATCACGGCGTCCATCGGCAACGCGAATCGCGTACTGGTTCCAAACGTGGAACGCGTTGGGGTCACGAACCGGCAAAGTGATTTGCCCGTTATCGACCATGCCGTTTTCGGTCAGCAATCGGTCATACCGTGCCGCAACCGTCGAACGACCTTCGATCGCCTCGCCGAGGTGGCGAAGCTTCACTCGCAACACGGCGGCTTGGAACGTATCGAGTCGGCTGTTGATACCGACGACTTTGTGATAGTAACGTGGACGCATGCCATGGCCGGCGAACAAACGCAGGCGATCCGCGAACGCCGCATCGTTGCTGGTCATCATGCCGCCATCGCCCATCCCGCCGAGGTTCTTGGTGGGATAGAAGCTAAAGCAACCGACCGTGCCCCAACTGCCTGCAGGACGAGAGTGGTAAGCGGCACCAATTGCCTGTGCGGCGTCTTCAACAACCGGGATATCATGACCGGATGCGATTTGGCAAATCCGATCGATTTGGGCGCACTGCCCAAATAAGTGGACAGGAATAATCGCTTTGGTCTTGCTCGTGATCAGCGACTCGACCGATGCGGGATCGACGTTGAACGTGTCCGGGCAGATGTCGGCGAAGACCGGCGTCGCGCCCAAACGAGTGACACAACTCACCGAAGCGAAGAACGTAAACGATGGAACAATCACCTCATCGCCAGGCCCGATGTTCAATGCCAACAAAGAAAGCAGCAACGCGTCACTGCCCGACGCACAGCCGACAACGTTGGGAACCTGACAATACCCGGCCAGTTCAGCCTCGAGTTCGGTGACGTCTGGACCGAAAAGGAACCGCCCGCTGTCGAGCACTTCGGTCAGGGCCTCGATGAATTCCTCACGGTGAGGAGCGTTGTCGCGATTAACGTCGAGGAGCGGGACACCGCTGGAGGCTTGGTTTTGTTGGGCCATGAGAGTTATCTTCCATGAATTATGTGAGTGAAAAAACCCGAAATTCCGTTTTCGGCTTGCCCGGGTGGCGTTTAACACCGTGAGCACTCAACTCTCATGTTTACGCCCATGCCCTCCAATGGGTCAAGAGACAAACGATCCGCAGCCCGGATTCCGGCGGAGTCGATGACGTCGATTCAGGCCAAACGCCTCCCATTTCCCGTCGCTCGTCGGGAACGCCATGCGGGCCCGCCCAACGCGCCTTTCCCAGCCCCTAAAACGATTCTTTGCGGATCCGTGTTGACGCAATTTGCCCGGTTTTTCTAGCGTCGGGAGCCTTTCTCCCCACGCACCAGGTGCACCATTTTGCGTACGCTGCAAGCCGTCCGAAGAGTCGTTTTTTTGCTGCCGAGCCTGTTTTTAACGGCTCTGCCTGCGTCAATTTTGCACGCCCAAGAAAACTCGGACCCGGTCGCGCCGCTGACGGAACAATCCATCTCAATCGAGACCGTGGAAGAAGCGATCGCGGACCTCGAAAACCGCAAAGACCTCGACGCTGAACAACGATTGCAGGCGATCGAGAATTATCGCTCGGCAATCAATAACCTGCGTTCCGCAACCAATAACGAAGCCGCCGAACAAACTCTCATCGGGGAAACCGAAACGGTCGCTGCCCGCGTCGAGCAACTCCGCAAAGAACTCGCCGATCGCAAACAGCAAACTCCTGGGCTCAAACCCGGCCTGAGCCTCCAGGAGATGGAGCAACTGCTGCTGCAGTGGGAACTGCAACTGGCGACGTATAAGAAGAATCGCCAAACCGCCGAGTCCGAACAACAAACGCGATCTCAACGGCGCAAAGAGATTCGTGCGTTGATGATCGCCAAAGAACAGCGGATCGCTGACGCGACCTCTCAATTGCAAACGCTTGCCGCCTCCGAAGCGTCGCCGACGTCGAACTCATTCGTCGCCCGATTGCTCACCCGGCGAATGACCTTGGTAAGAGAACTGCCGGCACTCCAGGCCGAGTTGGCGAAATATGATGCCGAAGAATCTGCCGATCTCCTGCGTCTGCGAATCGACTTAGCCAACGCGAACGCGGCACACCTCGAGAAATGCATCGAACTGCTGCAAAAAGAAATCAACATCGCCCGTGAAAAAGCCGCCGAACTGTCGGTCCAGCAAGCACGTTTCGAGGCGATTGCGGCAGCACCTTCCCTGAAGGACTACGCCGAAACCAATCAACAACTCGCAGAGAAAACCAAAGCGATCGCGGAAGCACTCGCTTCGACAGAAAGAGACCAGAAAGCCTCCGCCGATGTCTACGAGTCGTTGGTTCGCCGGTTCAACTCGACGCGTAAGAAAGTCGAAACGGTAGGCTTGACCAGTGCCATCGGCGCTCACCTGCGCAAGCAAAAGCAGGACCTTCCTGATGTGTCGGCGCGAAGGGAAAACGTTGCCCATCGTCAACCGATCATCAACGATGTCCAGTACGAGATTTTTGACTACGAGGATCAGCGTCAAGACGTTGGCAACGCCAAGTCGTTGCTCGCAAAGTTTGAAGCCCCGACGAATCCAGATCCAGACGCCAACCACAACGCGGCGCTCAACCAAGCGTTGCTCGAATCGGCCGCGCAGGAATTGATCCAACGTCGCAGTGAAACCCTCGACAGCTTGATCAAAATCAGCGGCCAGTATTTTGACGAACTGATCGAACTCGATACGACCGATCAACAACTGATCCGCCTGGCCGCCGAATACGAAAACTACATCGACGAACGAGTCCTGTGGATCCGCAGCGGACGCGCGTTGACAAACGAATTCAGCCTCGATGCGTCCGACATGTGGTTGATCAGCCCGCACAAGTGGACGGAAGTCGGCTCCTCATTGCTGTCGGATATGCGTGACCGTTTCTATTTGTATCTTCTGGCACTCGCCCCATGCGCGATCCTGCTGATCCGCGGACGCAAGATGCGCGACCGCATCGGCCGCTTTGGAGAAAACGCGGATCGGGCAAACTGCATGTCAATCTTGCCGACGTTCCAGGCGTGGTTCTTTACGGTCCTTGTATCGTTGGCGTGGCCGGCACTGGCAGCCCTATTGGCATGGCGTCTCCAGCGTTCAGCAGGCGATTCCGAATTTGTCGCGGCGGTCGCTAACGGATTTCTATGCGTTGCGGTAATTTGGATCGCGTTGGAATTGGTACGGCAGGTTTGCCGACCTCGCGGGCTCGGGGAAGCTCACTTTCGGTGGTCTCAACATGCCACCGAATCGATCCGACGCGGCCTACGCTCGCTCACATGGGTCGCGTTGCCATTGATCTTCGTCACCGCGACGTTGTCGATGTGCGAGCAGTCCCACGGGCGTGACTCGGTCGAACGCCTGTTCTTCCTGACCGGGATGTGCGTCACCGCGTACGCCGTGTTCCGACTGCTGACGCCCGGCGGAGTGTTGCGTGAGTACTACTCGTCCGAAGGATCATCATGGAACAACCGAATTAAACATGTGTGGTCCGTTTTGGGCACGTCGGTTCCGTTGTCGCTAGCCGCACTTACCTTCGCTGGCTATTACTACACGGCGGAAGTGCTCTCGTGGCGGCTGTTCGCGACGTTTGGATTTGTCATCTCGTTGCTGATCATGCGATCGCTGTTCTTTCGCATGTTGATGTTGCGTCGACGGTATCTCAGCATCGAACAGTCACGACAACGTGCGTCGGCTTCCGCCGCGGCGTCAACGAGTGACTCCTCGTCTCAGATGGTCGCCGGCATTGTGGCCGAAGATCCGAAAGCAGATATCACCGCGCATAGTCAACAATCACGCCGGCTAATCAATTCAGGCATGATCGCCTGTTCGCTCGTTGGACTGTGGATGATCTGGGTCCAGGTCCTGCCCGCACTAAGCATTCTCGACAACTATCCGCTGTGGACGAAGACCACCGTCGCTAGTGTTGATGGTCCCACGACGGCGATCGCTCCAACGTTGCTTCCCGCGACCGACGACGACACCGCTCCAATCGCCCGCAGCGCATCGCCGCCACGTTTGGCGACCGTCATCACACTGTCGGACCTCGCGTTGGCCCTTCTGATCGCCACCGTCACGTTTGTCCTGTTTCGCAACGGCCCCGGTTTGCTCGAAATGTCCGTGCTGCAACAACTGCCTGTTGACGCTTCGGTTCGATACGCAATCACCACCTTGGTCAGCTACGCGATCGTCTTGATCGGAACCATTGCGTCTTGTTCGACGATCGGGCTGGAATGGTCGCAGATTCAGTGGCTCGCGACGGCGTTGACGTTTGGACTCGCGTTCGGGTTACAGGAGATGTTCGCAAACTTTGTCGCCGGCCTGATCATCCTGCTCGAACGTCCGATTCGAGTGGGTGACGTGGTGACGGTCGACGACGTCAGCGGCGTGGTCTCCAAAATCCGCATCCGCGCGACGTCGATCACCAATTGGGACCGCAAAGAGTATGTCGTTCCCAACAAAGAGTTCATCACCGGACGATTGTTGAACTGGACGTTGTCGGACAAGATCAACCGCGTCCTCGTGAACGTGGGGATCGCTTATGGATCGGACACCGAGCGTGCTCGCGAGATTCTCGAAGCGACCGCGAACGAACACCCGCTCACGTTAGAAGATCCGCCACCGGTCGCAACGTTCGAAGGCTTCGGCGACAGTGCACTGAACATGGTACTGCGTGCTTATTTGCCTTCGCTGGACAACCGCCTGGAGGTGATCCATCAACTTCACACGAACATCAACAACGCGTTCAAGGAAGAGGGGATTGAAATCGCGTTCCCACAGCGTGACCTGCATATCCGCACGCATGCCGGGGCTCTCGGGCTCGCAACTTCGACGACCGGCACCGAGGAATCAACGCCTTCTCCAAAGCTCGACAGCGATCTGTCGAGAGAGGCTGCGTAGACGATCCATGCTCTGACAGATTCGCGGGTGCACCCCGCGAGACATAATCAGAATTATGTGATCAGACCAATGCAAACTAACCTGGAATGAACGAGCATTCCGGGGTGAGGCTCTGTGCAAACAGAGTCAACAAATTCGCAATCGCCTCGATGTCAGCCGTCGAGATGGTTTCGACCGCCGAGTGCATGTACCGGTTGGGAACCGCCACCAGCCCGGTGGCAACACCTGCACCGGAGATTTGCAACACGTTGGAATCGTTCGGCGCCGCCCGCCCCAACGCCGCGAGTTGATACGGAATATCGTTTTCTTCTGCCAACTCGATCAAACGCGCCGCGACTTTTGCGTTGATGTTCGGCCCGCGTACGATCACCGGACCACCGCCCAAACGGATATCGCCTTGCTGCTGTTTGCTGATTGTCGGACAGTCCGACGCATGAGTGACGTCGACTGCGATCGCCACGTCCGGAGAAATCCGTGCCGCCGCCGTCTTTGCACCACGCAGGCCGATCTCTTCTTGAACGGTGGCAACACCGAACAATTGACACTGCAATGGTTTCTCTTTCAGTTCGGTCGCGCTACGACGGACCGTTTCCATTACCGTCCACATGCCGGTTTTGTTGTCCATCCCCGGCCCGCTGACGAAGTCACCCAAGAGCGGGCGATAGTGCAGATCGAGGGTCACCGGGTCTCCTACACGAACCTTCGCGGCGGCCTCTTCCGCATTGGCTGCACCGATGTCGAGCCACATGTCCTGCAGGCGGACGACCTCTTCTCGTTCCTTCGCCGAAAGCAAGTGAATCGGTTTGCGACTGATCACCGCCGACACCGGACCGTTTGCGGTCCAAACCGTCATCGCCTGACCAATCAACTGTTGCGGGTCCCATCCGCCGATGGTTTGAGCGTAGAGAAACCCCTCCTCGTCGATATAAGAAATCAACATCCCGATTTGGTCGCAGTGTCCTGCCAACATCAACCGTGGCGAATCAGCGGGTCCCACGCATGCGGTGAGGTTGCCGTGCACGTCAATCGAGACCTCATCGGTGTGAGGTTGGAGGTACTCCGAGATCAACTTTTGGATCGGCTCCTCGTATCCAGATGGGCTCGGGGTTCGGATGGCTTGCTCAAGGAACTCAAGAGGCTTCATGACAGTGCAATCTTAATCGAGGAAACAAATACAACGGGCGGACGATCCAAACGCATGCCCACAGCGGCGAACCATTTCGTCCTGCTATCGGTCGTCAAAAGGACGTTCTCGGATTTGATAGAACAACGCTTTCTTCTGGTCGGGCAAGGAGAAGTCAAAACCACACGAACGCAGGAAATCCTCCGACGAACTGATCGCGAGAATCTCCATCACGCCGAGCGACCGAGCACGTTCAATGCACTGGCCGACCAACTGTCGCCCGACGCCTAGACGCTGTGCCTCCGGATGAACCGCGAGGCACTGCAGTTCGGCCAACTTCGGTGAATAGATTTCCACCGCGGCAAAGCCGATGCAACGTTCACCCTGCATCGCGACAAAGCCATGACGGGTCAACTCGATAATCTCAGCCTCGCTGCGAGCGAGTAGCAAATGCTGCGAAACGAACGGCCGCATCAACGCGTGAATCGCAGCCGCGTCGGTAGGCAAGGCTTGCCGCAATTCACAGGAAGGTTGGGGCGACGAGGCAGGATCCGATGTCATAGACACTCCGCGGGAAACGTTGTTGTGCAGCGGCAGCCCACGACGGGAGTCTGCCGATCGACACGCGAACCACCGTTTTACCAATTCCGTGGCGGCTAGAGGAGCGGACCATCACGACGGGGCGAACGAAGTAGCCCGTCGCGCCGACGTGACTCGGTTAAGTCGACCATCACGTCCTTTAGCCCTTGATTCCGACGCAGCTCGTTTTTCGGGTAAACGGTAATGGATTTTGCAGAAAATCCCGCTGCATGAGGAGCGTTGGCAACCTGTTGATTGCCAACAAGCCGGTTTTTTGTCACGAAGGGATTCCAAGCCACTAGCCCCAGGTCGCGTTTACGCACCTGGCGAGATCGCTCATACGAAGATCTGACCGCCCCCGAAGGTATTCGCAGCGCAACCGTCTTGACGAATCTGCGACCACCTTCCGGGTCGAAACCAAGCTTTGCTTTCAATTCCGGCGGTGGTCGCTCCGCTCGACCGCTGGCTAATTGCCAACAAGCCTTCAGCGCAAAGAAACTTGTAGGTAACAAACCACGTTCACAATCCCCACTCCCCGAACAGAGAGCTGACATATACGGTTGGATCTTGGTAGCCGGAATCCTGACCAATTCAGTGACAGTGATCAGACAGGTCGAGTTTCAAAACGCCTTATCCCACTCGCCGATTCTTGCGTTGCGGTTTGGCGACGAGATGAACCGGAGGCACGACCGCCCCGCCTCCATGAAACGTGCGTTTACCGTCAATCGTGTGATCGAACACGAACGCTCCCGAGGGGACCCCTTTTCGTGGGCTGACCCGAAGAATCGCAGGATGCCCGCACTGATGACACCGCAGGCGAAAACCGTGCTGGTCGAGTATCGATTGGATCGATGCAGCGAGGGTTCGGTTGTGCTGAAGCGAACCGAGCGACTTCCCCACGAGAACCTGCAATTTCGCTTGCAAAGTCAGACGCATCGAACGCTGGATACGGTTGAGTTCCTGTTCGATGGACGCCAGCAGATGCTCCGCAGGGATCACGTCTGGCATTGGGGTCTCGTGAATGGTTGGGGCCTCGTGGTTAGGCTGCGTTGCGGATGGTTCTTGGATCTCCGCCTGCGTTTCGCTTCTGTCGCCGCTGTCGTTGCGATCTACGGTGCTCTCGGGTTTCGTCGGGCTATCAGGGTTCGCTGATCCCTCCTGCGAGACCGCTCCTTTGTGGGCGGCAGGTCCTTTCTGGACGGCGCGGTGCTTCAGCGGTGCGTTCAAAACAGAACCAGCGGAGGAAGATCGAAAATCGCTGGCCAACAAATTCGCAGCGAAACGCTAGACACCAGGTTATACAAAACGTATAACCAGTCTAGCTCGGTTGTCCGTTTTTTTCTTAAAAGGCGTTTTTTGCTGGTTCTGCGATCGATCTGACCCGAGGCTCCGGCGCAAACGGGGCTTCCGTACAGACCGCCCGTCCGGACCAGACGTTGCGATCGGCAGGTTGCCGCAACAAACCTCAGTTTCGAAATAACTTCCAGTGGCGGGGGGAAGGTGGTTTTAACTACCGTCTTCTCGTAACCCGAAATCTCAGTTTCGTCCGCGTCCTTATCAGCTTCAGATCAACAGGCATATGTCGGTCAACCAACAAACGGTCGAAGAAACCAAGGCTCAGATCCGAGGTCTTGTCAACGAAATCGCTGCGTTGACCAAGAGCGGATCGACGGCTTCGGAGTTCTATCCCGAATTGCTCTCTCGGATCATCACCGCCCTGGCTGCTGCCGGCGGCGCGATCTGGTTGCTCGATGAAGACCGCCAACTGCGTCTTCAGTATCAAATCAACGCCGAACCGTCGATCTTGGCTGACGACACCGACGACGCGGCTCGCCACCGCCGACTGATTCAACGGGCAGCCAACGCCGGCCAGTCCGTGCTCGTTCCACCATACAGCGGCACGACCGACGGCGACGCCGAGGGTAACCCGACGCGTTACCTACTCGTGCTCGGTGCGTTACAGCACGACGGTCAAAAAGACGGCCTGATCGAAATCTTCCAACGCCCCGACACCGCGCCGGAGACACAGAAAGGTTATCTGCGTTTCCTTCAACAGATGTGCGAACTCGCCGCCGAATGGCTGCGCAGCCAGAAGCTGATCAAGCTCGGCGACCGGCAAACTCTTTGGCAGCAGGCGGACTCGTTCGCCCGCGCCGCCCACGAATCGCTCGATTTGAAGGAAACCGCCTACGTCGTCGCCAACGAAGGTCGACGTTTGATCGGATGCGACCGTGTCAGTGTCGCGATCAAGAAAGGGCGCAAGTGCACCGTCGAAGCGATTAGCGGCCAGGACACGATCGAAAACCGATCGAACATTGTCTCCGCTCTGAACGTGTTGGCGACCCGCGTGGTTGCCGCCGGCGAACCGCTGTGGCACGACGGTTCGACCGAAGATTTGCCGCCACAAATCGAGGAAGCCCTCGAAGACTACGTCGACCTTTCCTATGGACGCAACCTGGCGGTTCTCCCGTTGCGTGAACCGCAACGCAAACTCGGACAAGACAAAGAAGTCGGCGCCGCCGGTGAAGTCGACCGCGACGATGCTCACCGCGGCGAAGTCATCGGCGCACTGATCGTCGAACAGATCGAAACGGATCTCCCGGCCGACGTCTTCCGCACTCGATGTGACTTAGTATACGAACACGGCACGCGAGCGATCGCCAACTCTCAGGCACACTCGAATTTGTTTTTGATGCCGGTGTGGAGAGCACTCGGTCGAGCCAGTTGGGTGCTGCGTGCACGAACGTTGCCCAAGACGCTCGGCGTGATCGCATTGATCCTCGGTCTGATCGCCGCGGGCGTTTTTGTCCCAATGGACTTCGACCTCGAAGCCGAGGGAACCCTCAAACCGGAAGCCCGACGAGAAATCTTCGCGGGCATCGACGGCGAAGTCCGCGAAGTCCTCGTTGACCACAACTCAATGGTCACCGTCGGCCAACCGCTCGTACGGATGATCAACCCGGATGTCGAAGTCGAGATCACCGAACTCGAAGGCCAGATCTACACGACCAAAGCAGAATTGCAACGTGTCCGCGGACAGCTAACCAAACGCGATTCACTCAAACGGACCGATCTCCGAGCCCTCGAAGGTGAAGAACTCGAACTCGAAACCAAACTCGAAGCCCAAAACGCCAAACTCGCGCTGAAGAAAAAGCGTGCCGACGACCTCATCGTCCGTTCGCCAATCGAAGGACGCGTCGTTTCTTGGGAAGTCGAGAAACTGCTGCTCAACCGTCCGATCTCGACCGGCCAAGTCTTGATGGAAATCGCCGACCTGAGCAAACCGATGTATCTCGAAATCGAAATGCCTGAAAAACGTGAAGGCCATCTCGACGAATACATCAACGAGAACTCCGTAAAAGAACTCGATGTCACTTACATCCTCGCATCCGACCCTGATCAACCGCTGCCGGCGACTCTGCCGGTTGAGAACATCTCGCTGCGTGCCGAAGCCAGCGAGGAACACGGATCGATCATCAAGATGCGAGTCCTTCCCGACCAAGACGCACTACGCAAACTCTCACCGAGCCCCGGCACGAAACTTACCGCCGACGTCCAAGTCGGGCGGAGAGCCAGCGGGTTTGTACTCCTTCACGAGGTCTACGAGTGGTTTGCCAAGTTCATCTTCTAAGGATGGACTTCCGAGCGAGTGAGCCAACGACTCCCGCTGCAACGGACTGTTTGAAACAAAACACGACGACCAGGCACTCAACCTGACTCGCTCCTCCTCACCGTCTTCTCATCTGCCTTGAATCCTACGCGAACGATCCTCATGCAATTCCATCCGCATCATCGACGAAACGCATCGCTCGTTTTGGTTGCCTTCTTCGCCGTGCTGTCTCTCGCTTCCGCACGCTGCGAAGCCCAATCGTCGTCGCAACTGTTGGCCGCTCCGGGGCAACAGGTGGTAGCCGACAACTGCTCCGTCAAGTACATCCGGAACGTCAACATTCCCGCCGAAGTCGAAGGCAAGCTGGTCGAACTGAACGTCGAAGAAGGGATGCGAATCGTCAAAGGTGACGTCCTCGCCGTCGTCGACGATACCGCCGCGACGCTAGCGTTGGAACTCAAACGAGCCGAAGAAACCGAGGCGATGCTCAACGCCGACAACGACGTAAATCTCAAAGACGCGAGAAACAGCCGTGAACTCGCCGATGCCGAAGCCGAATCCCACAAAAAGCTGTATCAAGAGCAAGCCATCCCGTTCTGGGAAATGAAGAAGAAGGAACTCGAAGCCGTTCGTGCCGCCCTCCGGATCGATTTGGCCGAAATGCAAAAGAAGATCGCGTTGGCTCAGTATGTTGCCAAACGCAACGAGCGAGAGATTGCCGAATACGAAAAAGAACGCCGCCAAATCGTCGCCCCCTTCGACGGCTATGTCGAAACACGCGTCGCCCAAAGCGGTGAATGGGTTCAGCCGGGATCACCGATCGCCACCATCGTTCAACTCGACCGGGTTCGAGTCGAAGGCGTGGTCGATGCCATCGCGTTTTCCGGTCGCGTGCGAGCCGGACTGCCCGTGACGGTTCGCGTCTTCTCGTCGAGCGATCGCGATCGGCCGGTTGTCGTCCAGAGCAAATTGGGTTTCGTTAGCAGCGAGTTGAACCTCCGTCGCCAAGTCCGAATCTGGGTCGATATCGACAACGTCAAAGACCAGAACGGCGCGTGGATCGTTAAACCCGGCATGCAAGCCGAGATCCTGTTCGACTGATTCACCTCTGAACAAACGCCCTTCGCGACCCCACACCTCTTCATCGCCCCACTGACACCTCATCCATGGCCACCCTTGCTGAATCACTGGTTAGCAGTTCGTCACGTGCACTGACGGTGCGCCGACGTCCTGACTTGACCGCGAGTCGGCATCACTATCAGGGTCAGGGCTTTTGGGTGATCAAAGAACCCGTCGGGTTGCAGTACTTCCGTTTTCACGACGAAGAGTACTTCATCCTCAACATGCTCGACGGGCATGTCAGTCTGCAACAAATCAAAGACGGTTTCGAACAACGCTTCGCACCGCAAAAGATCACATTCGGCGACCTGCAACAATTCATCGGCATGCTGCACCGCAGCGGTTTGGTGATCAGCAACTCGCCCGGCCAAGGCAAATCGCTCCGGGAGCGTGGCCGCACGAAAAAGAACAAAGAACTCCTTGGCAAAATGTCCAACGTTTTCGCAGTTCGATTCCGCGGCATCGACCCGGAAAAGATCCTCAACCGATTGCTCCCAATCTTTGGATGGGTGTTCACGGTTCCGGCGTTGATCTTCTTCATCGGTTTGTTGATCGCAGCCTCGTTGCTGCTTGCGACGCAGTACCAAACCGTCTACGCCAAACTGCCAACGTTCCATCAATTCTTCGCCGCCGACCGCTGGATCATCTTGGCGGCGACGATGGCGATCGTGAAGGTCATCCACGAATTCGGTCACGGACTGAGTTGCAAGAAGTTCGGCGGCGAATGCCACGAAATCGGCTTCATGCTACTGGTCTTCACACCGTGTCTGTATTGCAACGTTTCCGACTCATGGATGCTTCCTAACAAATGGAAACGCATCTGGATTGGTGCCGGCGGAATCTACGTCGAGATGATTCTCGCTTCGATTGCCGCGTTCGTGTGGTTCTTCAGCCAACCAGGCACCACCATCAACGACCTGTGCCTGAACATGATGTTCCTTAACGTCATCAGCACGGTGCTCGTCAACGGTAACCCGCTGTTGCGTTTCGATGGTTATTACATCCTGATGGATTACCTCGAAATCCCCAACCTGCGTCAAAAGAGTACCGAGGTCCTCAAACGTTGGTTCCAAGAAACCTGTCTCGGTTTGGAACTTCAAGACGACCCGTTCTTGCCGCAGCGGAATCGATTCATGTTCGGCATGTTCACCGTCGCCAGTGTGATCTATCGCTGGGTGGTGGTGTTCTCGATCGCATGGTTCGTGATGCAGGTTCTCGAACCGTACGGTTTGCAGGCTCTCGGCCGGATGCTCGCCGTCGTCGGCTTCTCCGGACTGATCGCGCAACCAATCATACAAACGTGGAAATTCATCCGCACTCCAGGGAGACTCTCCAAAGTGAAACGTGGCCCACTCCTCACTTCGCTTGCGGTGGTCGGAGCGATCATCGCGGCGGTGTGCTACATCCCGTTGCCTCACCATATCGATGCCGCATTCGAAATCCGGCCGAGTCGTGCCGGTGCGGTCTACGCAGGGACCGTGGGACGTGTCGTCGATACGGTTGCTGTCGGCACTCGCATCGAAAAGGGACAACCCATCGCAGTCCTCGAAAACCCCGAACTGAAAATCCGCCTCGCTGATCTGCAGGGCGAAGAACGGTTCGCGTCGGTGCAACTTTCCAACCTCAAACGTCGAGCCCAGGAAGACGCCGCGATCGTCGCCCAGCTCGAAACCCAAGAGGAAATGCTGCATTCGATCCGTTCGCTGCGTGCCAAAACGCAGGAGGAAATTGATCGCCTGACCATCAAAGCCAAACAAGACGGCTTCGTCCTGCCGCCGCCTGAACGTCCGTCCAACGATCCCGGTGACGGACGACTGCCCGGATGGACCGGAACGCCCTTGCAAGAACGCAACCGGGGTGCCCTCCTGACCGCAGACGACATGATCTGCGAAATCGGGTCACCGGACGCCTTCGAAGCGGTGCTGATCATCGACCAAGGTGACCGTCAACTGGTTCGCGAAAACCAGCTCGTCGACTTGAAGCTCGATTCACTTCGACTGGAAACCTTCCACGGCAGTATTGAGGAAATCTCAAAGAACCCAATGGGCGCCGCGAGCACGTCCATGTCGAGCCAAACCGGCGGTGATTTGCAAACCGAAATCGACCCCAAAACCGGTCAGGTTCGTCCTCGTAGCGTGTCCTACCAAGCCCGAGTGCCGATCGATGCGGCCGACATGATCCTCCGCCCCGGCTATCGCGGCGCGGCAAAAGTTCATGTCGATCCGATGTCTTTAGGACAGCGACTTTGGCGGGTAATCATAAAAACGTTTAACTTTGATTTCTAATAACACAACCACAACCTATCTTTCACAATCCACGCATAGTGAAACACAACAATCCACGAACTGATTGAAAAATCAGTTTTATTGTCCCGCACCTACCGCTTTCGCGTTGCGAGTACGGGGGGGACCTTTAACATGTGGCCCAACGCGAATTCAACTTACCCTTCCCCCTTTCTCACCCTTTGGAGAAAACTTGATGGCAGACGAAAACAGCAACGATTCGGTAGAAGCAGAATCGGCAACCGCGACCGCAACCGCCGAGCCAACTTCCCCCGCAGCGAAGGCTCAAACTCCTCCACAACAACCTGTTCAGGTTCAGGTGGAAGACAAAGATGCACTTGCTACCTACGCTAACTTTTGCCGCGTTACCGGATCGCCTGAAGAGCTGATCATCGACTTCGGCCTTAACCCACAGCCGATCGGTGTGCCAAAAGAAGCGATCCAAGTCAAACAACGCATCATCGTGAACTTCTTCACCGCGAAACGTTTGCTTGCCGCACTTCAAATGTCGGTCGCTCGTCACGAATCGGTCTTCGGTGTTCTCGAAACGGACATCAACAAACGCGTTCGTCCCGGCCTGCAACAACAACAAAAGTAGTTCACGCCAACTACGAGTTCGGCGTCCCATCTTGGGACCGTCGACACGAATCGCTAAACCACTCTGCCTTTCGGGTAGAGTGGTTTTTTCATGCCTGTCCCCGTGTCCCAAAGAGCATGCAAGGTCGCTCCGCTGCATCACGCGGCAGAGCAGCGTGGACCAACCTCACCCGCTGATGTGCGGCGGTTGAGCCCCTATAATTTTCGCATGCCTTCCTCCAACACACTCTCCGCAACACCTCGCCCCAAACTACTCGTCAGCGTGCGCAACATGCACGAAGCGATACAGGTCGCCGACTCGGGTGTCGACGTGATCGACTTCAAAGAGCCAAAGGAAGGAGCCCTCGCTCCGGTCTCACCGAAGATTTGGCACGATGCCGCAGCGGCTCTGTCGCACCACCAACTGTCGGCGGCCCTGGGGGAAAAAGAAGACGCAGCATCGATCGCGCCGGAAATTCCGAGCACGTTCCGATACGCCAAGGTCGGCCCCAGCGGTGTTCGCAGTCGCGACTGTCTGCGAGACCTTTGGGATTCGGTGGAACTGCCTCCCGGTGTGGAGTTGGTTCCTGTCTCTTATGCCGATCACCTTCCCGCCAACTGTCTCGCTCCCGCGGATGTGCTTGAGACCGTGATCACGACCGGACAAAAACGATTGTTGCTTGACACCTTTGTCAAATCCGGCGAATCATTGACCGATCATGTGCCGGTCGAGCAACTCGCTGCATTGGTTCAAACCGCTCACCAGGCCGGAATTTGGCTCGCATTGGCGGGTTCCATTCGGCTTTCTCAGGTCACGCGTTTACACCGCCTCGGCGTGACACCGGACTGTTGGGGCGTGCGTGGCGATATTTGCCGTCCCGCTTTCGGAGAGGGCGTGCGCCGGACCGGAACGATCCACGCGAGGCTCCTGCAGGCTTGGGTCGACGCGTTTAAACCGTCGTGCGACGCTCTGACAACTGCTGGATCAGAATCGCGAGGGCCGCGCTGACCATCGGGGTGCTCATGCTCGGCGAGTCGGAATCATCACGAGCGACCTGCGCGGGAGCCAAGGGCATGTGAATGAACGAAGACGCCGTCCGCATCCCGAACGACTTGATGTAGTGTTGACTGAGGAACAACGCGGCGTTGCAAAGGTACGTCCCGGCATGATGCGAAACCGTGGCGGGAATTCCCGCTTCTCGGATTCGTGATGCCGCCTTATCCAACGGCAGTGGGCTGCGATAGGCGGCAGGAGCCGCGCTGAGAATCTCACTGCCGTCGGTCCGCAGGTTCAGCCCAACGGCTTCCAATCGCAATTGGGACGCCCCCGGAGCCTGGCCGCAGTGCAGTGCGAAATCATAATCCTCCTGCAGATCCGTTCGCAACTTTTCGCTCATCCGACCTAACTCGACCGGGTACCGCCGCGTCACCAATTCAATCGGCCCGTCGTACCAACGAGTTAATTCAATCAACGCCAGCCAACTCGAATTATCCGGCCAGCGGTCATACGGTTCAAATGCGGTCAGGAGAACGCGAGTCACAGGGGCAACTGCCGGTCAAATCGAGTAGAGAGTGATTAGGGAAACACATGAACCCACCCGAAGGAAGGCTCACCCAGGAAGTATAGTTCGCCTGAACAGCAGCGGGCGATCAGGTTCGCCCCGATCATGTTTTTTCAGTACAATCGGGGGAGGCCCGTCGCGAACCCGACCACCCCATTAGCTGTCCCTAGCTGAGTCATGCCTACTCCCCCCAAACCCTCGCACCCCTATTCTACGGACACACCCTTTCCCAGACTTGCCACGCGCTCGGACTGATCTCTCTCCCGCTTCCTCCTCTTTTCCCACGCACGAATCAGATGGGTCTGATCTCGACGCCCTCCGATTCAGCTCTCACCAATTTCAGATCGCTCAGCCCCGGAGTCAACGACATGTCTGCTCTCGTCGATCAACTCAGTGCGTATCTCGACCGCGGTGCCATCGTTTATGACCAAGATGCCGAACGTGGGCTCTTTCGGATGCTGTTCGAAGGCAAGCACGGCGATATTCGGGTCATGATGATCATCGACGAATCCATGCTGCAGGTGTTCACGCATCCGGCAAACAAGATCCCCGAATCGCACCGCCAGCTCATCGCCGAGGCAATCACACGAGCCAACTACGGTCTGAAATTGGGCAATTTCGAAATGGATTTCGAAGACGGCGAACTTCGCTATCAAACCGCCTTGCCGCTCGGGGATTCCTTCCCCGAGGACGATGTGATTGATCACATTTTGTACGTCGGCGGCGCCATGATCGACCGCTACGTCCCCGCCTTTCTATCGATCATCTACGGCAACGAAGACGTAAAACTGGCAATTGCCGCCGCCGAAATGTAGCTCGCCCCGCAGCACTTCCTACGGTGCACGCCAACGACCTGTGTGGCCTCCGGCGGCGAAATTCGGCAACGTTGATCCACGGCCGCGGCAACGAGACCACATTGAACGAATTGTCGTCGAGTACTCATGAAGAAGAATACTTGAATCGGTGCGGGACGTACCGTCACGCGGTTCAACGTAGGCCGGACCAAACGCAGCACCGTTCCGGCAATCGAGAGTGCATCGTCAACACACCATCATCAATGCGGCGCTTCACTGCGGTTCCGTCAGGATAAACGGGCCCACACCTTTTGCCATTTGCCCGAGCATCGTCGCTGCGCTTCTTGATCCGGTCTACTTCACTCAGAGCATACCGATCCCGTTTGCACCAAAATCGGAAAACAATCCTCAGGATTCTGTCACAGTCCGGCCTGCGACTGGAGAATACAGGTAGCAGAACGCACTTTTCATTGCTCTGAGACCCCCATGCTCGAAGAAGATCAACAAGTCCGATTTACGAAGCTTTGGACGGATGCTCAACCGACTGTGAGTCGGTACGTGTCTTCGTTGGTCCGCGACCAATGGGCGGTTCGCGATATCGTGCAAAACACATCGCTCGTCCTGCTAAAGAAATTCCCCGAATACGACGAATCGAGGCCGTTTCTTCCCTGGGCAATCGGATTGGCCAAGTTTGAGGTCTTGAGCCATCATCGCGATACCGCACGCAATCGGTTGATCTGCGACACAGAGTTTGTCGAGCTATACACGCAGAAATGGGCCGAGATAGCGCCGCAATTAGGCGATGAAGCTGCGGCCCTTCGTCACTGTATCGACGAACTGAACGGGCGTCCGCGAACAATCGTCAGCTTGCGTTACGTCGAGGGGCAAACCTCGAATGCAATTGCCAGTGAGCTGGACCTCTCGGCCGCCAACGTGCGAACGATTCTCAAGCGAACTCGCGAGACGTTGCGGCGCTGTATCCGGAAGCAGATTGAGCTGCAGGGAGGTACGGCGTGAAGATCGAAATGGAGAAGCGGATCGAAGAGTGGCTTGAAGGTTCTCTGGACGCTCAGAAGCAGGATGAACTGACGGAGTGGCTGAAGGAACATCCCGATCGCATGCAAGAGTTTGTTGAAGCAAACATTCGCGAGCAGATGTTGCGTGATGCGGCTCAGTCAATGGCCGCGGCCGAGAATGTTCGGGAGCTTGCGACCGCTTCGAAAAACAAGCCGCAACGATCTCGAGTACGGTTTGCGGCATGCGTCGCTGGCATTGCAGCTTGCTTGCTGTTCGCATTCATTGGCGATCGGTATTTCGATGGTCAATCGGAGCAACTCGCTGAAGCCAAGCCGAAAGAGATAGAGCCTTTCTCGTCCGTGGTGCTGGTCCAGGAGGGCGCTAACAACTTGCAAGTCGGTGATCGGCTAAGCAAAGAAACAATCAACATTGATGATGGAATCGTACGACTGGTGTTTGACGACGGTGTCGAAGTCACGTTGCAAGGGCCGGCAAGTTATGAGCTGATCGCTCCAGGAGAAACCCGCTTGCATGCTGGCGTGCTGACCGCAACGGTGCCTGAAGGAGCGGAAGGATTTCAGGTCCATACTCGGTCCGCCCGGGTCGTCGATCTTGGGACGGCATTTGGAATCGAACAGAACGTCGACGGGACATCCTTGGTGTCCGTATTCGACGGTGAAGTGGAAGTCATTGGTCACAACGAAACCGGCAAGCGTCTTCTGTCCCAAGGGCAGGCGATCGAGTTGTCGTCCGACGGTAGTTTGAGCGAAACGGAATTCTCGTCGCAGCAATTTGAAAAACTCTGGCCAGCGGCATCAGGTATCGCTGGATCAACGGGTGCGTTTGAATTTGCTCCCCAATGGCCGCGGATGTTACGGCGAATTGAGAGTGATACGAAGATCTTTGTGCTGCCAGAAGGTTATCCAGAGGAACTGATTCAACCATGCCCGATCGATAGGTCGGCCGACGGTTCGAACGAGTCTGCCATTCCCACAGGACAGCGTGTCCGGTCCTTTCTGCTGCAATTCAACTCCGTGGACTCCGGCCAAAGAGGTCCTGGCAATAATCGACGGAATCGCCGCCGCATCGAGGGAAGCATCACGTTTGACCGACCTGTGCTCGGCCTGATCATCAAGACCGAAACACTGGAGGCAACCGACGAGTTGTTCTCACTTGACCGCGCCCGCGGGCTCTTTGGACGAGGTTTGGAATTAGGCCCTCCCCCCATCGCCGACAGCGTGTCGTTGAGCGAAGACCGCCGCACGCTGACTTTGGATCTGTTTGTCGTCGATCGACTCAGCGACCACGTGCGGGTCATCGTCGACGCGGAACTGAACGCGCACGAGTAGTTCACCAATTCACTAGACCCTGTTTTTTACTGTCGCAACGAAATTGTGAGCGGCAAGGCGTTAGCCGCCGATTTTACTCGCTATTTACCGACGGCTAGCGCCTTGCCGCTCACGAAAGTGGCGCTGTCCAACTAGACCCTGTTTTTTACCGGAGATTGAGATGAGATTTACAAGAATCGCACTGTTGATGTTGGGGACCTTGGCCTTCTGCTCAACCGCCGCGGCCCAATTCGGCGGTGAGAAAGGTCCCGGCGCGGGCGGCTTCGGTGGCGGGCGGGGACCCGGTGGCGGGCGGGGACCCGGAGGCGGTGGAATGGGCGCGGGCGGTGGACCCGGCGGCATGAACCCAGCCGAAATGGCCACGCGATGGATCGAGAAACATGACAAGAACGGTGACGGTGCTCTGAATGCCCGGGAACTTGCAGCAGCTTTCACTGCGATGCGATCCAATCGCGGGCAGGGTGGTCAAGCCGGACAACGTGGCGGCGGAAGACCAGGGATGGGGGCCGGCCAAGGTCAGCAGGGCAAACGACAGTTTGGCGACGGGAAACTAGACGCTCGTTTCCAAGGTCGCGGGCCAGCCGGAGACATAGCCGGCATGGCTGGCGGCGAGAAGCCAAAGCGTCCTGCTGCTGAGTGAGAGTCGTGCTGTTAAAGGAACAGCCTCGTATGCCGTCGGTTTTACCAGTGTCACACAACAATCGTAGTGGATCTTGTTAAAGATCCTTCCTCGATCGGATCTTTAACAAGATCCACTACGGAAATGCGACACTCATATTTCGATTGATTCTTAGCTAAGAATCGAAGTCAAACGGAATCGTGTCATGACGTTCAATCGAATTGCAGTGGCCCTGTTGATGACTGGCCTCGCAACGCAGGCCATCGCGCAAGACCTGTCGCGCGAACAACTGCTGTTCTTCGAGACCAAGATTCGCCCGGTGTTGGTGCGAGAGTGCTACGGTTGCCATTCCAACAAGGCAGGCAACGTTCGCGGCGGGCTTCGTTTGGACACGCGCGAGCTGACCCACATCGGCGGAAGAACCGGGCCGGCCGTTGTGTCGGGGAACCTGGAAGAGAGCTGGCTGTACAACGCGATCACGCATCAGGACTTCGTCATGCCGCCGAAGCGGAAGCTGCCGCAAAGCGTCATCAATGATTTCCGCAAGTGGATTGAGATGGGAGCGCCCGACCCTCGGCAGACCGACGTCGCCGAGATTAGATCGTCGATTTCCAAAGAGGATGTCGAACGTGCGCGGGAGTCGTTCTGGGCTTACAAGAAGCCGACCAGGCCGCAGTCGCCTGCCGTTGACGATGCAGCCTGGCCCCGGACTGACATCGATCGTTTCATACTCGCGAAGTTAGAGCAGGCGGAGCTTCAGCCTGCCAGCGACGCTGAGGCCTACAAGGTTCCTCGTCGTCTCTGCTTCGATTTGATCGGACTACCGCCAACGCCCGAGCAAGTCAACTACTTCACGAAGCAGTGGAAGACCGATCCCGATCATGCGATTGAGTTCGTCGTCGATCGTCTGCTGAAGAAGAAGCAGTTCGGCGAGCGGTGGGGGCGACACTGGCTGGACGTCGTACGTTACGCCGAGTCGACGGGCCACGAATACAACTACACGTACCCTCACGCGTGGCGATATCGCGACTACGTGATTGATTCGTTCAACGCAGACAAACCTTTCAATCGCTTCGTGCAGGAGCAGCTCGCAGGCGACTTGCTGCCGGTCAAGACCGACGAGCAATGGGCTGAAAACTTAACTGCGACGACGTTCCTGGCGATCGGTCCGAAGAACGTCAACGAGCTGAATCGAGCGCTGTTCGAGGCGGACCTGATTGACGAACAGATCGACGCCACCACGCGAGTCTTCCTCGGCCAGTCTGTCGCATGTGCGCGATGCCACGATCACAAGTTCGATGCGATTCCGCAGACCGACTACTACGCACTCGCGGGTGTTTTTCAAAACGCGACGACATACTTCAGCAACCCGCCGTCGGAGTTCGGCCAATTCAGCGGCCTGCAAGCTCGACGCAGCAGCAGCCTGATCATCCTCCCGATCGACGATCCCAGTCCGTACGACACACGATATTCGTCGAAGGAGTTGAATGACTTGAAAAGACAGGCCGCGGAGAAGACGCAAGAGCTCAACCGTCTGCCTCGGACTGGCGTCATGGGCAGCAACGAGGGGCGAGATATCCTGCGGCAGCGTATCCGACTGACCGATGAAATGTCTCGGTTGTCAGCGAAGCTTTCGGTCGTCGGCGAAGATGGCAAACCTCGCAGCTACACGATGGGCGTTCAGGAACAGGGTTCGCCGATGAACGCACAACTGCTTGAGCGCGGTGAGATCGACCAACCGGGACAAACGGTGAAACGCGGTTTCCCACAAGTTCTCTGTTCTACACCGGTGAAGATCAAAGAGCGTTCGAGCGGGCGGTTGGAACTTGCGCGATTCATCGGCAGCGACGACAACCCGCTGACCGCGCGTGTGATGGTCAACCGAATCTGGCAACACATGATCGGGCACGGCATCGTGCGATCGACGGAGGACTTCGGCGTGACCGGCCAATTCCCGAGTCATCCAGAGTTGCTCGATTATCTCGCCGTCCAATTTGTCGAGTCGGGTTGGTCGGTGAAATCACTTGTGAAAGAGATCGCGATGTCGCGTGTCTATCGCATGAATTCGACGTTCAACCAGGACGATCACCAGTACGATTCCGACAATGCACTCATCTGGCGAGCGAATCCTCGGCGGTTGGATGCCGAAGCAATTCGCGATGCGATGTTGAGTGTAAGCGGTCAGTTGGAGTACGAGCGGCCGCGCGGTTCGGAGGTTGCGAAAGCGGGTTACACCCGAGTGCAAGGAGGCTCGCTCGTCAACGCGCGGGTGATGGCCCAAAACGCGACTGGGCAGGCTCGCGGAGGAGGCCGGATGCGGTTCAATGGCCAAGCGGGAGGTCGGTCTCAGTTCGGAGACGGCAATCGACCGGTCCAACGACAGGGACAAGGCGGCTTTCAAAGCCGCTTTCAAGGAAGGCAGTCGTTCGCCGATCAAAGCACAGATCAAAGTCGTGCGAATCAGCTGGATATGGAAGACGCGAAGTTCCGCAGCGTGTACTTGCCAGTCGTGCGTGACGAAGAGCCTCGCTCCTTGGCGGTTTTTGACTTCGCGGATTCCAACGCGATCGTTGGCACACGTGAATCGTCACATACAGCAGATCAATCGCTCTACATGCTGAACAACCGCTTCGTCATCGGGCAGAGCGCGGCGCTCGCGCAGCGAATTACTAACGAAAGTTCCAATACGCGTGAGCAGATCGAACGCGCATTTGTATTGACTTACGGTCGTCCACCCACGTCGGGCGAGTGGTCAGCGGCTTTGACGTTCGTCCACGACTTTGGCGGAACGATATCAACGGCGTCTCGCCAACAAGAAACCTTGCAAGCACTTTGTCAAAGCCTGTTCGCATCCGCCGAGTTCCGTTATGTGGACTAACTGGACAGCTCCGCTGTTGAATCAACACCTGTTTTTTATCGTGGCAACGAAATGTGAGCGGCAAGGCGCTAGCCGCCGGTTTTACTCGCTACTTATCGGCGGCTAGCGCCTTGCCGCTCACGAAAGTGGTACTGCCCAACTAACCTTTTCGCACGACTAGTTATGACCATGTTCTCACGACGACAGATTCTACAAAGCACAGGGGCTGGATTCGGGTATGTTGCGTTTGCAGGCATGAGCACCGCGAAGGCGGCTCAAGAGAAGAGTAGCACGAACCCACTGGCCCCGAAGTCTCCGCACTTCGAACCGCGAGCGAAGCGTGTCATCTTTCTCTGCATGCAAGGCGGGCCATCGCATGTCGACACGTTCGACTACAAACCGCAGTTGACGAAAGATCACGACAAGCGAGGGAAGTACGGCGGTTCACTACTGAAGTCGCCGTGGGAATTTCGACAGCGTGGCGACAGCGGCTTGTGGATTTCCGACCTTTTCCCCAACGTCGCCGATCACGCAGATGACATGACACTGATCCGCTCTATGCAATGTGATCAGCCGGTTCACCCAAACGCGATGACGCAGATGCACACCGGCACCGCGCAATTCATCCGCCCGTCACTGGGTGCCTGGACGCTGTACGGTTTGGGAACGGAGAACGATAGCCTTCCCGGCTTCGTGTCGCTCAGTCCTCCGTCGGGCAGATCCGGCAACTATGGCAGTGCCTTCTTGCCCGCGATCTATGGCGGCGCGAAGATCGGACGCGGCGGCAGGACGGCGAGGTTGGCTCGCGGTGGTTCCGGCGAGAGCGTTCCAGATATCAAGAACCCAACGTTGTCCAAATCCCAACAGCGTACGCAGGTCGATTTTATCCAGGCACTCAATCGCGAGAAGCTTCGACGCGACAAAGTTCAGCCGGGAGTTGAGGGTGTGATCGAGTCGTACGAGTTGGCGTTTCGCATGCAAGACGCGATGCCCGAATTGATGGATACATCGAAGGAGAGTGCGAAGACTCTGGCCATGTACGGAGCAGACGGTGGGCCGACCGAGAACTTCGGCAAGCAATGTCTGCTCGCTCGTCGCTTCGCCGAAGCGGGTGTTCGCTTCATCGAGGTCACGCACGGCAACTGGGATCAGCACTTCAACCTCTCCACCGATCACGCCACGCGCGCCGAAGAGTGCGACAAGCCCATCGCGGGTTTGCTCGAAGACCTGAAGCAACGCGACATGTTGAAAGACACGCTCGTGATCTGGGGCGGAGAGTTTGGCAGAACACCTGACGCGCAGGGCGGAGACGGTCGCAATCATAACAACAAAGGTTACACGACCTGGATGGCAGGCGGCGGCGTGAAAGGCGGCTTCAGCTACGGCGCGACCGACGAACATGGCTACGAATCCGTCGAGAACAAGTGCCACATCCACGACTGGCACGCCACGATCCTGCATCTGTTGGGCCTCGACCACGAACAGCTCACCTACCGCTACGCCGGCCGCGATTTCCGCCTAACGGATGTCCACGGCAACGTAGCCAAAGAAATCATTGCTTAATGAACTGCTTTTGACTGACCTTTCCTATCACTCGTCTACTATTACTCATCGAGATTTTCATGCGAATCACATCGCTTGCCATCGTATTCACGTTGTCCTTCATTGTTGCCGACACCCTTCAGGCACAGCCCGGCGGCGGTCGCCGCCAGGGTCCCGGTAGTCAGGGTCCCGGCGGCCAGGGCGGCGCCTTCGCGACTCGTTTCTTTTCGCAAAACGACAAGAACAACGACGGCACACTCACCGGCGATGAAATCCCGGAACGCATGAGACAGAATTTGCAACGGCTCGACGCGAACAACGACGGCGCGATTCAAAAGTCCGAGCTAGAAAAGATGTTCAGCGGCCGAGGTGAAGGCATGGGCGGAAGAATGGGCGGACGCATGGCTGGTGGCATGGGCGGACGCATGGGAGGCCGGGAACAGAGAAAAGACACAACCGTAGCGGAAGCAGGAGAGAAGGCAATCGAAGTCGAAATCGTTTCCCCTGACAAAGTTTACGACGCTTACCTTTACTGGCATCATGCGGATGAACTTTTTCTTGACAGTGTCAACTATGCCATTCTGGCCGATGCTGAAGGAAAGGTTGTGCATCGCTGGGATACAAATCTTACCGGAGGCGGTCACACTTCGTACCTGCTTGAAACGGGCGGCATTTTGCGTATCGGAAAACGGGATGGATCCGGTATTGGTCCGGTCGCCTCTGCGGACACGATGCAGATCACGGATCGAACTGGCAAAGCAATCTGGCAATTGAATGCCGAGGATCTTGATATCGAGGGAAACAGGATTCTGTTCCACCACGACATGAAAATGCGGCCCAATGGGAACATTTTCGCTCTGATCTACGAGGAATTGAGTGCAGAGGAAGCGGCCGCCGCGGGCTGGACTCCTGAGAATGTTAGGACCTTCTGGTCCGACGGCGTGATGGAGATCAAACCCAACCTGGAAGATGGGGCGCACGAGGTTGTCTGGCAATGGCGATTCATCGACCACATTGTCCAAGATAAAGACCCGGAGGCGCCGAACTACGGTGTGGTGGCTGAGCATCCCCGAAGAATCGATGCGCACTATCCCTCAAACTACGACCCGTCC
>NZ_ANOH01000205.1 GCF_000346505.1 Aporhodopirellula sallentina SM41
GACCAGGGCTTTGAAGGTATCTGATCTTGCCTATTTTGAGGCGATTGTAAAAATAGAGCGAGTTCGTTTCGCTCTTTGCCATGGAAGGCTTCGCTATGGATTGCACGCTGTTCACCGACCCATTGTTCCGCTCGTTCGCCGACAAGCGGCCCTTTGCTACCGTCACTCAAATGGTGCTGCGGCGACTGTTGGCCCCCAAAGAACTCGACGGCTTGTTTGAAAGCGAAGCACAGCGACAGTATTCTCGCACCCTGCTGTTCTCTGATCTGACCGGGTTGGTCAGCGGCGTCGTGCTAGGGAAGTACCGGAGCATGAACGCCGGTTACAAGGCACTCAAAGACCAGCTCGGCGTGTCTGTCCGGGCCGTCTACGACAAGCTGCAAGGCGTCGAATTGGCACTATCGCGTCAGTTGGTTCGCAACTCCTACCGGCAGACCATCGAGATCTGCAAAGAGATTGGCTGCGTCCAAAACAACGACCTTGCCGGCTACAGCACACGCATCCTGGATGGCAATTGGCTCTCAGGCACTGAGCGTCGCCTCAAAGAAACCCGCGCCAGCACTGCCGCACCACTGCCAGGAAAATCACTGGTCGTTTACGACCCACGCTATCGTGCCGCTTGTGATTTCATTCCCATCGAAGACGCCTACTCGCAGGAACTCAGTGGTCTGGACGCGGTGATCGAAACGCTCGCGGCGAAACAGCTTTGGTTGGCCGATCGCAATTTCTGTACATTGAAGTTTCTCTACAGCATTGCTGCTAAGTGCGGATGCTTCGTCATTCGTCAGCACGGCAAACTGCATGGCACCGAGAAAGGCAAACTGCGAAAGATCGGCGAGAGCGAAACCGGTGTGATCTACGAACACCAGTTAGTTCTTCCCGAATACGAGGGCAGGCAGATGACGGTCCGCCGCGTTGTCGTTCATCTGTTTGAACCGACGCGGGACAAGGATGTCGAAGTCGTATTGCTGACGAATCTTCCGGTCGAAGATGCCGACGCGGTTGTGGTTTCCGATTTGTACCGCACACGGTGGAAGATTGAGACGGCGTTTGGTCACATGACCACGGCGTTGAACTGCGAGATCAAACCGCTGTGCTATCCCAAAGCGGCGTTGTTTTGTTTCGCTTGTGCGTTGGTCGCGTACAATGCGTTTGCGATTAGCAAGGGGGCGATCGCTGCCGAGCACGGTCGCGCGGAAGCCGAGATGCTCTCGCACTACTACTTGGCCAACGAAATCGCATCGGCGACCGACGGAATGTTGGTGGTGTTACCCGATGAGCGTTGGGCGGAGATGGCACAGATCGATCAAGGTGGCTTTGCTCAAGAAGTTCGTCAGATCATCGGCGGGATGGACCTGAGCTGTTATCGCAAATCCATCCGGGGCCCGAAAAAGAAACCGCCCAAGAGAAGCAATAAATCGAATTCAGTTCATGTCTCGACGAAACGGATCCTCGACAAACGCAAGTGAAAACACACCTTCAAAGCCCTGGTC
>NZ_ANOH01000206.1 GCF_000346505.1 Aporhodopirellula sallentina SM41
CGATGTTTTCCCTCGGAGTGCCGATGTTCCTGATGGGCGACGAAGTTCGCCGGACGCAGCATGGCAACAACAATGCCTATTGCCAAGACAACGAACTGAGTTGGTTCGACTGGGACGACCTCGAACGACATGCCGACGTACGACGTTTCTTCGCACTCTTATGCAAACAACGCAGTCAACGCAGCATGTACGTCGAGAATCAACGCGTCAGCCTTGTCGACATGCTACGCGAGGCACAAAAAGCCTGGCATGGTGTGAAGCTCAACGAACCCGACTGGGGAGAAGACTCGCACGCGGTCGCGTTTGGCGGAATGCTTAAACGACAGGGGCTCATTTTTCATCTGATTCTTAACGCCTACTGGGAACCGCTGCAGTTTGAACTTCCCAATTCCAACAATAATCCCTGGCGCCGATGGATCGACACATCATTGGATTCCCCCGAAGACATCTCTCCTTGGAACGAGGCTCCCGAATGGAACCAGCAATCTTACCGGGTCGCGGATCGCTCGGTCGTCATGCTGTATAAGCACTGCGAGGGATCCTAAACGTTCACACCCCCAATCAGACTGCCGGAACTGCAGCATTGGTGCCCCCTGCATTAACGAATCGTTTGCGTTTATCCTAAGAATCTATCCGAACACTTCGCAGCCGATCGGCATGAGCGCATTTTGAAGTTTGATGGGTCCGATTCCAGAGGATGAACTCACCCGAGTTCATACCACCGAAATCGGGCGATATCGGCTACGTGATTATCAAAAACGCGCTAGCCGCGGTTCGTTTGGGACAACCGAGGCCAACGCCCGCTAGCTATTGGGTCTATCGAGGTTTTCGGGTAGGCTCGATTTCTGTCCACTTCTAGGCGGGCAGCCACGATTCTTTCGCAGCAGTGCATAGGTGAACCATGGGGTTGGTCTCAGACGTCATCGATTGGTTCTCCCCCGGTGAATTTGACGCTCATCAGGGACTCGAAGAACGCCGAGTTCGCACCCAGTTGTCTGCCACGGTTTTCACGGGAGACGCACGAAATTGGATTGACTACCTCAGCCAAACTCCCGAAGAACGCTACAAAAACAAGACACGCGCTCTGATTCGATGGGAACCTGAGAGCGAAACGCTTCGATTCGAACCTCTTGATGAAAACGCGGAGCCGCTAACCGACCTTCTGAACAAAACACATCGCGATGTTTGCAAACGACTCGCGAAACGGCCGATGCTATTGGAGAGTCTTCACGAAGCCATCTTTGAGAACGAGTCGAACCGAGAGAAGCCGCTCGAACTGCGACTAAGTTCGAAAATTCCCTCGCACGTGACGCGTGAGATGGGTCGCTCGACGACCTCCATCGTTTGCAACGCGAACGAAGTCGCCAAGATTCAATCACGTGTTGCAGATTGCGAATCCAACGACGAACGTCTCGGTTACACATTGGCATTGCATGGACGGATCCTCTCTCGGCTGGCGTACAACAATCACCCGCGAGATCGTTTTTTCGAAAAGATACGTGTTGTCGCACAGTCACTGCCACTGCTGACACCGCTGCTCTATGAAGGGATGTCGTATGGAAGGCTCGTTCCGACCAAAGCCGGCAAAGTCAACGAAAAACTGATCAGCAAACAGACCGGCATCCCGCAAAATCACCTGATCGACGACCACCCGTACTTCCGGATGCTCAACCGACTCGGTTCGATGCTCTTCGACTACAAACTATTCAAAGAACACGAGGACATCGTCGAACTCGTTGCTCGCGAATATGTTGACGAGAAATACCTGCGGCTCGGGATCAGCGGCATCATGCCTGACGTCACTGACACAATGCGGGCAATGAAATACAAACGAAAGAAGGACCGTATCCTGACCGACGCCCCGGAAATCGGCAGATATGGCATCCTTAACAAGAGCGACAAGAAGGCGTGGAATCGAATAGCCAAGCCGATGAAATCGATGGGCTACACCCTGTTGTCGCAACTCGGTTCAGGAGAATTTGGCCGCGTTTACGACGCGCTGAACCAAGCCAATCCATCACTGCCGCTGCGTGTCGCGATCAAAGTCGACCGGTCTGTTAAGGAAGACGAAGCGAAGTCGATCCGTGACTCAGCGTCGATGATTCGTATCGGCAGAGACCTCGCCAGGTCGCCGCACATCATCCGACTGTTCGATGCCGGACAAATTCCGGGAATGGGGAACAACTACCACATTCTACAGCGAGTCGATGGAGACACGCTGGACAACCTCATCGGTGTTACCGGACGAGAACACTCGAGCTTCATGAACAAACCGCGTCCCGGTCGAGACGAAAAATCACGACGCGAGGACTATGAACAACGCATTAAGGAATCGCACGGCGAAGGTTGGCGACGGGAACGCATCACGCTGCCGTTCATCGCACAGCCCAACCTGCTGCAATACGCAGAACTGCTGACCAGCATCCTGCTATGGGTCGAAAAGGTTCACGAACTCGGCTACGCGGTCAACGACCTGAAGAACGGCAACATCATGGTGAGCCGTCGCGGTCAACTCAAAGCAATCGACCTTGACTCCTACGGAACGATTCACGAACCGCTGGACAAGATTTCGGACTTTCTCTTTTTGTCCTCGAGCTTGCTGCTCGGCAGTATGCGACATCGAAACCGAACCATGTCAGCCTTGGAGGTGGAAAAGCTGTTGCGTTCCCCTGACGCACTGCGGGAGGTCCTCTCCAGCGAACAAATTCATGACGAATCCGGCACGCCGCAATTTGGGAGACTCGCTCATCAAGAGTTCGTTGATTTCGAAGTCGATCTTTTGCACCGATGCCGTGGACGCAGATACATCGACGATCCGAATGAACTGAGCGCGGATATCGATCGGTTAATCCGTATCAAACGAGACATGTCAACCGACGAACTCGTCCTCGACTAACCAAGCCCGCAATCCGTATCCATTTAGCACGACAAATCTGCCACAACCCGTAGCGAAAGTCGCCAAGACTTTCGGCGTCTTCGACCGCTTGCCGAAACTCTTGGCGAGTTTCGCTACCCCGCTAAATTCGAAAATTTGACGTGCCGAACCTGCGACCCTGGATTCGACAAAATTCAGCCCACCGAAACCAGACACCCTCGTCACATCACGTTGAATGCCGCCGATAAACGCCCCATCCTACTCGTAGGCACCCTGCATTTTCGCGACGACCTTGCGCGTAATACCGCGTGGAATGAACCCCGTTGAGGTGACCAACAACCGGTTCTTCCATCCTGGGATCACAACGTCTTCGTTCGCTTGGTAGCCATCGTACCCCGACTGCGCGACTTGGGCGGCAGACATGGCTTGCGTGGAGAACGACTTCAAACGTCCCATTCCGGAATCTTCGCCAAACCCAGTTTCAGTCGGTCCGGGTTCCAAACAGGTCACGTGCAATCCCGTGCCGTGCAGCTCCTCGCGAAGCCCTTCAGTGAACGACAACACGTAGGCTTTGCTCGCGTAGTAGACCGACATGTTGGGTCCCGCTTGGTGCGCCGCGATCGAACCGATGTTCAACACACCGCCTCGACCTCGTTCCAACATCGACGGTAGCAACCGACGCGTTAACCGTGTCAGCGCGACAACGTTTACCATCAACATGTCGGTTTGCCGGTCAACCGACAACTCGGAGAATTTCCCCAACGCACCAAACCCAGCGTTGTTGACGAGATTGTCAACATGGATATTCCGTTCATTGAGTTGATTGCACAGTTGATCGATCGCGTTGGGATCCGACAAATCAGCCACGAGGACCGTGGCGCTGACGTGACATTCGTCTTCAATCGAACGAGCTAGCTCGACGAGTTTGTCTTCGCTACGAGCAACCAAGACGACATCATCGCCTCCCTTCGCAAAGAGTTGTGCGAGGTCTCGCCCGATCCCGGACGATGCACCGGTAATGAGTGTCGTTGGCATCATGTTTCTCCAAAGTTAAGTAAAACTGTGTTTGGTCTTCCGCGAATCAGGCAACTGGTCCGCGACGCCCCATCAACAGTCCTACCACGAACAGCACCAAGAACACCACGAAGAGAACCTTCGCAATCGTGGCCGCGGTCCCGGCAACAACACCGAATCCGAGCACACCGGCGATCAAAGCAACAATCAGAAAAGTCAAAGCCCAGCCCAACATGGCAATCTCCAAAATTGAAAGGTAATACCGCGTTCTCGTGACCATCACGATCCCGCGAAGATGGTTTCGTGCTGACGCGATTGCCATGCCAAAAAACGATGCCCGTCGCAAATTCGGCGAAACACAGGTCCCGAGAACACCGATTCCCGCTTAACGGCAGACCGAATGCGGGCAGATTGCTGGGATCGAGTGGCCTAAAAAGAGATGTCGCCAAACATCGGTGGCCTGAAATCTGTCAAATTCACCTGCCGCGACCAGACACGTGAATTATCAGACCGCTTTTAATTGAGAAGACGGGGCTTCGGAAACGCTTTTACGCAACCGCATCCATCGGTTCATATCCCCAACCCCGGAGTTTGCCGGCGGCAAAGGCATGGAACCGATCTTCCTCGATCGCTTGACGCGTTTGACGCATCAAGTTTCCGTAGTACGTGAGATTATGATGCGACAACAAAATGGGGCCTAACATTTCATTGGCGTTAAAGAGATGCCGCAGATAACCGCGGCTATGTCGACATGCGAGGCACGGACAATCTTCCATTATCGGACGGGTGTCTTCGCGATGGACTGCGTTGCGAAGCTTGATCGGCCCATCGTCAGTGAAGGCTAACGCGTTGCGGCCATTGCGGGTCGGCATAACGCAATCGAACAAATCGATCCCGCGGGCAATGTTCTCGAGTAAGTCACGAGGGGTTCCGACGCCCATGAGATACCGGGGCTTGTCCACGGGCAGATGCACCGTGGTGACCGCAGTGGTCGCGTACATTTCCTCCGGTGCTTCTCCGACGCTGAGCCCACCAACTGCGAATCCTTCGAACGGCATCGTCGCGAGTTCGGTGGCACACTGACGACGAAGCTCTGGATCCAAACCGCCTTGGACGATCGCAAACAAAGCCTGCTCGGGACGGTCTGCCGCATCGCGACACCGCTTCGCCCAGCGGATTGATCGCGCCAACGCATCTTCGACAACAGCCTGCTCTGCCGGCAACGCGATCACGTGATCAAGCACCATGGCGACGTCGCTGCCGAGTGCCTGTTGAATTTCGATCGAGTGCTCGGGCGTCAACTCAATCTTCGAGCCATCGAGATGCGACCGAAATGTCGCCGCCTGTTCGGTGACCTTGTTCAGGGCCCCGAGCGAGAAGACTTGGAAGCCACCTGAATCCGTAAGGATTGGTCCATCCCAACCGCACATTTTATGCAGCCCGCCGAGCCGAGCGACGGTCTCATGACCGGGCCGCAAACGCAGGTGGTAGGTGTTTCCAAGGATCATGTCGGCGCCGGTCGCGGCGACTTGATCGATCGTCAGCCCCTTCACCGTGCCGACGGTGCCAACGGGCATGAAACCTGGGGTCTGAACGTCGCCGCGAGGCGTGCGGAACACACCTCGACGGGCACCGTTGCTTTCGTGTTGCAGATCGAAGCGAAACACTCCGATCAATCGCCACGCATTTTCAATCCGAGATCGCCGAGCTTCTCGCGAACCTCATTCAGACTGGTCACGCCGAAGTTCTTGCACTCGAGCATGTCGTCACCGGTCTTGCGAATCAGTTCGCCGATGGTGTTGATTTGCAATCGAGTCATGCACTTACGGGCACGCACCGACAGGTTCAGGTCCGCGATCGGCCGTTCGAGCAACGCTTGCTCGTCCGCGGACATGTGCGAAGTATCGATTGGCGGATCGTTGCTCTTCTTCTCGCCAGCGAACTGGCCGAGCGACAACCCTTTCTGAGACAGCATTTCGCGGATCTCGACCAAGCTGGTCTCGCCGAAGTTTTTACTTCCGAGCAATTCCTGTTCGGTGTGCCGAGTCAGTTCGCCGATGGTTTCGATGCCCATCTTTTGCAGACAGTTACGGCTGCGAACGCTGAGTTCGAAGTTCGAGACCGGCATGTTGAGGATTTGAGCCAAACGGTCGTTGCGGCGTTGGGCTTCTTCGTCGTAGAGCATGTTGCCCGTTGCCGACGCGTCCTTCATGTACAACGCGGTCCGCGGATGGCCGGGGAAGCAATCCAGGATTCGCTTGTAGCACATCTGTGCCTTATCGTACTCGTTGCGATCCTCGTACATCACGCCGAGGTTTGTCAACGCACCGAGTCCGGTCGGGAATGCTTTCGCGGCTCGCTCGTACAACTGCAACGCTTCGTCATCGTTGCCCAACCGGTCGTTTTCAAGAGCCAAACCGAACAGGGCACCGGCGTGATTCTCGTCGGTTGCGACCGCACGCTGGTAAAGGTTGATGGCTTCTTCCATGCGGCCACCGATTAACGCCGCAGTGGCGGCACGTTGGTACATGTAGTCGGCGGTTTGTTCGGCTGGTCCGAAGATGTCGTCGAGAATCGCCATTGCTTCCTCGATTTCGCCTGCGTAGCGTTTCGCTTCGGCGATTCCGATTTTGCACTGGTCTTCGTTGTAGCCGGAAACCTTGGCTTTCTCGTAGGCTTCGATCGACTCTTGATATTGACCGAGTTCGAAACGGCATCGAGCACCGTAGAACAACGCCATCGCGCTGCCGTCGGCCGACGACAATGTTTCCAGAGCGTCGCTGAACCGGCCCAGCAAGAACTGGCAGACGCCCATCTTCGTGCGGTTGGCGGGAGTCAGAGCGGTGTCCTGCTCCATCTCCTGAGTCGCATCTCTCAGTTCACTGAAATGGCCGTAGTTTTCAGTCACGGCCTTGCGGATCTCAGCGACGTCGTTCGGGCCGAACGCGTTGCTAGCCAAGACCATTTGTTTCAAGTCGAGCACTTCGAGATCGACTTCGCTCATAAGTGAGATTCCTATACGGAGGAGACTTCGCGAGAAAACGGCGACAAGTCAGCCAATCAATCGACGAACAGATTTTACGGATCCAGAGAGCAGGAACGCCCCGAGAAAGACACTGCCGAGAAGATCACGCCCCGACACAATGCGGGGAACAGTGAATCGACAGGTTTAAGCCAGCGGCCGGATTTGAACCGGCAACCCTCGCATTACGAATGCGATGCTCTGCCAATTGAAGCTACGCTGGCGACTGTTTCGGACAGATTATCGACATCCCGGCGAACACGTCAAGCGGTCCCTAAAACCCCTACGATCACCCCTCGCATCGCACCCCTCGCCCCCCACGCCGCCGGACCGCTATGGAGCTTATTAAAAATTTCACACAAACGGCCACATCCCCCTTGCCAAGCCAAAGTGGAATCTTTACTCTTCCACGCCTCAACGGCACCCCTAGCTCAACTGGATAGAGCATCGGTCTACGAAACCGAAGGTTACTGGTTCGAATCCAGTGGGGTGTACTCCCAAGCCGACTGCAACCCGCAGCCGGCTTTTTTTGTGCGCCGACAGATAGCCGAAAGGGTCTCGCTCGTCATTTCGTGCGGACTAATTCAGGAGCGTTTCGGGGGCGGAGCAGATTTGCCTGCCCACCAAAACCTACAACCTTCACCCTCCCTCTGGGAGGTTCGAGCGAGGGGAGGCCGGAGCATGCAATCCAGCGCAAAACCCTCCCCGGCCCGAAGCGGGCCGACCCTCCCGGATGGAGGGTGAAGTCGCTGGTGTTGCGATCGCCGGAAAAGTTGATAATCGAATGGACCTTCCAATCCTGCCGCCCCCCTCTCGTGCCACCCACGCTTTGTTTGTTAAAAGGAAACGCCAACCGATGACTTGGAACCACTTTGCTTTCCACACCCGCGTTCATGCGGTTGCCATGCTCCTCGTTTGCTTTTCGACTGCATTCGCCCTGCCTTGCATGGCTGAGGATAGCCAACCTGCGAAACCGGCACCACTGACGACTTCGGATCCGAACGTGCCGTTGGAGGATTTGCAGGTGATGGTCAAACCGCTGACTCAAGAAGAGCTTGCGGTCGAAGCGGACGCTTGGTTTAACCTGCTGAAATCCAAAGCTCGGCAAATCGCAGCGGTCAAACTCGGGGTCCGCAAGACCAGCAAAGCGATCGTCGCTGAGGACAACGAGGTCGCGACCGAGTCGCTTGAAGAGGCAAAGAAAGTTCGGGCATTGGCCGACCGGGTCGCCAAGAACACCGAAGACAAAATCGTCCAAGCCGCACGGAACACAATCGACAGTGAACCGAACGAAGCTTCCCCCGATCCCGCCTCGGAAGCGCAAAGCGATTCCGAAACGACGGCGGACGCAGATGAAGCCACCACCGAGAGTCCGGCAGAAACGCCTGCTGAGCAAACTACCGATGCATCCGCACACACACCTGCCGAAGATGCCGCGGAGATGAAGACGCAACTGCTCGAAGACATCGCAGAACTGCAAGATCAACGCACCTCGCTCAGCGACCGACTCACCATCGTGCTCAATTCATGGGAAGAAAAAGGAGGCGACACCGAATCGTACCGGCAGTACATCACCGCAGTATCCGGAGTCGAACTCGATACAACCGATGCGGAAGCGGTGTGGTCAACGGTCGTTGGTTGGTTTGGGTCCAAGGAAGGCGGGCAGCGATGGGCGTGGAACATCATTAAGTTCGTACTGATCCTGGTCATTGCCTATCTGCTCTCGAAGATTTTGTCGGGCGGTGTGAACTGGTTGCTCGATCGCAAGATCCATCTTTCGCAACTCGCCGAACGCTTGATCGCCAACACGATCCGCAACGTTCTGTTGGCAGTCGGCTTCGCAGTCGCACTCACCGCGCTGGAAGTCGATATCGCGCCGATCATCGCGGCGATTGGTGCGACCGGTTTGGTCGTCGGTTTGGCATTGCAAGACACGCTCAGCAACTTTGCCAGCGGTTTGATGATTTTGGTGAACCGTCCGTTCGACGTCGGCGATGTAGTGAACGCGGGTGGTGTTACCGGCACTGTGCACCAGATGAACCTGGTCTCGACGACGTTTCACACCTTCGACAACCAAACGATCTACGTTCCCAACAATGAAATTTGGAACAACGTGATCACCAACATCACGGCGAACGACAAACGGCGCGTCGACATGGAATTCGGCATCGGTTACAGCGACGATTTCGAGCAAGCCGAACAGATCATCACCGAGGTGGTCAAAGCTCACGACTCCGTACTCGACGAACCTGAACCGGTTGTCGTGACACATGCCTTGGCGGATTCGTCTGTCAATATCGTTTGCCGTCCGTGGGCAGCGACCTCGGATTGGTGGAAGGTCAAAACCGATGTCACTCGGGAGGTAAAGCGACGATTTGACGCAGCAGGCATCTCGATCCCGTTCCCTCAGCAAGATGTCCACGTCTATCAAACCGCAACCTCCGAAGGCGACAAGTAGCCTACGTGTGAAACGAGTGTGCCCGGGCGACGAATCGTGCGGCGACAGCGAAACGCGGCTTACCGCGACTCACGTACTGCTCGGCGGCCTTCTGAGTGGTGCCCTTCTAACCAACGGGGCCGATATGCGCCGTCAATTCCGAAATCGCGGTGTTAGCGCAGTAGGCAGCGCCGGCGACAGTTAGTAAAAAATGCCGTGTATAGACCAGCGACCTCGCAAATATCGCGGGCATTCGTTCATCAAGGGCAACCGTTTCGCGGCATCATTTCCTCCCCTCGCATCGATGGCTTCTCTCGGATCGACGGCTTCCCTCGCGTCAACGGTTCGTTGGTGGCGGCCCGGTTTGCCTTTTGTGCACGGCGTTTGCCTTTTGTGCATAGCCGATCGCCGAACCGTCGCAAAAGGAATTTCGTGACCGCGATACGCGATGAAGTGATGCGAGATAAAAAACAGCCCGCGATCCCAATCGTTTCCCCACTACTTGAAGGCCACCTGAATGAAACCGAACACGTCAATCCAGCCATCTGATTTAAAAAAGAGTTTGGACCGGTTTTGGGAAGTCTCGGGCCAGAAGATCGAGTTGATCGATCGTGAGTACGACGCGTCGCAAGGTTCGCCGGTCTTCACCGTCGAAGGGAAATACACGACTCGCGGATGGACGGAATGGACCCAGGGTTTTCAATACGGCTCGGCGATCCTTCAGTTTGATGCAACCGGTGACGAATCATTCCTGAACATGGGAAGGCAAGCCACCGTTTCCAAGATGGCACCGCACGTGACGCACTTTGGCGTTCACGATCATGGCTTCAACAACGTCAGCACGTACGGCAATCTGTTGCGTTTGATGAACGAAGGCCGCATTCCCGAGAACGAGTGGGAACGCAACTTCTACGTCATCACGCTCCAGGCATCCAGCGCCGTCCAGGCCAAGCGATGGACGCAACTTCCCAACGGCGGCTACATCTATTCGTTCAACGGCCCTCACTCGCTGTTCGCCGACACAATCCGCTCGCTGCGTTCGCTAGCGGTCGGACACCAACTCGGCCACGCCGTGATGGGCGAGAACGATAAAAAGACCAGTCTCCTCGAACGCCTCGTTCAACACGCAAAAACGACCGCTGACTATGCCGTCTATTACGGCGAAGGACGCGACTACTACGACGAATGGGGCCGCACCGCGCACGAGAGCGTCTTCAACCTGAACGACGGCAACTACCGTTGCCCGAACTCGCAACAAGGCTTCTCCCCGTTCACCACGTGGACTCGCGGGTTGGCCTGGATCATGACCGGCGCCGCCGAACAACTCGAGTTCTTAAAGACAATCGACGACTCCGAACTCGAACCGCTCGGCGGCCGCGAATCGGTCGAAGCGTTCTTCGTGAAGATGGCCAAAGCGACTTGCGACTTCTTCATCGCCAACACGCCAACCGACGGTATCCCGTACTGGGACACCGGTGCCCCGAACCTATATCAACTCGGCAGCGATGTTTACGACCGAGAGTCGGAACCGTTCAACACAGCCGAACCGGTCGACTCTTCCGCAGCCGCCATCGGTGCCCAGGGGCTGATGCGACTCGGCCGATATTTAGGGGACGAGAAATACACGGCGGCAGGTTTGACGGTGATGCAGACGTTGCTGAGCGACAAATACCTCAGTCTCGATGCGGCCCACCAAGGTTTGATTCTCCATTCAGTTTATCACCGCCCGAACGGTTGGGATCACATTCCCGCAGGCCAATCGGTTCCATGCGGCGAGTCATGCATGTGGGGCGATTACCACGCTCGCGAAGCAGCGTTGTACCTGCAGCGATTGATCAACGACGATCCTTACTACACGTTCTATCTGCAGAAGTAACGACTCGCGTTCACGTGGTCCTGCGGGCGATCGCCGAACAACCAAGGTTCGATGAGCCATCAGGCATCGGACCGTTTTACACTCACCGCACCTGACGAGCGTAGCCGGGCAGATGAGTTCGCGGGTACGTTCTCATCCGCGTGGGCGATTTTAAAGACATCAACTCCCCGAAAGCAACAACATGAAAAAGAAAGTCGCACTCGTCACCGGTGGTGGCCGTGGTATCGGGTTGGGAATCTGCGAAAAACTCGCAGCCGATGGTTTCGATCTCGTCCTCAGCGGTCGATCGGATGCGTCCAAAGTCAGCGACGCGATCACGGCCCTCGAAGCGCACGGGGCGCAGGTTTTGTACTGCGCCGGAGACGTTTCGTCCGCCGATGACCGCGCCACAATGTTGGCTCAGATTAGAGATCGTTTCGGCCGGCTCGATGTGTTGGTTAACAACGCTGGGGTCGCCCCCAAAGTACGCGCCGACATCCTTGACGCGTCAGAAGAGAGTTTTGAATGGGTGATGAAGATCAACCTGCAAGGCCCGTACTTTCTCACCCAAGCGTGTGCGAACTGGATGATCGAACAGAAGTCATCTGACGAATCGTTTGCAGGCTGCATCATTAACGTCGGTTCGATCTCCGCGACCGTCGTCTCCCCCAACCGCGGCGACTACTGCGTCTCGAAAGCCGGGCTCGGGATGATGAGCTCTCTGTTCGCTGCACGCCTCGGCGAATTCGCGATTCCGGTCTACGAAATTCGTCCAGGAATCATCAAAACCGACATGACATCGGGCGTGACTGAGAAGTACGACAACCTGATCAATAACACGGAACTGTTGGTCGAAAAGCGTTGGGGCCTCCCCGAAGACATCGGCAAACTCGCCGCCGCGATGGCTCGTGGCGACATGCCGTATGCGACCGGTCAAGTCGTTTACGTCGACGGCGGCCTCACACTGAATCGACTTTAGATCGCTTGAAGATTCAGGTCACCGTTGCCGCTCGACTTCGGGATTTCGAACTCAGCCGATCGTTGTTAGCCATGGTTCGCATCCGACGATCCGGGCAAACCCCGCCGGCATATTAGTTGATCGAGATTACCGGAACGCTTTTAAAATCGACGGGTGGCAGCTTTATGTCCCGTTGGCGACCGGAATGATCGCTTCGGCGGTGCGGTCATCGACGACGAAGTACCCCAGATCATCGCCGGTCGCCTTCGCACGAATGAGCCACACCTCACCGGGACGCGACTTCTGTTTGCCGCGTGTTCCCGCGTCCACGGAAATCTTTGGGATCACCGTGCCGGTCGAATCGACCAAGCAAACCTCGACGGCAACATCTCGTCGATTCGTGAAGTAGATCGAGAACGCATTCCCGTCTGGCTTGGACACCGGAAGGTCAGAACCGTCACTCGGTTTCCATTTCAACTTCGCGAGTGAGTCGACTGATGGCTCGACGCGTTCATGGAACTCGGTCGGAGACAAAGCCCGGAACTTGGCGAGCAACTCGCTCGACTCCGGATCGGTCGCGAGGTTTGTCCACTCGTAGCGGTCGTTTACGAAGTCGTAGAGCTCTTCGCTGCCGTCGTGGTAGTGGATGTACTGATGCGTTCTTCCGTTGACGCTGTAACTGCCCGGTTTCGACAAATACGTGATACTTTGATGGGGCCATTCGGGGCCACTTGGGTCGTCGAGCAGCGGCAGCAAACTCGGCCCATCTATCTCGGACTTATCAGGCAAACCACACAAGTCAACCAAAGTAGGATAGAGGCTGAGAAGGTTGACCGGTGCGTCGCAAACAGCTCCGGTTGGCGTCCCCTTCGGCAAGGTGTTGGAGACTCCTTTGGGCACTCGGATCATCAGCGGAACTCGGGTGACCGCGCGCCATGGCGTGTATTTTTGCCAGTGTTCTTTCTCGCCGAGTTGCCAACCGTGATCGGACCACAACACGACGATCGTGTTGTCGGCATGGGGACTCGCCTCGAGCGCGTCCAACACACGCCCCAACATCGCGTCGGCGAAATGAATGGACGCGAGATAGCCCTGGATACCTTGCTTCCACTGACCTTGCTCGACGATGTGTGCGAAGTATCGGTTTCGGGCCGCAGACGCACCAACGGCCGGAACGTCATCCAGATCGTCTGCCTTGTATCCGGGAGGCAGTTCAATGCGATCCAACGGGAACGGTTCGAAATACTTCTTCGGCACAAACCATGGTTCATGTGGTCGGTAGAGCCCACACGCGAGGAAGAACGGTTTCTTATGATCCTTCGCCAACTGCTGCGACACATAGTCGGCGGTCGCGTAATCGCCACCGAACTCTTCGTCGGTCACGTCCAATGCTGCCCAGTCGGTATCGACGTATTGCCATGGGCCGCCGCGTGGCAGACTCGCGGGACGTTGAGTTGGTTCAGCCGATCGCGGCAACGGATTTTCGGTCGACTTCGCCGGGTAGTACTCATCCCACGATTGTGCGTCGATGAAATAGTGCAACATCTTGCCTGAACCGGTTGCGAAATAACCGTTCTCGCGGAAGTACTGAGGGATCAACACCTCCTCCGGCATGATCTCTCGCATCTGCTGCCGGTTGTCATACATTCCGCTGCGGTTAGGTGCTCGACCGGTAAAGATCGCCGACCGACATGGGTTGCACGCGGGTGCGGGACAGTGCGCGTTGTTGAACAACACACCACTCTCCGCGAGCCTATTCAGGTTCGGCGTGATCGATTGAGGGTGCCCACCGAGGCACTCGATCCAATCGTTGAGATCGTCCATCGCGATAAAGAGAACGTTCGGCGGAGCGTCCGCGAGCGAATGTCGCGAATCCAAAACGCCGAACAGCAGCACGGCCCAACAAATCGCGAATCTCAATCTCATCCGAGGTGCCTCAATTCAGTCGTGGTGGAAACGGTGGCGTTCCAATTCGTTGAACACAACGCGCCGGAGCACCGAACCGGGCGTCGTTGAGAATCGACAACGAAGACCAATTCACCAACGACGCGGCCAACAGGTTAGACGTATCGACACCCCGATGATTGTCGATCTGTGCGTGATGCAAGTGAAGCCGCGCACAAGCCCGGATTCCGGCGAATCCACCTACGCGGATCAGACTGTGGAATGCTCGATCGACTCTGCGACACCATTCCGCCTGCGGATGGATTCGCATCGTTCATGGGGAGCAACCGTCGATGCAATCTCGACAGCTCGCGTTTGATCGTTCAAACGCCAGCACAGAGAACTCTCCCTTGCAGGCAAACAGCGGCAACTCGCCCACCGCTAAACAAAATCTACTAGGATAGAGTGCCGAGCGTGACGCGGCAAAAGAGATCCGACCGCGATGCCCCGGCGCACGGAAAATTGTTCGCGTGAAGCCTATCTGAACGTCAACTGAAACTCAGTTGAAGCCCGACACACCCTGCCGTCCTCCCCTCCACGTCATCGTAGTCCCACCATTGAGGCCAATTATGAAGCGAGCCATCAACGTCATCACGTTCGCCGCCTTGTCACTTTGGTTGACCGTAGGTATCCCCAGTTCGGCAGCGACCGAGTCGGCCGACTCGACTCAGAATGTTCGCACTGAACGTCCAAACGTTGTTGTCATCCTGGCGGACGACCAAGGATGGGGCGATCTGAGTCTTCACGGGAATCCAAACTTAAAGACGCCACACATCGACTCGCTCGCCCGCGACGGTGCGAACCTGAAGAACTTTTACGTCTGTGCGGTTTGCTCACCAACACGTGCGGAATTCTTGACCGGACGCTACCACAGCCGGATGGGCGTCTACAGCACGTCGCAAGGTGGCGAACGCTTCCATCTCGGCGAACGCACCATCGGCGAAGTGTTTTCCGACGCCGGATATCAAACTGCTGCCTACGGAAAATGGCATTCGGGAATGCAGGCTCCCTATCATCCGAACTCGCGTGGTTTTGCCGACTTCTACGGTTTCTGCAGCGGTCATTGGGGCAACTATTTTTCTCCGATCCTCGAACACAACGGCGAGATTGTTCGTGGCGATGGATTCCTGACGGACGACCTGACCAACCATGCGATCGAATTTATCAAGAAACATCGTCAGTCCCCTTTCTTCGTTTACCTGCCGCTAAACACGCCTCATTCGCCTATGCAGGTTCCCGATTCCGATTGGGCTCCGTTCGCTGATAAAGACATCGTTCCCGACCCGCGGAAAGAAAACGCCCGGCGAGAAAACCAACAACATACCCGCGCCGCCCTGGCGTTGTGTGAGAACATCGATCGGAACGTTGGCCGTTTGCTGAAGTCACTCGAGTCTCTTGAGATCGCGGACAATACCGTGGTAGTGTACTTCAGCGACAACGGGCCGAACGGTCGCCGTTTCAATGGTGGGCTGCGGGGCCAGAAGGGATCAGTATACGAAGGAGGCTTGCGTTCGCCCTGTTTGATTCGATGGCCAAAGCAAATCCAACCGGGGACCGAGATTGAATCCGTCGCCGGTGCGATCGATCTGCTTCCGACGTTGGCCGCGTTCTGCCGAGCCGAAATTGGCGAGACGCGTGGGCCACTCGATGGCGTTTCATTTGCCGATCAACTGACCGGCCGATCCGAACCGCACGATTCACCACATCGTGCATTGTTCTCGACTTGGAAGGGACGCGCGTCCGTCCGCACGCAGCACTACCGATACCACCTGGACGGAACGCTGTACGAGATCTCGAGCGACCGCGGCGAACAGAACGACGTCGCCAAAGAGCACCCTGTCGTCGTTGCGCGGTTGAAAAAGAAGCTTCACCGGTGGAGAGAAGAAACCGCGTCGAACGATCGGCGTGATCACCAAGAGCCTACCTTCCCGGTCGGTCATCCCGACAGCGAGTGGACCCAATTGCCGGTGCGCGACGCCACCGCAACGGGCGCAATCCGACGCAGCAGCCGACACCCCAACAGCACCTACTTTTCCAATTGGACAAACGCGGACGATACGATCCGCTGGGACGTTGACGTGATTGCCGAAGGCAGCTTCGACGCGGAACTTTGGTACGCCAGCGACGAACAGGCCCTCGGAACCGAACTGACGCTCTCGTTCACACCCAGCGATTCCGACGAAGCCGCCTCCCCGTCGACATCAACCGTTGTCAACCAATCGACTCCACCGGGGCACGTCGCCACCGACTTCGACCGCGTGGCACGAACCGAAGGCTACGAGAAAGCTTGGCAGCAACTCCCCATCGGCCACCTGACATTGCCATCCGGTCACGGGACACTCCAACTAAGTGCCAGCAAAATTCAAGGCGACCAAGGCATCGAGATTCGTTTGCTAACGCTACGACGAAAAAAGTAGTGTTCCCCCACGTAGCTCGGTCTTTCCAAGACCGAGAACCGCCACACGTCCTGCCGCATTTGTTTCCACAAAAGAAGCTCCTGCGAGGAATCCAAGCAACGGCGGTGTCGAGATGATTTCGACACGCGATTGCTGGGGTCATTAAAGCGGTTCCGCCGAATCAACTCCCTCGACCTCAAGGGATGTCCGTCTTGGAAAGACGGACCTACGTGAAGACTCTACTCTTCATCTATCACGCGAAATACATGCGAACAGCTTCCGCAACGTCGGTTCTCGTTCGTGCCTGTCGCCACATATAGATACGCTGGTTGGTTGTCGATGCTAAGCAATTGCGGGCGTTCGAGACGGCCGGAAAGGTCTCCTCGGTGCACTGCCGCGTTCTGGAGTTTTTCTTTGCCGATGTAGTGAGTCAGATGCTCAAAGGATCGCCTGACCTTGTTCTTTTCGAACCGAAATCCATCCTTCGATGACCACCAAAGGCCTCCGCCGTGCGATCCTTTCTTTCCGCCGAAGTCTCGAGTCAAGAGATGCACCGCATTATCGAATTCAACTGCGTACGCATCTTCGATCCCAAACCACAGTGGGGTAACCGATTCGGGATGGTGGATGTATGGCCCCTCAAGCGTATCCGACACCGCAACCCCGTACGTGTAGGAACCACCGCGCGCGGACACGTTCTTATTGACAACAGATTTGTTGTAGAGAAGGTACTTTCCCTGAAACTTCAAAAGCGTTGGGTTGGAAACACCGAGTCGCGCCGTGTAGTTCCAGTCGCTCGGCACGTCTGATTTCCGCAGCATCGTACCATCAGACTCTGCACCTGCAGCGGGCCGCCAGTCATCATCCAAGCTATCCGCGATCAACATCACAATGCGCTGCGTCTTGAGCTTATTGTCTTCGTTCACAATAAAGCACAGAACGTACTTGCCATCGATATGTTTGACCGTGGGATTGTGCGGCGAGTTGAAGCGGCCATCGCGATCGGATACCGCAACGCGAACGAACTCAAACGGCCCTGCGGGATCGTCACCCACGTAGTGTGCGATTTCGCAATCTTTGTACCAGCCACTGAAGTTGTTTTGGGTGTTGATGGGCCACTGCGCGACGAAGAGATGGACTCGCCCATCTGGCCCGATCACAGGTGATGCTCCCCAAATATGCATTCCCTCCACTTCCAAAGCCTTGCCAAGATATTCGAACCGATAATCCGAATGCGCGTTGGGTAACCACACGAAATGACACAGAGCGAACACAACCATTGCCACTCGACGCAGCGTCGCGTTCCCACGTCCGCGCAATCGGGAAGTTAGCTGCCGCGTTGAGATAGCATCGATGCCAGACTTCGGCTGGCTCGTATCGTCAGTTTTCATTGCTCCGATCCTGTTCCGGCTGCTTTCTCTTCCTGTTGCTTTTCCCATTCTTCCAATTCTTCTTCCGCACCTTGCTGACCTTCCTCGATTCGACGCTCAATATCTTTCTTCTGGATGTCGGCCTGCATCTTTTCAAACTCCTCGATCGTCATACCACCACCCTCGGTAATCAGACTTGGCTTGTTGTCGCCGCCACAGCCGATGGAAAACTGAAGCATAAGAAGAAGGACGATACTAAGAGCGGTACGCATATTTATTTGAGACATCAGAAACACGTAGGGACGAAAGGACGGCTCGTTCGTTTGTCGAACGAACCATGAAATGCACGCGACCGAGTTTCCAGACAGCAACCGTCAGTACTGGCTTTGCGGTGCCGAATGATCGGTCGCGTGTTCTTGCATGGCATGAGAACCAAGAACGATCCTCATGCCACATCAACAGCGAGAAGTTTACAGTTCTTCTTGGATGACTTCTTTGGACGCTCGGGTGCCGAGAGCTCCCCAAAGACCGTACGGACTCTGCGACCCAGGAGCACTGGTTCCTGTTCCCAATTCAGCGACAGGGACGGCATTCTGATTGCCGGAGTCGATGGAATCGGTCACGAACTTCACCGCACCGTCTCCCAACAAAACGTGACAACCACCCGCGTGCCTACTGCTAGGCGACATAAAACCGTTACGACGGACCGCGGTATTCACGCCGACTGGATTGCTTCGCGTCGTACAGAGTGGGCTGTTCGGTGGCGACAGGGTGTTCATACCGCTGCACAACGGAACGCCGCTTGCCCACCGGAACCCACGCATCGCGGTGATGTTGTGTTCGGACAATGCTTGGACGGCGACGCCTTGCCCTCTCCAGAAACTCGGGCGAGTCGGATCGATATCGTCGTTCAGGTTACATTGATTCGGAAACCCTACCGGAGTCTCAGCCTGTCCGTTGACATTGTTGATCGCACGTAGCGTGACGTCAGGATTGTTCCCCAAAGGAGTCGTTCTTACGTCGCGATCGCCCAAGTCGGTGGCGATTTCTCCCGCCATGATCGTGTTCGCCAACCCGTCGAGAACATCGCGGAACTTCATCGTTTGTCGTGGAACGAACATCCCCCGCTGCGCCGCGCGGGTTTGCGTCACCAGCTGCGATGCGGTGTTCAAGTGGTTGTTATACGCTCCGGCGGCGCCCATGAATGGACTGTCTCCGAGGCAGGCGGCGTAGTTCGTTCTTCCGAATGAGGGAAGCCCAAACCCGGGATCACTCGGGCAACGCAACGTTGGGATTTCGGTGAGATACGGCGGATACTGTGCGTTTTGGGGAGTCGGCCCAAACGCGATCCAAGGCAGCGTGGCGTTTCCGGGAGTCGCGGATGCATTGCCGTCGACACGCATCGCCAGCGGATTGGAAACCTGCTCCCACAAGGCTTGGGCTTCGAAGAACGGCAGCAATCCAACGAAAATACTGTGCCGCATTCCGTTGCACAGCGTTTGCGAGTTAACACCGTCCCCGTTCACTCCGGGCCGATCGGTCCCCGACATGTGAGTCGGAAGCTGGTTGTAGGCGGAGTGGTAGTTGTGAACAGCCAAGCCGATCTGTTTGAAATTGTTGCTGCAGCTCATTCGTCGAGCCGCCTCGCGGGCAGCCTGAACGGCGGGCAGCAACAAGCCAACGAGAACACCGATGATTGCAATCACCACCAGCAGTTCCACTAGCGTGAAGGCAACTCGCCGGCTGGCCGGCCGAGCGATCTTTGAACGATTACACATGCTCTTCTCTCTACTAATAATTTTGAGGGATATGGATCGTCGCCCTCTCAACGAACGCAGCCAGCTCGCGCAACTGCGGAAACTGGGCCAAAACGCGGCACCAATGACACGTCCGGCAGATCGCCGAGAAGGGCAGACAATCAACTACTCGCGCGAGCTTGGCGGTTCTTAACAGCAGGAAGAAATTTTTTCCGAATTAGTTCCTAAAGCAGCCAGCGATTCCCTTCGAGCCCCCAATTGAGCGGCGAGATCGCACTGCAGCCGTAGCGAAAGACGCCAAGTCTTTCGGTGAGTCGTGGGGGACCGCCAAAACTCTTGGCGAGTTTCGCTACCGGGAGGGATAGGGCGTGTTTGATCCGTTTAGCTGGACTCGCCAGAATTCAGGGCACCGAAGGCCGGCGCCCCTCCGAAGTCTGGCGACGTCCTTTTTCAACTGCGTTCTCTCGAAGACCAATGGTCAGCTCGCAGTTGCACTTCACCACCGGATGTACGCCGGTGCGCTAATCCAGAGAAGATGATCAGCGGGCACGAACACTGCGAGCGGGCTACAAAGAGCTACCGTTCGGTTCTTCGATCACCTCAATCCATGGCGGAAGACTCCGCAGAACCTTCGCTGGCAATTGGTCCTTGCCAACGATGACCGTCCTCAAGCTGCGGATCGCACGAAGGGGACCGAGATCGGTCACCGGAGTTTGTCGAATATCGACCTGCATCAGGTCCAACTCCGCCAACTCGGATAGGTCGTGGATTGCCGTCTCGCGAAGATCCAACCGGATCGGACGCAGCGACTGCAACAGATTCACCTTCACAACAGCCGACAACCGGTCGAGACCGAACTGGACCGTTAAACGTTCGATCGGACCGTGCAACCGGATCGATTGCGAGGATGGCAAATAGGTAACTTCAATCCCCGGCAAGCTATCGTTGTTGATTCGCACCCATTGCGAAACAATTTGCGTTCGCTCCTCCATGCTCCGTGGGAAACGTTGATCGAGCTCGATCATGCGATGCACCATCGCGATCCGCCTCCTCCGCTTCACGAGGTCCACCAAAAGGTCGCAAAACTGCTCCGCCGGTAGGTAACCTTCTTCGTTGCACTGCGATGCGTATTTACGGGCCAAGACAGCGAGATCGCCGTCCACCTTTCTGCCGTCATCGAGCAACCCTACCGCGGCGGCGAAGTCTTGCGATAGGAAGTGCAACCAAAACTTGTCCCGCCAGAGCTGCGGATTGTGTTCGGGCGCGTCCGCGACGAGGTCATCGTAATGTTTGATCGCCATCTCGATGGCTTCCGAGTAACCCGATCCCGAAACGAGAGCGATATCACAAACCCGTCCCGTCATCATAGTAATGATGGACTGTTCCCTTTTCTTATCGAGCACCTCGGCTTCGTTCTTCTTCTCCAAATACTTTGCCAAAGAGTCTTCCGCAAACAGTCTTGCTTCGTCCGCTTCCGCCTTCGCAGCGAGCGCGGCGAGGCCTGATTCCACCGCCTTGACCCGAGCGGCTTCTGCCATCTGGTGTCTCGTGTTGAGTTGCCAAACGAAGTATGCGATGAAGATCGCCAACGCCAGGGACGCGCAGAGAACGGTCATGCACGCCTCGCGGTGACGCCGCCAGAACAATCCCATCTCGCGAAACAGATTGGCACTTTCGACCGCAGGACTGAACCCGTTCAAACATCGAGATATATCATCGTGCAACGCCTGCGCGTCGTCGTACCTCGACGTCGGATCGTCCGCAGTCGCTTTCTTGATAATCGCGATCAATCCAGGATCCACCGTCCTGACATCTTTGACGTCATCAACGCATGGCTTGAGAAAAACGAGTTCATGCAAAACGCAGCCGAGAGCATAGATGTCCATGAACACGGTCTTCTTCGTCTGGCGTCGCTTTTGTTCAGGCGCCATGTAGGCAGGCGTGCCTCGAACGTCCACGAAGAGCGGTCCATACAGATCGGGGTCCAAGAGCACCTCCGAATCGCGGAGCCTGTTTTTGTCGGGCACAACGACGCCGAGTCCCCAGTCGCACAGTTTCGCGTCCCCAAACTCTCCGATTTGAATATTTCCCGGCTTAATGTCCAGGTGCAGAACGCGGCGTGAATGCGCATACGCGACCGCTTCGCAAATTCGCAGGAACCACCCCAACCGGGTTCGCAGCGGGAACTCTTCCGTCCGCTTTCCTTCTGACAAATCCTGAATGATCCCCTTGAGCGATTGGCCTCGCTTGAACTCCATCGTGAAGAACGGCTTGCCCTCTTCATCGACGCCGATGTCGAAGACATCAATCACACTCGGGTGCTGCAGCCGGGCGGTCAGGTGGGCCTCGCGCAAGAACGCATCAAAGTGTTCGTCACCGTGTTTGGCCAGAGGTCTCGCCAACGCGACGTGGCGAGCGGTCTTGGCATCGTAGACACGATAAACCTCCTTCATCCCTCCGCGGCCGGCAAATTCAGGATCGCTGTATCGGGACCGAATCTTGCGTATCGTGTTGTAGAGCGGATTCAAATCACCGGATGGATTCTCGCCTTGCCGCTCGTCCTGCTGGGCGTCAAAAGACGCGCGGTACAACTCATGTGCGACGGACCCGAGCCGGTCGCTTCGCCGGGATTTTCGGCTATCCAAACCACTCACCACTTTCGTTTCCTGCCATCGAACTTTGTGGTGAGTCAAAGCCTATTTTCAGGGTAGCCAAACTCGCCATGAATTTCGGGAGGGCTCGTGAATCACCCAAAGTCTTGGCAACATTCGCCACGGCCTTGAACCCTGATTCTTGATCGTGACGCACCACTAGCTTGGAAACTCCAGCATTTCGCGGATGACCTTGATTTCGTGTACCAAGCGCCGCCTGACTCGATTTTTCAAAACATAGACGCTATCGACGTGAATCCCAAGACTCTGGCCGATATCGGCAGCCGATTCGCCCTCGACACTGCGCAAGAACACCTCGACGGCGTTCCCGGAAAAGATCTCGTCAATCCGCTCCATCGCGAGATCCACCAGGTAGCGTTGCCATTCGTCTTCGATCCGTTGTTCGATGTCCGACGAGTCCCCGGCGAGGCTCTCTAAGATACTGCTCTCCGCAAACGAAACACGTTGTCTCCGCATCCGTTTGCGGTACTCACTCACGGCCGTATTGCGAATGATACGCGTCAACCAAGTACGGAATCGTGCGCGTTCGTGATCGGGTTGAAAGTCGACGAGACGCCCCCAAAGGTGAGCCAAGACTTGCTGGCAAACATCGTCTGCCTCGCCTTCCTCCACTCCCATCGCGCGAAGGGTTCGCCGCACGAACGGCTCGTAATACTGAAGCAATTCCTCCCACGCCGATCCGTGTGCGTCCGCCTGAGCCCGTCGCAAAAGGGATTCGCGGGTCGCTGATTCGCCGGTCTCTTTTGAATCCAGCGTACTCATCCGCCTATTCTCGCTCTGTAAATGAAACGCTCGCAGGGATCGGCAGATACAACCGTCATCGCCACGGCAAATGCATCGCTACGCAAACGAGCCAGTATAACTGCAACGATGAACCCATCCGAAAAATCACCAGCCGCTCGGCGTCAGCCATGTCACACGCCAGGGCAACCAAGACGACAGCAAATTAGCTTATCGAGGTTTTCGAATCGGTTCCCAACCCAGGATGGTGAGACATTGGGCACCATGTCGTCAATCCACCCTGCGGGCGAGACTCCGCAATGTGAGCGAGATTCCGCAATTTGAACCAAAGCTATGCGAAGTCCGCGACGGGCACTTCCTCGGCGTCTTTGCGATCCTGATGAAAAACCGATGCCTGGATCTCGCGGATTGATTCGACTCGATCGATTCCAACACCGGACGGGTGGTGAGTCCTCAGACGGGGCTCGTACTCGGTTCCGTTTCAACCGTCGCTCGATAGGTCCAAACCGCCGCCTTGTGGGCGGGGGGTAGAGGTTTGTTGATAGCCAGCGACGGCGCGACGTGCTCCTTCGCCACGCATCAATTGCTCGCCGATCTCGTCGCGGCTGGTCGTCAGCGTTTCTTGACATTTGGCTTCTCGGGCGAGCAACTCTTGGTGCATCGTGTTGCACGCTTGGTTGCGTTCGCGGTGTGCCTGCGAAACAGTCGGCTGCGTCTCGAACGAGTCGAACTCTCGTTTGAACTGATCCGACGTCGCGACGAACAGTTCGATCAATCGCTGCTTCACCCCGAGCAATCGCATCAACTCGTTCATATGCCCTTGCTCGATCGCCGACTCCTGCTGGGTCGTCAGGTCGAGCAATTGGCTCAACTGCTCGTATCGGGTGTCGATCGTTTGCTCAAACTCTGCGATGGTCGGCATCGATTAGCCTCCGAGGTGCGCGCATTCCAGGCATCTAGTTGCCAGGCAGGATAACGGCATCGAACGCTTTGCCTCAATACGCTTCGGGCTGTTTCCAGAAAATGAGCATCGTTCGAGCGAGAATTCTCAGATCGAGCAACAACGACCAAGTGCGGATGTATTGGTGATCGTACTCGACGCGTTTTTGCATCTTGTCGAGCGTTTCCGTTTCCCCACGGCAACCGCTGACCTGCGCCAACCCGGTGATTCCCGGTTTGACCTTGTGCCGCAGCATGTAGCCACGAATTAAACCGCGATACTGTTCGTTGTGGGCACTCGCGTGCGGTCGCGGCCCGACGAGACTCATCGTCCCTTCGATCACGTTGAACAATTGTGGCAGCTCATCGAGACTCGTTCGACGGAGGATTCCGCCGACCCGGGTGATCCGAGGATCGTTCGCGGTCGCTTGTTTGACGACCGGACCGTCGTCACAAGCCCGCATCGAACGAAACTTCCAGACGCGGATTTCTTGGCCGTCGAGCCCATACCGTCGTTGACGAAAGAACACGGGCCCCGGCGAACTTAGTTTGACCGCGATCGCGATCAAACACATCGGAATCGAGATCATAATCAGCCCCGATGTCGCCAGGACCAAGTCCGCAACACGCTTGGCTGCTCCATCGATACCGAATAATGGATTCTCGAAAACGCTTACCGCCGGCAAGCCACCGACCTGCGTCCATCGCGAGTGCAACAATTCGAAAACAAAGAAGTCAGGCACGATATAAACCGATGCGGTCGAGTCGCTGAGTTCGTCGAGCAGATAACGAATCCGCTTTTCGGCTCGCATCGGCAACGTAATCAAAACCGTTTCGACTTCGCCCGAACGCGCGGCCGTGACGAGTTCGTCGAGATTGCCTTTGAGCAACCCCGCGGAAGAATCGCCAAGGTCTTCGGCACCTTTCCCGCCCTCGAGATCCGCGATCAATCGGTCGGAGTTTCGGTCATCGTAAAACCCGGCAAACTGCAGCCCGAGCGCGGGTTCACCTTCGACGTTCAATCGAGTTTGCTGGCCGAGTTGGTTCCAACCGGCGATGGCGACGCGGCGTGATCCGATGCCCCGTCGCAGCAATCCGACCTGGACGATCCGCAAACACATCCGCGTCAAACCGATCAACGCGGGGCTCGTCAGAATCCACGCGAACATCACGCTGCGAGCGAACTGCGAACCGTAACGGGTTGCGAACGCAGTCACCGCCAGGACGCAGACCGTCAGGACCCACGTCGTCATGATGCTGATGATCTCTCCGTCAACGGTAATTTGGCGATCCGGACGCTGCAGACCGGTCAGTTTACTGCTGAGGAAGAAGACAATGATCGCGAGCAAACCCATCGCCCAAGCGGCTTCATCGACGTAGCCGCGTGCGAACATTTTGACCGCGATCAGGGATGCCATGATCGAGGCGGCGTCTAACAATGGTTGCAAAAATTCGAACCAGTGACGCCCGCCGAGAATCGAGGTTGCTGAACGTGAGCCCACCGATGGGGTGAGCGCGGGGGAACCCGTAGGTGTCGATGACATGGTGAACAAAAAGCGATGCGTATGCGAAGGAGTGTCAAACTGCACTACCCTAGGTCGCAAAACCCTCGGTCCAATCCATTCCCAAGTCCAACGAGGTCGCTTGGTGAGTCAATGCTCCGCTGCTGATTCGGTCCACACCGGTGCTAGCGACCGTAGCGATCGTGTCGATATTGATGTTGCCCGACGCTTCCAACTCAACACCGACGCCGGCTTCGTCACGTGCCTTCACCGCGGTGCGTAAATCGTCGATCGAAAAGTTGTCCAGCAGGATGATATCGACGCCGGTCCGCAGCACCTCATCGAACTGATCGAGCCCGTCGACTTCGATTTCGACAATCTTCGGCGCAACCAAATGGTTCATCAAACCGCCCCGCATTTCAACCGCCCGTCGAGCCGCCTCGCCGGCCGATAGGCGAGTGGGTTTGGAAGCGTCGTCGGAATCGGTGCTGAGTTTCGATCGCCCGAGCGCGAGGTGATTGTCTTTGATGAGGAACCCGTCAAACAACCCGGTGCGGTGATTGTGTCCACCGCCGCAGCGAACCGCGTACTTCTCCAGACGTCGCATGCCGGGGGTGGTTTTACGGGTGTCGTACAACCGGGCCGAGGTGCCTTGGAGCAGTTCGACATACCGCCGCGTCATCGTCGCGATCCCGCACATCCGCGAGAGCAAGTTCAATGTGACTCGTTCGGACGTTAACAGGTCTCGCGCCGATCCCGACAGCCGGACCAAGGCCGTACCGGGCGTGAACGTTTCGCTCTCGCCGACGAGAACCTCCACGTCCAAATCCGCATCGAATTCGTCAATAACCCACGGCACCAAAGCCACGCCCGCGGCGACACCATCAGCCCTCGAAACAATCTCGCAGGCTCCACGTCGGTCGGCATCGATCATCGCCACGGTCGTCCAATCGACGGCAACATCGAGGTCTTCGGCGATCGCCAAACGGATGAGCTGCCGGAGGTCGTTCTCGAGTTGATCGTTCATGACCACGGGTGCGTAATCCCCCGAGGACTCGCCCGATGCCTGATTTGCGGACGCCTGATCTGCAGACGCTTGGCCCGCGGATGGTACACTCGGTGAGCCGGGCGGATTGGATGCATTTTCGGTATTCAACGTCTACCTTTCATTGGGAGATCTGGATTTGCTAATAATGTAACAGGCCGGTGCGGTACCCCTGCTACCCCTGTTGCCACATCCGAAGACAGTTAACTCCATGCGTGAACGAGAATGATTGGCGAATACAAAATCGGGCGAACCACGCGTCGCTGCAGCGTGGAGAACCGCCCGCTCGAACCCGGCGAGTACTACTACTCCGTGGTCACCGAGGGCGACGAGGAATTTCACCGAGCAGACATTTCCGCCAGCGCCTGGAACGGGCCGCCTGATGGCTGCGTCGGGCACTGGAAAAACCGGGTCCCGCTGCCTGAAGAGAAAAAACGAGAACTCGCACCACCGGAGGTCTTGATCGACATTTTGCGGTCGATGGAGGGGCATCCTGGGAAAACGAAAATGCGATACCTGTTGGCGTTGATGCTGCTGCGGAAACGGGCCCTGAAACCGCACGAGTCAGCGTCGTTCACGAATCCGGATGCTCAGGCGAGCCGCGAGTTGACCGACGAAAGCGTCACTGACAGTGACGATCCGGATGCCGAAAACGAACAAAACGAGGCCGCCAAAACCGCTCCGCCCCGGCCGCCTGCCGAAATGTTGCAACTCGAATCGACCGCGGACGGATCGGTGATGGCGATCGAAATTTGTGCCATTGCCGCGGGGGAAGCAGAAAGCCTACAAGAGCAACTCGTCGATCTATTGTATCGCGAAGTGGAATAAGACGACGCCGTCCGAACGCGCTGTGGCAGGGAGCCCAAATTCGTAATGCATGACGTACGCACCGCCATGATCATCGCGTTCGGGATGCTCCTGTGCGCCGGTTGCGCTCGAACCGTGACCGTCTCCAACACTCCACCGCCCCCGGTCGTTTTCCAAGAAACGCCTGACATTCAGGCCCTCGCCACCGCGATCAACCGGTCCGACGCGATCCGCGAACTGTCGACCAACTCTGCCACGGTGGACGTGCTGAGCATGTCCGCGGTGCCGAAATTGTCCGCGAACATGCACCTGCAACGCGAACGCAATTTCCGGCTCAAGGCGAGCGTCCCGATCATCATGGGCAGCGGCATCGATCTGGGCAGCAACTCGCAGGAGTTCTGGTTCGAGGTTCCTGAGGGCATGACGCAAACGCTCTACCATGCCACCCACGAACAGTATTCACGCAATCTGGACCGAGCGATCTTGCCGGTCGACCCGAGCTGGATGATGGAAGCGATCGGACTGGCACGCCTGGACCCGAACACGGTGATTTCCGGACCGGTCACCCGCACCGACGGTTTGATCGAAGTCCGCACGGCCGTCCCGAGTGCAGTTGGAACCTATCAACGGGTTTGCTTCATCGAACCCGCCGCCGGCTACATCACACACCTGTTCCTTTATTCGCCAAACCAACGCCTTGTCGCCAAGAGCTTCGCGAGCGAACACGAATACTTCGCCGAAGTGGACACGGTGCTGCCGCATCAAGTCAAAATCGAACTGTTCCCGGCCACCGGCCCCCCGTTGGCGTTGCAGCTCAGCGTCGCCACGTACAGCATCAACCAATTGCTCTCCGGCGATCCCCAATTATTCGCCATGCCCGCGACCGCCAACCGCGTCGACCTGATGCAACTCGCCAGCGGCCCTTCTAACCCCGGCAACACCGTTTTCGGTGCAACGGTTGGTACGACCTCGCCGAATTATCCAGTCGCGGGAACGTCTGCATGGTCGGCTCCGACAACTACCGCCGCAGGCACGCCGAGCGCCTACAGCGCCTCGGCCCCCACCGGACCGCCGCTGCGTGGTATCCGTTACGAATAGAATGCTTGGGCGAAAAAATCGCGTGGGTAGAACACGTAGCTCAACTCGCCAAGAGTTCAGGCCACACACCCGGCCAACGCCAACCAGCCAACGCCAACTAGGCCTGCCTTCGAAGTCTTGGCGACTCCGGCTACGTACGTCGTGCGTATCACCTTTCGGGATACCCAATACCGCGGAACGTATGTGACGAATTTGCATTGCCCACACGCGCCCGTTGTTCGCCGCCCGGGAGTACGTACATTACCCGACTAAAGTTGAATGCGTGAGACCGAGACTCAACCCTTACCAGCCAACTCACATTCAACCTGAACCGAGAAAGAACCGGGCGACCACACAATGCCCGGTTTGCGACGGTTCGCTAAGCCGACTTCGTTTGGCTTTTCCTGCTGCACGCTGTCCAACATGCAGCCGACGGATCCGTCTCCGCAATTCGGCGACCGCGAGCACATTTTCGACTTTGACCGCAGTCGCCTGCTTCCTATCCCTGATGTACTTCGAAGCCACCCCAAGCCAAAATGAATGGCTATTCGGCGGTCATCTTTTGGTGTTTGTGGCCTTCGGCTGTCTCTGGCTGCCCATGTTCGGCCGCCCATCACTCGCCGGTTGGTGGTTTGGACACGCGTCACATGCTACGCTGGAACGCGAACGTCAAGCATTCCGCAAGGAAAACGCTGGATAACCACGGACTGCGCCGAATCGCAATTGCGTCCACTTTCAGACAGCCACATGGACTCTACCCGTCCGGTCTGCCCAACCGTTATCCGACAGGAACCAATGCTCAATCCCTGGTAGTTACCCTCAGCCCAATTCCCAAGCTACGGAGCGCGCAGCGATTGCTGGCATCGGTCAGATGAACAACTTTTTCTACATTACCGCCTCCATTTTCTTCTGTGGAGGCACTGGTGCCTTGTTTGGTATCGCGATGTCGCTTTCCAAGATCGAACAGCACTTATCCAAGCTCGCCGAAAACGCACCTTCGGATGAGTAGGGCGATTTCGCCCAAGCCGCGATGAATCCAATCGGCATTTCCCAACAAGTTGCCGGTATCGCGGCCTGCACTTGATCCGGTTCGGCGGATAACCACACGGTGCGCCGGATCCGGTCGGGGGCGCGTCAAAACCTAATTTCATGGTAGCGAAACTCGCCAGAGTTTCGGCAGGCTTCGGGAATCGCCGAAAGTCTCGGCGACTTTCGCTACGCCCGTGAACCCCTCATTCTTGATCGTGTCGCACCACTAGCAGCGAAAATGGCCGGTCGAGACGCAACAGCGCTGCCCTCCGAAAGTCTTGGCGACTTTCGCTACGGTTTGCTCGGGGGTTTTGACTAAACCTGATTCCACTGCACGTCGGTGCGGGCGTGCAATCGTTTGCTGACTTGGGTGTTGCCGCCGGTGAGTGCTTCGAAGCGTTTGATTACGCTGTCGACTGGAATCTGTTGGGCTTCGTGAACGAGCACGGGTGTGATTCCTGGGATCACCACCGTCGTCAACGATCCTTGGTGAGCCGCGGATACCTTCGGCTCCAACCGCTCGCGTTCACCTTCACTGGAAACGAACAGCAAGAGACGTTGACGACCGCCGCATTGCAGCAAGCCCGGAACAGCAACCTTCAACGCCGATTCAATCGTCGTTTGCTCATTCCAACGGTTTCGTTGTCCGCCGGTGGGGCTGAACTCTTGCGTCTTCATCGGTGCGGATGCCGGCTCGCGATCTTCCGAGTTCATGTAGAACGCCGTCACCGTGGCTGTCTTTTGTGCTGTTTCTTCGACCCTCACTCCGAGCGATGCGGTGTTCGCGGTCTTCCCCCCTGCGGTGCTCGACACTCCGTCGCTGCAAGTGGTCGTAGACGACGATTCCGTCGCGCGGCGGTGTTGGTCGATCACGTCCTCCACCATCGGAAGACATTTCGCGACCAAGTCCGTCGCCATTGCCTCGACGTCCCACTTCGACTCTGGACTACGAACCGGGGCGATCAACCAACGCTGTGCGGTTTCACCGTGCAGGTGGTCGAGGATTTGAGGCAATCGCAGCTGAATCTCCTGCGGCATTTCGGTCCACGGATTTTCGGTGTCACGGTTGTCACCAGGAACCGTTCGCACCGCACGAGCGATTCCGATCGCAGCCTCGGACAAATGCGTGTGCAATCCCTCGAGTTGCCTACTCAACCGCATATACGATTGGCTGGTCAACTGCTGCGCGATCGCCATCAAACGTTGCAGCGCGAGTGCCTCCGAGGCTTCGAGCCGATTGACCAGTTCATCGTCGCTCGTGTGCCCACCGTCAGTGATCTTGCTCGGGTGTTTTCCAGACTGATCCGAAAGCAATCGGGAAATTTCGCGGGTTTCCCCGATGAGTTTTTCGATCGCTTGTGCGGCGGAGGTCACGTCGATGCGTCCGTCCTGCAGACGCACGACGAGTTCACGTCGCAGCGAAACAATCTGAGCCGCAACCATGCGCTGCAATTGGGATCCGACGTCTGCATCGTCGAGACTGCCGAGGATGACCATCTCGATGGTTTCACATTGCGTGATCGATTCATCACTCAACGGCGACAGCAAAGAGGATAACCGATCGACGATCGCGGCTTCGTTCGCTCCAAAGAGGGCTCGGATCTTTGCGACCATCGCGTCCGGATCCATGTCGCATCGTTTGCGGAGACGTTCGGCCAACGGGCCAGCAATCTCTCGCGACTCAGCCGGCCGGCCGAGCCAACGCAGCAACAGATGCCGGGCCGCTGCGGGGGCGAGAAGGTTTTCCTCCAACGCGCGGACACACTTCAATCTCGTCACGCCAACGCTGCGGATCATCGGCTTCGCCATCGCGTCGCCTTCGGACGTGTCACAGCGACGGGCGGACGCCAAAATTTCGCCCGCACCGGTCGCGTCCGCCCAAATGTAATCCACAATGGTCGCCGAGGCCGACGCGGATTCCGGCGACGACTGATCGCCGTCGAGAATCAGATAGGCGTCGCGCAACGGATTGCGGACGGCGGGAACGCCCGGCCAATCTACACCGTTGTCTCCCGGATAGCTGTTTCCCGGCGTGACATAGTGCCGAATTTCCGAAACAGCCGCATGAGTATCGTGCAACGAGACGCTTTGGTGCGGGTTGCCCTGCATCGCTACCGATGACAGCAACGGCAACACAGGAGCGTGCTCCAACCCGGCTTCGTCGAGCAAAGTGCGTAGACGCGGCGCGATGTCGAGCAGCATGCCGCTCGCCGTTCCTCCCGAAACCGATCCGACCAAATAGATCGACGGCACCCGTTCGCCGCAAACCGCAGCGAGGTGGTCGATCGAGTCGCGCAGTTCGCTATCGATTCTCTCCGCATGATCGACCATCGCGAGCCGACCGAGCGGACGCATGCCCTCGGTCGCACCGCTGCGAGGAACGTTGTAGATCCATCGACGCGAAACGTTCCGCAGATGCTCGGTTGGTCGGGCACGATAATCCGACGCCGATCGCAACGGCGTGTGAATGATCGCGGCCGGTGGAATCCGGTCGGACGCTTCGGTCAGACGTGCGGCGTGAATGGTATGCATGTCGGTGTCAATCAACACCGAGTGAAGGTCCAAAGGGCATGCCGAATGCAAAGTCGCCACCCGGCCGCGGAGTTCGTGCAGACATTCTGCACCGACTCCACCGATCGCCACGATCAACGCGTGTCCGGTCACGCGACTGCGGAGCAGTTTACTGTCGGCGGTCAGACTCGGCAGGTCCTCGACCGACGCGTCTTCTGGCACCGAAGCCGTCGTTGTGGTTCGCTGTACTGTTGTGTCTTGACGCTGCCGCGGGGTTTTCAACGCATCGACAAATTCCTGACAGCTTTCAAAACGCCGATCAGGGTCTTTCTCCAAAGCACGAGCGACGGCCACACGATCGGCCGGCGGAAGTGGCTCCAAGTTCGGCGCCGCGTGCACGTGCTGCGTCGCCAACTGAGCGATCGTTCGCCCGGCGAATGGACGCGTTCCCGTCAGCAATTCCTGGTACATGACCGCGAGCGAATACTGATCGCTGTTCATGCTCGGCCGGCCATCGAACACTTCCGGCGGAGCGTAGATTGGCGTCAGTCCGCCGACGATGGAGTTGTCCGTCTCGCGGAGATCTTTCAGCAAACCAAAGTCACCGACTTTGACGTGCCCGCCGACCATCAACAGGTTGCCCGGCTTCACGTCGAGGTGCTGTAACTGATAACTCTTGTGCAGATAATCGAGTGCATCGGCGGCGTCATGCAGATACGACAACAACGCCGCGCGGGGAATCCCGCACGAACCGCGGTCCTTGTGCCGCTTCAACACGTCCTCGAGCGATCCGTCGGCCAGTTCCGTGACGATTACCAATTGATCATCGACCACGCCGAATCGTTCGAGCGTCAACAGGAACGGGTGGTGCACCCCTTTGATCCGTTCGAGCGATTTCAGCTCGCGAGAACCACGATTCGCATGGGTGGCCCCAAAGACGATCTTCACCGCCTTCTTCAAACCACCGGGCGCGTTCGCACGCCAAACTTCGCCGAAACCGCCTTCGCCGATCTTCTGCTCGAGGGTATAGCCGGCGATCGGCTCATAACCCGGCCCGATTTTGCGAACGCTTTGGACAGCCATTGAAACGAATCAGAAAAGGGAATAAATCGAAGGGGACAGCAAACAGTGTCGGGGCAAAACGATGACACGAACACGATGACAGCAAACGCGGCGAATCAAAATCAACCGCGAAAGCAACGATCCTTACAACGCGCTGAAGTAATTCTTGCAGGCTTGATCGAGGTACTCAGGACGCAGCGTCAACGGGATCTTTCGGTACCGGCAAAAGTTCGCAACCTGCGTCAACAAATCGCGAGGATGACAACGACGTGGCGCACGCTTGCTTGACTTGTAGAACGCGAGCAAATGCTCGGCGGCTTCCGGCGTCTCGGGGAAACCCATTTGAGCCCCCACGGTTTTCATCAAAATGCGAAATTCGTTTTCCGACGGATCATCCACAAAGATCTTGTAGGGCACCCGACGCAGGAACGCCTCGTCCACGAGGTCATCCGGATTCAGGTTGGTTGAGAAGATGATCAACTGTTCGAACGGGATTTGAATCTTCTTTCCGGTCGGCAGCGTCAGGTAGTCGCAACGGTTTTCCAGCGGCACGATCCATCGATTGAGCAACTCTTCCGGGGCGATCCGTTGACGGCCAAAGTCATCGATCAACAAACAACCGCAGTTGCTCTTCATCTGCAGCGGAGCTTCGCACATGTTCGATCGCGAATCATGGCGTACCTCCAGGTTATCCATCACCAATTCGCCACCGACGACTACGCTTGGCCGTTGAATGCGGACCCAACGCTTGTCCCATTCCTGAGAGTTCAACATGCTGCCGTCCCCTTCCGGGATCGGTGCCTCTTGGTGAAACGCGTCGTCCTTGAGTTTGATCAGGTTGCCGTCATCGAGGATCGCATGCGGGATCCAAATCTCTTGACCGAGACAACGTGTCAAACTGCGAGCGATCGTGGTCTTTCCATTTCCGGGAGGTCCGAAAAGGAACAACCCGGTATTGCTGTTGATCGCCGGGCCGAGTTGGTCGAGCAACTCGTCTTGGTACGAGATCCGCGACAGTGATTCTCGCAATTGATCGCGATCGATCGGGTCAACGCCCGCCGCCTGGGCTTCCACGCTCAACGTGTAATCGTTTAGCGGAACGGGAGCGGGTCCGACGTAGCTGCACTGTGCAAAATGTGCCTGAGCCCTTTTTTGCCCGAGTTCGGTCAACGAGTAGTAGTAATCGTTGAACGCCGCCGGACGCACGTGAGCGACGTATTTGCGAACCCGAAGCGCGTCCACGATCGGCTCGACGATTCGAAACGGCAGGCCCAATCGCGCGGCCACGTTGCGACCGCTGATCGTTCCCGTTTGGTGAACGGTTTTGACCAGCAACGACTCGACGAAAGTGATCGAGAGGCCGAGTTCATTCAGGCTCCGCGGTTCGGCTGGCCAGAACGTATCGTCCGTCAGCAGCCCGCCAAGCGCCGATGATTCGAAGCTATGGGTATCGGTCATCAATGCGGTCATCGGTCTTCGTCTCGTCCAAATTGGCTAGCGAAAATGGTGTGATGCGGATATCGCCCCGCCAACGCAGCGGGGACAGAAATCCTTCCACGCAAACGTAGCTCACGATTTTGGCGCACCTGGACATTTGAAGCCTGAACCTTTGCGGGTGGCCTAATTCCCACCTGAAGACCGCCGATCACGCGGTGTCACCGCCCTCTGATCCGCGTGAACGCCCCCTCAATCCTCTAGCAAACGCGAGGCGATCACGCACGCAGCCGTTTCAACCCGCAAGATCCGTTTGCCCAGATCAATCGGACTCATGCCGGCGTCCACGCACGCGGAAAGCTCCTCATCACTGAAGCCGCCCTCCGGTCCGATCGCGCACTGCACTTTGACACGCCCCCATGAGTTTTGCCTCGATGACTCTTTCAACCCCGCAATCAGATCCCCGAGCGACTCGCCACCCGGCATCGCGATCAATCGAGCGTCCCACTGCGGCTGGCCTGATTCAATCGGCGCATCTTCCTCACGCGAATCTTCTTCCCCGATCGACTTTGCCGTCTGCGCAAAACCTTCCGACTGCAACGATGATCCGGATTCCATCCACTTGCGAAACTTCATCACCGGGGCGATCGACATCAATTGATTTCGACCGGATTGTTTGCACGACTCGATGACGATGCGTTCCAACTTTCCGAGCAAAGAATCCGCCGGCGGACGCTGCGTCCGCTCACACACGAGCGGCAGTACCCGCGCGACGCCGAGTTCGGTCAGTCGCTCGATCATTTCCTTCGCCCGGTCCGGTTTGGGCAACGCGATTGCCAACTCCAGGTAGACGCTCGGTTCGCGGTCGATGTTTTCGGGCTTCTCCGATCGGCAAACACATTGACGCCGGTCGACAAAGTTCACTGTGGCGGCGGCTTGGTTGCCCTTTCCATCGAACAACTCAACCTCATCATCCGCTTGCACCCGCATCACCCGGGTGGCATGCATCGCCTCCTCCGAAGGCAACTCGACGAGCGGTTGCTGGGTCATTAAATCGGGGGCGTAGTAGCGTCGCGTCATTTCAAAAAGGCTCAGAAAGATTCAAGTTTCAAGGCGGCGAGGTTCACGTTGACCGTCGCAACCGTTAATCGAGCGCAAACCCGCAGAGGCGTTGCATCGGGCAGAGTTTAACGACTCGGTCGCACGACTCGCAGTGGCCCCGTCACGTTAGCCGATGAAATAGTCAATCGATCGTCCGTTGAACGCGCAAACCATTCAACCACTTCAATCAACGAGGCCTACTTCGGTGAACAGCGCCCCACGTTTCGTTACGCAGCCCCACACGGTCGCCGCCAACGCCGGTGACACGTACCCGCGAAACCGCGTCGCGTCCCACGAAGGCTTTGCCCCCAATGCGAACACATCCTCAAACCGAACGGACAATGAACCAACCCGTGGCGAGTTAATCGACGATCGTTTTCACCCGACGCCCTCCGCCTCGATTCATGAATTACCACCGGAAGTGCTGCGTCATTGGGGGCTGCTCGCCAGCCCGTTTTCACCGCACGCGATGGTCGATGTTCCCTGGGACGCGGCCAACTTCTATTTCCGTATCGCCTCGCACACGTCCGCGTTCTCCTGGCTGCAACGTCTCCTCAGTCGACCGGGATCTCTCGGCGTCGTGTCCGCGTCGACCGGAGCAGGATCGACGACTTGGTTGCGTCAACTCGCGGCGAGCTCCGGACTCGGTTCGACCGCTTTCGAAACGGCCGTCGCGAACTGGCGAAACCAATCGATCGACGAGCTGACCGGTTGCCTGATGCGAACCGGCGGCAACGTCGAAACGCTCAGCCAAGTCCGCACGCTATGGCTGATTCAAACGCACCAGTCGCAAACAACATCCACGAAATTGAAGTACGCCGACATCAATCGCGCCGCGTTGCTGGCCGGATGGTATTCGGCTCGAGCGAACCGGCTTCGTAACCTGCAAGTTCTCGTCGTTCGTAAGCATCAACGCCGTTCGGCAGGTTCGAAACGATTCAGCATCGCGGCGGCGGATCGATTGGCAACGTTTCATCTCTCACGTCCCCACGCGAGCGAACTTCGCCGGTGCGTCAATGCAGCCATGCAGCACGCCGGAGCCACTCGGCCCGCGTTCACAGTCTCCGCCGCTACGCAACTGGCCGATTCGAGCGAAGGTTCCATCTCGCGACTCGCATCGCTTGTCCACGCCGCGCTCGTCCACGGACAAGTCGCCGGCATCCGGCAGATCACCGCCGCCGACCTGTCCACTCCGCTGAAAAATCACGCCGAAATGCCGAACACCACATCCAAGGCCGCCTAAAACTTTCGACCAAAACATTGCTGAACTTCAGGGTAGCGAAACTCGCCAAGAGTTTCGGCAGGCTTCGTCAATCGCCGAAAGTCTTGGCGACGTTCGCTACGGCATTTCACCCGAAATCATGCTCGCCACGCACCACTCGGATGCGGCGAAGTACAAACAAAGCAGCTTCGGCGCGTTATCCTACGCGCGTCCTCGCTTGCGATTTCGCAACAGCAACGCGATGCATTCGTTGCCGAGCACCGAGCCTCGAAGGTCGATCTCGCAGGCAAACAACTTCGCCAATTCGCGACCGGTGATCCCCAATCCCCCGTAGCCGGCTTCTTTGACAACGACCTGGTTCGCACCGAAGGCGATGTGCCGAATCCCCGCGAGTGCCGCGGCCGACAGGCACATCGGACACGGCTCGGCGGTCGCGGCCAACCAATGCCCGCTCAGGTCACGTTGTTGCAACTTTTCACATGCGTTCGCAATCGCGTTGACCTCCGCGTGCGCCGACGGGTTGTTGGTCGATCGCGCCGTGTTATGGGCGACCGCGATTGGCTCACCGGAAGGCGAAACGATCGCTGCTCCGAACGGGTTCTCGCCCTTCTGCACCCCCTCCTCTGCGACCGCCAACGCCGACTTCATCGACTGTTTCAAATTCCAATCACTCAATGTCTGCGGCATCCCTGCAGCCTTTCTGATCATCAATGGTAGCTCTCTGTATTGCATCTTCGGGAACATCGTATCATCGGCGACGCGGATGATTGTGAATCAAAGCTTGTTGTTCAGGCGGTGAACGTCCCACGTTCCAACCGCCCCACCCACATCAACTTCCATCGCCTCGCATCGCCGCGACTCATTGACTCGCGACGCAGCACATATCGGGCCGGACAGTCCCGGCGATCACGCTCACGAGAACACTGTACGTACAAAATCGATCTCTTACGCGGACTGCACGCGTCACAGAGAAACGAACGCTAATTTTGCGCATCCAAACGTGATCCGATGAGTTGATTCTTATTGAACGAATTCACGCCGGGTTGGTCGATGTTCGAGTGATGAACACTCACATTTTTCTTCATCCATCTCGAGCGCGGGGTCACCAACCGGCGGTATCCATTCTGCTACGATGAAACGTCGGTCCCCACCCTCATCCCCACTGCAGAAAGTTAGCTATATGTCGACGTCGATCGCATCCGAACATGCCGTTCCCTCCGAGTTGAGATCGTTTCTATCATCGCCCAAACAGTTGTTGATCAACGGCCGATGGGTGAACGCCCAAAGCGGAAAGACGTTTGATGTCTTTGACCCGGCAACCGACGATGTCATTGCACAGGCAGCCGAGGGCAACAGTGCCGATATCGACGCCGCCGTTGTCGCCGCTCGCGCGGCCTTCGACGAAGGGCCGTGGTCGAAGATGACTGCGTCCGAACGCAGCCGGCTGATTTGGAAGATCGGCGACCTGATCGAAGAGAACGCCGACCAACTCGCGCAGCTAGAAACGCTCGACAACGGCAAACCGTTTGCGGTCGCCAAAGCAGCCGACGTGGCACTCGCTGCCGATATGTTCCGATACATGGCGGGCTGGGCGACCAAGATCGAAGGCAACACGATTCCGCTCAACGTGCCGTACGCCCCCGGCAGTGAATTTCACGCGTACACACTGAAAGAACCAATCGGCGTTGTGGGGCAAATCATTCCATGGAACTTTCCACTGTTGATGGCCGCCTGGAAGCTCGGTCCGGCGTTGGCGACGGGTTGCACGATCGTCCTCAAGCCCGCCGAACAGACACCTTTGTCGGCGATTCGTCTCGGTGAGCTTGTTACCGAAGCAGGCATCCCCGACGGCGTTGTCAACATCGTGACCGGTTTTGGCGAAACCGCAGGTGCCGCACTCGCTTCGCACGACGACGTCGACAAAATTGCTTTCACCGGATCCACGGAAGTCGGCAAACTGATCATCGGTGCGGCGACCGGCAACCTGAAAAAGGTGACACTCGAACTCGGTGGGAAGAGCCCCAATGTGATCTACGATGATGCCGACATTGATACCGCCGTCGCAGGTGCGGCCGACGCGATATTCTTCAACCAAGGCCAGGTCTGCAGCGCCGGATCGAGGCTCTACATCCAAAGCGGCATCTACGACGAAGTTGTTGCTGGTGTCAGCGAGATCGCATCGAACATGAAAGTCGGCAGCGGGTTTGATCCGTCAACTCAAATGGGGCCACTGGTTTCTCGCGAACAATTCGAACGAGTCAGCGGATACCTGCAAGCCGGTCTCGATGCGGGCGCGGAAGCGGCCGCCGGCGGCGCGGCCCTCGACCGCAACGGCTACTTCGTCCAACCCACCGTTCTCAAGAACGCAACACCGGAGATGTCGGTCGTTCGCGAGGAAATCTTTGGCCCCGTCGTCGCCGCCATGCCGTTTGAAAACGACAACGAACTCAAGGCTCACGCGAACGATTCCTCCTATGGTCTGGCGGCCGGAATTTGGACGCGAGACATCTCGAAAGCACACCGATTGGCCAAGGCGGTCAAAGCCGGAACGGTGTGGATCAACTGCTACAGCATCTTCGACGCGGCACTGCCGTTTGGCGGATACAAACAATCCGGATGGGGACGCGAAATGGGACACGCCGCCTTGGAAAACTACCTGCAAACCAAATCGGTTTGCGTGAACTTGTAGACACCGGGCTGATAGCCCTGGACGAGAGTGATGCTGCGTCGCCCCACGCCTAACCGATTCGGTGCAACCAGGCACGCAGCACACTCGCGGAGGAATCATCCGCGTCCTGCTCACCTACGTCCCGCTTATCCGCGTCCCGTTCACCTACGTCCCGTTCGCTTGGCATGCCACTTGCGACTCTCTCACGCGTTCAACGGCGAAACGTTAATCGCCGTTGCTATTTCACGCGTCGACGAAACACGTTCTTTGCGTGTTCTGTTTGGAGTCTCGTTTCATGGCACTTAAACCCCACTGTATCTTTCAACGTGGTACCGGACCGATCATCGCAGCGGCGATACACAACGGTCACCAAACTCGCAAGAGCGTCGAACAGCGTTTAGCGATCGACGACAAGCAGCAACTCCGCGAGGAGGATCCACTGACCGGCGAATGGACCCAAATCGCCAAGACTCAAATCGTTGGCTTGCGTTCACGCTTTGAAGTCGACCTCAATCGTCCACGTGATAAAGCGGTCTACGAAACCCCAGCCGACGCCTGGGGGCTCGAGGTGTGGGATACGCCGCCGGACCAGTCGATGATCGACGCCTCTCTTCGCGAGTACGACGCGTTCTACGCCGAAGTCAAAGAACTGCTCACCGAGATGCTCGACGAGTATCCCCGTGTCGTCGTCTACGACCTTCACACCTACAACCAACGTCGTGACGGTCCCGAAGGCCCCAAAGCCGATCCCACAACCAATCCCGAAGTCAACATCGGCACGGGGACGATGGACCGAGATTACTGGGCACCGGTTGTGGAGCGGATGATCCACGAACTCCGCGAGTACGACTTCCACGGCCGAAAACTCGACGTGCGAGAAAACGTCAAATTCCAAGGCGGACACTTCTGCGAATGGATCCATCAAACGTTTCCCAAACAAGTTTGCTCGATCGCGATCGAGTTCAAAAAGTTCTTCATGGATGAATGGGAAGGCGAAGCGAATCCAGCCCAAGTCGAGTGTATCTACCAGGCGTTGGAAACGACCGTCCCGGGTGTCCGCAAAGCGTTGGAGCAGATGTGAACATTGGCTCGGATCGACTCGCTTCGTCGATCGATATCACAAACCGATACGAAACCACCGCGTCGATCACATGTGAGCGACTCGCCAGGAACCAACGCGTTCGCCGAAATCTCCCCGAAGGCGGTCGCCTACGCTTCGACCGTCAATTGCCGTTTCTGTGCTTGTTCCGCGGCGACCTTACCGGCCTATCCAATCCGGCCAATCACGCCCCCAATGCATCGCACAATCTAGCGTCGCACCAGAACGACGCATCAGCCCGAGAACTGATCACGTCGGAAGCCGCGTACGTGTTTGCCTCGGATCGAGACTCACATCATCGAGGTTTGTCGAACCTCTGTGGGATGATCAGCTCATCCATGCAGGAGCATTTCGGGACGTTCTTGCTGATCGAGGTTTGGGAGCGCGACACGGGAGATCAAGACACAGATACACCTGACTTCGAAGTCATCGTCCCATCGATCAACAGCATCGCATCCACAACGGATACTCTCTGCGATGCACTTCGTACGATTCGAATCAGTGGACGGACACCTGTCGTGGTGAAAACCGAAGCAGAACCCGCGGAGGCACGAGGACTCCCCGAACTCGCGGCGCTTTGCGAGGACACACGCGGTGCGTGCTGCTACGTCGGAATTGTTGTCCGGCCCTTTTATCGCGACCACATTCACCGAAAAATCTACCCATTGGCCTTCCAAGGCCTACGCGGAAAACTCGCGCGTGTGATTCGCAAAACAGTCGCCGAATTCACAGGCAGTCCATCCGGCAAAGCACAACCACACTACGACCACTATGGCCCGTCTTCGATGGTGAAAGCTGCTCGGTTGGTCGACCAACAGCTATGCGAAGTTGCCGATTCGTTCGATTACCTCTTGCAAGTAACACCCGTTAACGCGGACGCGATCACGAGCCAAATTGACAAAACCGGTCAACATGAAGAACCGCCGATGCAGTATCGGCACCTGCCTCATCACCCGAACATACTGAAACGACGTCTGTTTGATATCGAAATCGAACGAGTCGAAGACCCGACGCTCGCGCATCTGTTCTGGGAGAAGCAGGATGAGATCGACCGCCAACTTACTTCTCTCCGCGATCTCCACTCGCCGGAGCTAGCCCTTCACGACGATCCGCAACCGTCTAATTTCCTAACGAGCAGTCTGCAACTCTACGGCAGCCCGGAACCGTCGCTGGTCAAACTCGCGGCCGAAATCCTCGAACGAATTCCCAAACGAGTCAGTCCACCGAAGAAAACCGAAACGTCGCAGCACGGCGTTGACGCCGATACGTTAATGCAGGCTGCTCGCGAAGAAATCGATTACTACCACGCGCGGATGACGGAGTTCAACGCGACCGTGGAACGCGACGATTCGATCGCGTCGGGCATCATGGTCTCCAAAGACAAACTGTTGGTCTCGCCCGATGTTTCCATTTCACGCGAACGATTGGCACCGTTGTTGCATCACGAAATCGGCACGCACTTGCTGACTTATTTCAACGGCCGGTGCCAGCCGTTTCGTCAATTGCATGGCGGACTGGCGAGATACGAAGAGTTACAGGAAGGGCTCGCTGTGCTCGCCGAATACCTCGTCGGCGGACTCACCCAATCCCGGTTGCGAACGTTGGCCGCTCGTGTGTTGGCCGTTGACTGGATGGTCGAAGGGCGATCGTTCCGCGACGTGCTTGGGAAACTTCAAACAAACCACGACTTTTCGCTTCGCCAAGCCACCACGATCACGGTACGTGTTTTTCGCGGCGGCGGATTAACCAAAGACATGATCTACCTGCGAGGTCTTCGCGACTTACTCGACTACCTATCCAACGGCCATGACCTCGAACCGTTGTACGTTGGCAAAATCGGACTTCATCACGTGCCCTACATTCAAGAACTCCGGCGTCGTGGCGTCATCCTACCGCCACGAATCTTGCCGCGTTTTCTTGAAGACGACGCCGCCCGCCAACGTCTCGATGCGTGTCGGGGCAAATCAGTTATCGACCTCCTGGAGAACACCGAATGAAGATCGCATTTGTCGTTAACGACGTCATGACCGAACAATCGGTTTACACGACCACACGTCTCGCGATGACTGCGGTCAATATGGGACACGAAGCCTATCTTCTCGGAGTCGGTGATTTCATCTACGCGACCGACGGTTCGATCCAAGCACATGCCAAGAGTGCTAACGGGGGAACCTACGACTCGCTCGAAGACTACCTTTCGGAAATCCAAAGCGAGAAAAACGCCGACCACCGCATCAACCTCGACGAACTCGATGTGTTGATGCTTCGAAACGATCCTTCCGACGACGCCACCGAACGCCCGTGGGCGCAGACGAGCGGTATTCTTTTCGGACAGCTCGCCGCCACGCGTGGCGTGATCGTACTGAACGATCCCTTCAGCCTCGCCAATGCACTCAACAAAACCTATTTCCAACAATTTCCCGAACAGGTACGTCCCAAGACCTGCATCAGCCGCGACGTCAACGACATCAAAGCGTTCATAGGGGATCAGGATGACAAGGTCGTGATCAAACCCCTGCAGGGCTCCGGTGGACAAAGCGTGTTTCTGATCGGCGAAGACGAACGAGCCAACCTCAATCAAATGATCGAAGCCGTCATTCGAGACGGATACTGCATCGCTCAAGAATACCTCCCCGCGGCCATCGACGGTGACGTGCGGATGTTTGTCATGAACGGTCGCCCCCTGATGAAAGACGGCCAGTACGCTGCGTTTCGAAGACGCAACGATACCGGCGACGCTCGCAGCAACATGCACACCGGCGGCAAGTGCGTCGAAGCCGAAGTGACTGACAAAATGCTGCAGCTCGTCGAAATGGTGCGGCCGAAACTCGTCCAAGACGGCATGTTCTTGGTCGGACTCGACATCGTCGAAGACAAACTGATGGAGATTAACGTGTTCAGTCCCGGCGGGCTCGGCAGCGCACTCGAGCTGACCGGTGTCGACTTCGCCGCGGAAGTCATCCGCGATCTCGAGCGAAAGTCGAAGTATCGTTCCTACTACGGGTCTCACATGCAGAACCGCGATATCGCCACCCTGTAACGGCAATCGCGACGGGTTTTCGCCGACCGCACGACGATGATAAAGTGATTCGTATTCCCAACCGAACACTCATCCGCACTGCAGCACAGCAACACGTCATGCCACCCATTCTTTATCCCGTTGCCGGGTTTCTCGGCGTGATGTGGGCAGTCTACCTCGCCGACTTCATCGTGCCCGGATCGTTCATCGAATTCGGGCTGGTGCCGCGAACGTTCCGCCGTCTTCCCGGCATCGCCCTGATGCCGTTCCTTCACGCCAACCTCGCCCACTTGATCGGCAACACCATTCCGGTCGCCATTTTGTTGTCGCTCACCGTTTTGACGCGCGAACGCCCCTGGGAATCGGTCACCGCAATCATCGTCGGCGGAGGCGTGTTGCTGTGGCTGTTCGGCCGCCCCGCCAACCATGTCGGCGCGAGCGGTTTGGTGTTTGGGCTGATCACGTTCCTGATGATCGTCGGGATACGCGAGAAACAATTCGTCTCCATTGCCGTCGCGATCGCGGTGGGACTGTTCTTCGGCGGCAGCCTGCTCGGCGGCATCATCCCCTCGTTCGGATCATCCGTCTCATGGGACGGCCACCTCTTCGGCGCCATCGCCGGCGTCCTGGTCGGCGTCGCCACATCCGAAAAGGTGACACACTTCTTTTGAAGCGTTGTCAAAGAAGACATCGGGAGTCTTGAGAATCACCCCCAGAACCCTTCAGCCGAATGGCGTTAGCCGCGGATAACATCGGAAAACTGGGGCCAACGCCCGGCGGCTGATTGGGCTGTCGAGGTTCCGATAGGTACTAAACGTTCTCGTCGTTCGCGTTCAATTTCGCGAAGTGACGAATCGCCTTGTGGAGCAGCCGGTCAAACGTTGCCGCGAACGCTTTCTTGTCTTTGTCCCCGTAGGGGGCACTCCCGCCGGTAACCATTCCGCTGCCACGGAGTGAATCCATAAAGTTCCGCATTGACAAACGGCTGGCAATGTTTGCGGCTGAGTATTCTTCGCCACGCGGATCGATGACGAGCAGACCCTTCTCGACCAAATGGTTCGCCAACGGAAGATCAGCGGTAATCGCGAGCTGCATCTTCTCGCCGTGCTTGACGATGTATCGGTCTGCCTGATCGGCACCTTCGCGAACCACCACCGATCGAATGGTGGGCGCATTGGCCGGCGTGGAGATTTTCTGATTGGCGACCAAGATCGTCTCGACGTTCAAACGATGAGCCGCTCGGAAGATGATTGTCTTCACATCCGTAGGCGCCGCGTCCGCGTCGATCCAAATTTTCATCGAAGACACGGCTATTTGCGATCCTCATTTTTTGGATGGAAATCAAATGCATTGGAAGACGCATCCGCCGGCATCCGCCAATCACCTCGTGGTGACAAGGAAACCGAACCGACCTTCGGACCGTCAGGAACACAGTTGCGTTTGTACTGACTGTTGAAAAACCGTCGAATGAAGGTTTGCAGTGTCCGGGTGATCGTCTCCTCGCTGTGCGGTTCACTGAACTCGGCTTGAGAGGCGAGGAAGTGCAGTTTCGCCGCGTCGCAACCGCTGCGGATGAAATGGTACAGAAAGAAGTCGTGCAACTCATAAGGCCCGAGCGACGCCTCGGTGCTCTGACGGATTTTTCCATCCGTCGTCGGCGGCAGCAGCTCCGGCGAAATCGGTGTGTCGGCGATCTCGTGCAGCAACGTTCGCATTTGTTCGTCGTAGCGGTGGTCAGCGATGTAACGCACGAGGTATCGCACCAACGTCTTGGGAATCGAACAGTTCACGTTGTACATCGACATGTGATCGCCGTTGTAGGTGCTCCACCCGAGAGCTTGCTCGCTCAAATCGCCGGTACCGAGAACAAACCCACGGCTCATCAACAACAACGTCCGCATTCGGGCCTGCACGTTTTCGAATACCAAATCATACGCGTCATCCGGCGTCGCTTGCAGTCGTGCTTGCAAGGCAGCGATTTCGGTTTTTGCATCCACCTCGATCCCCATCGGCGAATGCTCCAGCCCGACGAAAGTATCGAGCGACAGTTGCCGGATGTCGACGTTCTGACACGTCACGCCGAGGCGTTGCACCAACTCCAGCGCGTTGTCGCGAGTGTGGTCGGTCGTTCCGAAACCGGGCATCACGAGCGCTTTGATCACGCCGCGATCCCGTTGGAGGTGATCGACCGCACCGACCGCCACCAGCAACGCGAGCGTACTGTCGAGCCCACCGGATACTCCGATCGCCAACGGCAAATCGTCCGGCAAGCCGCTAAGCCGTTTGACCAACCCGCCCGTTTGAATCGCCAAGATCTCCGCGCAACGTTCCTCCCGCTCGGCAAAGTTATCCGGAACAAACGGATGTGGATCGATTCGTCGAATCACACGGGTTCGGCTCTTCACCGCCGCGTTCTCGTCGGCTGAACTCGCCGAATCGTCTCGTCCAACATCAATGGTGCGGTAGGGCCGCGGCAACGAATCACGGAAGTCATCGAACGATCCGATCACGCGTCGATCGTGAGCGAGCTTTTGCAGATCGAGATCACGCGTCAGCGCGGTCGCCCCGGGTAAGACGGGTTGCTCGCCGTCGCCAATGCGACGCGACGTGCCCAACAGACTGCCGTTCTCCGCAATCAAACAATGCCCACCAAAGACTAGATCGCTCGTCGATTCGTCTCCGCCGGCGGACGCATACACATACCCGCAAATCAGCCGTCCGGATTGGCTGACAACGAGGTCGCGTCGCCACTGTGCTTTGCCGACCGTCTCGTTGCTGGCCGACAAATTCACGACCACGTTTGCCCCCGCGATCACCGCATGGCTGCTCGGAGGCACCGGCACCCACAGGTCTTCGCAAATTTCGACCGCCACCAACGCGTCACCGTCACGAAACAGCAAATCCGTTCCGAACGGGACGGCCTGACGTCCGAGTGAAATCGTCGCCGGATCCGACTGGCTCGCCGCACGAAAATGCCGCCCCTCGTAGAACTCGCGATAAGTGGGCAGGAATGTTTTTGGGACCACGCCATGAACGCGGCCATTGCCGATCACGGCGGCCACGTTCATCAGGCTCGTCCCGACCTCCATCGGCAACCCCGCGACGACCAACCCCGACCGACCGACAGTCGACTCAGCCAACCGCATCAATCCGTCCAAAGCCGCCCGCAACAGTTGCTTCGTCGCAAACAGGTCGCCGCACGTGTACCCCGTGATCCCCAACTCCGGCAACACAACCAGATCAGAATCCTCGAATTGACGAATCGTTTCAATCGATGCCGCCACATTGAACGCAGGATCGGCCACACGCAATTCCGGTGACGCCGCTGTGGTCCGATAGTAGCCGTGCTGTCGTAAGGGATCAGGAATAACTTCGTTGGCCATCTTCAATGGGCTTTCGAGTGCGCGGGAGTGCGTGACTTAGGACAGAGTAGGTGTGCGTGGGCGTCGAGACGCAACGCACCGCGAAGGGAACTTACCGAGAAACAGAACGCCCGACGATTTCGCGCCGAACGCTGCAAACTTGAGATGCTGCAGACGGCACGCGCCTCTCCGAACAACCTAAGTGAGTCGATTCGCCGGCGGGCGTTCGCTCCGGTTATGTCGAGCTTCGTTTCTTTCGAGCTTCGTTCTTTTCGAGTCCACGTTTCGCCGAACTCCTGTTTTCTCTTTTGAACCGCGGCTACCGCCGTTGGGCGGATGAGTTTTCAGGCAGGCTCGAAACGTTGCCGACGCCCTGCGGTCTGACTCGCGTTGAGATCCCCCGGAACAAATCATCTCGAGCAAATCATCTCGCACGATGCGAACCTTCCCCGGGCCCACCTGCTCCTCAGGCGAGACGGGATGGCAAAGTATAACGGCTGTGTGATTTTTGTTGCAGTTGCCGCGAAACACTGCCCTCCATTTTGTAATCCAGGGTGAAGACCTTGTAATTCCTTCCAATGGCCGATTGTAAAAACGGAAACCGGAAAAACACCAAATCATCGCAAACCGCTAATAACAAAGCACTTGCGAATAAAACGAATGTTTTCCAAACCGGTTTGGCACACCCTCTGCATTAACGCTCTTTCGTTGCCGCGAGAAGGAAGGACTTCGAACGGTAGCCCCGCCTTTCACATCTTTTCGAGTTACAGTCCTGGTACTTTCGTTCGCTTCCTTTGGCAAGCAACGAAGCCTAGGCAATAAGGAGAATGCCATGTTGGTTCTGTCACGAAAACTTAAAGAACAAATCAAAATCGGCGACGACATCACGATCACCGTCGTCAAGCTTCGCAACAATCAAATCCGTCTCGGCATCGAAGCCCCCCGCGATGTCCGAGTCATGCGTGCCGAGTTGGACAAAGAGACGCCTGAAACCACTACCAAGAACGAGGCCTCTGCCGACGCCGAAACCGTCGCAAAGCCCGAGGCAGCACCGACCAACCGCGTTCGCAACTTCCTAGACTCTGCCCCCACATCATCCGCCGCCCCGCAACCAACTGAACCGAACACAGAACAACCCAATTCCTCGAGCCGTGGCATTCGCAACGAGGTCGTCGACGGACTGATGTCAGCCGACGAAATGATCGCCGCGGGCAAAGAAATCGATGACGAAACGTCCGACGGTGGCAACCAACCTTGCCTCGGAGGAGACGACTCGCCACGCAGCTCGATCCAGTTGTTCTCGGGAACCATCGACCGCGACGGCACGCTCCGCGAGAACGCTCCGAGCGAAATTCGTTCGAGCCGCGATCGTGCTCCCCTGGCATCGTTCTTCACCGCCCCGTAAGTCGCTTCACCGCCCCGCGCGAGAGGCGAAGGCTGGAGCGAATTTGGGAACGATGCGGCCGATGTCGCCAAACGTCGGGGCCTGAAATCTCGCGTATCCAGCTACGAGGAGTGGATCCAGCTACGGGAATCCGACACGTCGAATTTCCTAATGCTCTGGGCGATGGCAATTGGCGGACACCGGTGACCACTGGTTGATCGGTTACTTGGGTTTGATAGCCTGGGTGGCCCTCACAATCACCCGTCCGCTCCACCGTGCCTGTCTCGTCCCGTGCCCCGACCGAACGACCCTCACCCAAAAACGCCGCATTCACCGCCGGACTCCCAATCGCCAGGTCAGAATCCGTGGTACGCCGAGGGGCTTCGATTCGAATGCACCCAGTGCGGTCAATGCTGCAGCGGCGAGCCGGGATACGTTTTTGTCGATCCGGCCGAAATCGACGCGATGGCCGCTGAGATGCAGATGACGGTCGAGCAATTTGAGGAAAAATTCACCCGAAAAGTCGGGCGGCAGATCAGCCTCATCGAATATCCCGACGGCGACTGCATTTTCCTCGATCCGAAATCGCGGCACTGCATGGTGTATCGATCTCGGCCGATCCAGTGCCGAACTTGGCCGTTCTGGGACAGCACTTTGGCGTCTCCCGCCGACTGGAAAGAAACCTGCGAGGTCTGCCCCGGTGCCGGAACCGGACCGCTGTATTCCCTCGAGGAAATCGAGGTCCGGCGAACCGAGAAATCCGTCTAAAAGCCCACCCGCCATTCGGATCTCGACAAAAATTCGAGATTTGGTGGGGATCCCAGAATTTCTTCAGATTGATTGGACTTTAACGGTTGCGCCAGTCGATACCCATTGTGCGGGTTAATCGGCGACGTACCGGGCAACCAGATGGATTCCAATTCCATCCTGTTTTCCAAGGCTACGTCGGCTTGACACTCGCCCGTCAACGTCCATACAGTGACGGCTCCTAAGTCGTGCAGAGTCAACGATTTGCGTCCTTCCGACGCGATCCACGCCTGTTCGGCATCGTGAGTCCACTGGGTTGGGAGTGCTGACGGAGTGACGAAAAAAGAGATCGTGCGAGTCATTTCCGAAGAACTCGGATTGACCCAGCAGCAGACCAAAGAGGTTGTGCAACGGACGTTCGATTCAATCGTCGAAACCTTGGTTCGCGAAGGCAGAATCGAGTTGCGAAACTTTGGCGTCTTCGAAGTCAAACTTCGAGCCGCTCGCAACGCGAGGAACCCCAAAACGAGCCAACAAGTTCACGTCCCTGAAAAGTACGTCGTCAGTTTCAAACCTGGAAAGGTGATGGAACAGCGAGTTCAGGAGCTGAGCGAAAAACCCAGCCGACCGGATTGGCTGGACATGACGGATGAATCCAGCACCGCACGCTCGGGGAAACCCGGCACCTCGGATCCAAAATCCACCGACCGTTTAAACCAAAATTCAAAATCACCTCGCGATTCAGACGGCCCCATCAGCCCGAGCGGCAACTGGGGATAGTGGGAATCGCGAACGCTTGTTGTTCACGGAGGAACCCCAGATGACACTTTCGACAGCGGCGATCGACGCCACCGAAGCCAAAACCTCGGCTGGCCCAGCGACCCGGACTCGTTCCGCGCTGAAATCGGCCGCCATGCGAATGATCCTCGGGTTGACCTTGATGGTCGCGGTTTCGACCAGCGTCGGATGCTTCGTGCCGATCTATTCGGCTCGCCCTGAACGCCGTGTGCAACAGTTGCTCTATACTTCGGAAAACTTGCGTGCCATCGTCGACGAATGGGAACGCTTCTGGCAGCTCGATGCACCGAGTCACCTGACTCCGATCCGTACCCACGGCGGCGTCCTCTAAGCAGAACAACGACAAACGCCTGGATGCCTGCATACGTCCGGGCGCAACAGTCCATATCGATAGGACCGGTTCCTTTCCGCCTGCACGACAGGTGGAAGGGAATCGGTCCTATTTTCGTTTGCGAGTCCAAGGCGTTGCTTGGGCAGGCGTGCATCATCAACGCTGATCAACGGGCATGCACGGAAATCCAGACTACAGCGTTCTCGTTAGCGCACTGCGCCCCAATCGGCTAGAGCCTTCACTCCAACGACTGGAGCCAAGGCATCAGCCGATCCCAGCAAGGGAACACCCCTATAGAGTCCAGACGCCGGACAGTGTTTACGCGCCGGGTGAAATTGTTTACGCGCCGGGTGAAATATTGCGCATCGAGAAGATACCGTCCCTTCGGAATGAGTATCCTTTCTCTCTCCGCCTTTTAATCTCCTCCGGCTTTTGATTCACAACATGAACCATCAACGGCACCTGGCCAGTCTGCTCGCGTTTGTTTTTTTGATTGCGGGACCGCTCCAAGCTCAAGAAACTTTTCGCTATGAGGCCGATTGGGATTCGATCCGGAGCCACTATGAATGCCCGGAATGGTTCCGCGATGCGAAGTTTGGAATTTTTGTTTTCTGGGGCCCGGCTTCGGTTCCTCAGGTCGGCAACGACAAGTACGGAAAATGGATGTACGTGCAAAAGTACGTCCCCAACGGCATTGATATCCGCCGGTATCACGAAGCTCATTTCGGGCATCAATCGGTGTTCGGATACAAGGACTTCTTTCCACGTTTCAAAATGGAAAACTACCAACCGGAGGAATGGGTATCGCTGTTCGTCGAATCCGGTGCACGGTACATCGTCCCCGTTGCAGAGATGCATGACGGGTACGCCATGTACGCGTCCAAACACACGCGTTGGAATGTGGTGGACGTTGGCCCGAAACGTGACGTGATGCGATCACTCGTGGACACGGCACGCGACCGCGACCTGAAAGTCGGACTCTCGTCGCACTTCGCGTGGAACCGTGAGTACTACCCGAAGTGGGACCCGACCTTTGACACAAACGACCCGCAGTACCAAGACCTTTACGGAAAACCGGTCGACAAGGATGCGCCACCGACGCAGGAGTTCCTCGACCAGTGGTGGGATCGCACGACCGACATCGTCGATCAGTATCAACCGGACATTTTGTGGTTCGATTTCGGGCTCGACAAACCCGGGTTCGCTCCGGTGCACAAGAAGATCATGGCGTACTACTACAACAAAGGTCTCGAGTGGAATAAAGGAGTCGTTTTCCAAGACAAGAACATGCGGTTCGAGTCGTTCCCGGAAGACCTGATGGTCCTCGACATTGAACGCGGCCGACGCAGCGAGGCGAGCGAACTGCCATGGCAAACCGATACCGCCGTCGGCAAGATCTCATGGACTTGGATCATCAATGAGAATTACAAGTCGTCGGACTTCTTGATCGATGAGCTTATCGACATCGTCAGCAAGAACGGAAACCTGTTGCTCTCGATCGGCCCGAAACCGGACGGGACAATCGGCGAACGCGAGACAGCGATCCTGCGTGACTTCGGAGCCTGGCTCAAAATCAACGGCGAAGCGATTTACGGCACGCGTCCATGGAAAGTCTACGGTGAGGGCCCTGCGAAGTTTGCCGCCGGCGAAAACAGATTCAAACACCAACATCACACCGAATACGATGATGTCGAATCGGTCGCCGCCGACATCCGCTTCACGAGCAAGAACGAAACGCTCTACGCGATCTCACTGGCGTGGCCCGAAGACGGAACCTTCCGAATCGAAACCCTCCGACACGGCAGCCCTCACGTTACCCACCCCATCGCCTCGGTCGACTTCATCAGCGGACCAAAAAACATCACGTGGGAACAAACCGACGAAGCCCTCGTCATCCAAACCAACCAAGAAAAACCCTGCGAAGCCGCCTACGCATTCCGCGTTCGATTCGAGTCCGCCGAATAGGACCAACCAAATGTAGCCGGAGTCGCCAGACTTCGGTTGACTGTCAACGAGGTGGCATGCTCCTACTTGCTGCACGACTCTCAACTCTTGGCGAGTTCAGCTACGGGCGTTTAAGCTCGAGGCGCATAAAAAAAGAGCGTCTGATTGCTCAGACGCTCTTTCGTTCTTTCAGCTCGACTACCGTCGACTTAGGACTTGTCGTCCGACGAGTCTTCCGATTTTTCGCCTTCGGAGCTTGCACTCGCGCCGACGGCTTCTTCGGAATCCTTTGGATCAGGTAATCCGCGAACTTCGCCTTCGAAGTTCAAACGGGTGATCTTGCCGGAGTCGTCGCGGTGGACGTCGATGACAATCGTGTCCTTGCCAACGAACGTTCCACGCAGCAACTCTTCGCCGAGCGGGTCTTCGATTCGCTGTTCGAGGGCACGACGCAACGGACGAGCACCGTAGTCGAGGTTGCTTCCCTTCTTGACCAAGAACTCTTTCGCGTCGTCGGTCAATTCGAGAGCCAATCCACGTTCGAGCAATCGCTCGCGAACCTTTTGCAGTTCGAAATCGATGATGCCCTTGAGGTCGGTCGTCGTCAGGTGACGGAAGATGATCGTGTCGTCGAGTCGGTTGAGGAACTCAGGCCGGAAGACGCGTTCGATCGAATCCATCACGCGTGATTTCATCGAATCGTAGCTCGCATCGCCGTCTGGTTTGGCAAAACCGAACGCCGCTTCGTTCTTGATCGCTTCAGCACCCGCGTTGGTGGTCATGATCAAGATCGTGTTGCGGAAATCGACGTTGCGACCGAAGGAGTCCGTCAAACGGCCTTCTTCCATCACTTGCAGCAACATGTTGAAAACGTCTGGGTGTGCCTTTTCGATTTCGTCGAACAGGACAACCGCGTACGGACGACGGCGAATCTTCTCGGTGAGCTGACCGCCCTCTTCGTAACCGACAAATCCGGGAGGCGCCCCGATCAGACGGCTGACGTTGTGTTTCTCCATGTACTCCGACATGTCGATATGCACGAGCGCGTCAGGGTCGCCGAACATGTATTCCGCGAGCGCCTTGGCGAGCAACGTTTTACCGACACCGGTTGGACCGGCAAAGATGAACGAACCGGTTGGCCGTTTCGGATCTTTCAGACCCGAACGACTACGCCGGACAGCCTTCGCGATCGCCGTAACGGCTTGCTCTTGGCTGACCACACGTTGGTGCAGTTCCTCTTCCATCTTGAGCAGACGCAGCGAATCCTCGGTCGACAGACGTGTCAGTGGAATGCCGGTCATCTTGCTGACCACTTCGGCAATCACTTCTTCGTCGACGACGCCATCGGTTTGCTGGCTCTTCTCACGCCACTCCTGAGTGATCTTCTCTTTCTTCTTACGAAGTTTCTCAGCCTGATCACGCAGGTTTGCGGCTTTCTCGAAGTCTTGGTTAGCAACCGCGTCTTCTTTGTCCTTGTTCAGCGTTTCGACTTGCTCGTCGATCTCTTTGAGGTCTGGTGGACGAGTCATCGAGCGGAGTCGCACACGAGCACCGGCTTCATCGATCACGTCGATCGCCTTATCGGGCAGGCAACGTGCGGTGATGTAGCGTTCGCTCATCTCGACCGCAGCGACGACAGCGTCGTCGGTGAATTGAACGCGGTGGTGTTCTTCGTAACGCTCGCGGAGCCCCTTGAGGATCTCGATCGTTTCCTCGGTCCCGGTCGGTTCGACCATGATCTCTTGGAAACGACGTGCCAGAGCGTTGTCCTTCTCGATGTACTTGCGGTACTCATCGAGGGTCGTCGCACCGATGCACTGGATTTCACCACGGGCGAGAGCAGGCTTGAGAACGTTGGCGGCGTCAATCGCGCCTTCCGCCCCACCGGCTCCCACCAGTGTGTGCAATTCGTCGATGAACAGAATCGTGTTCTTGACGCGACGCACTTCCGTCATCACGGCTTTGATTCGTTCTTCGAATTGTCCACGGTATTTCGTACCGGCGACCATCATCGCGAGGTCGAGAACGACGATGCGTTTCTCGCTGAGGATTTCAGGCACCTCGCCACTGATGACGCGTTGCGCGAAACCTTCGATTATCGCGGTCTTACCGACACCGGCTTCCCCGAGCAGGACCGGGTTGTTCTTGGTACGTCGGCAGAGAATCTGAATCGCACGCTCGATTTCGCGAGCCCGTCCGATGACCGGATCCAATTCGCCTTTGCGAGCGAGTTCCGTGAGGTCGCGGCCGAAACTGTCCAGAGCCGGAGTCTTGCTCTTGCCGCTCTTACTGCTGCCGCTTCCGCTGCCGCCGCCTTCGCTGCCTTCACCCGCACGACCACCGCGTTCGCCGACTTCCGCTCCTTCGAGACCGTGTCCGAGGAGGTTGAGCACCTCTTCGCGGACGTCTTCGAGTTTCAACCCGAGGTTCATCAGAACCTGAGCGGCGACGCCTTCCTGTTCACGCAGAAGGCCGAGCAAGATGTGCTCGGTACCCACATAGCTGTGATTCAGGTTGCGGGCTTCCTCCATCGAATACTCGATGACCTTTTTCGCCCGAGGCGTTTGTGGCAACTTGCCAACGGTCACCATTTCGGGACCGCTTTGAACGAGTTTCTCGACTTCGAGACGAATTTTTCGCAAATCGACGTCGAGGTTTTTCAGGACGTTGGCGGCAACGCCGCTGCCCTCTTTCACCAGACCGAGCAAAATATGCTCGGTACCGATGTACTCGTGATTGAATCGCTGAGCCTCCTGGTTAGCCAACTGCATGACTTTCCGGGCTCGGTCTGTAAACCGTTCGTACATGTATTTTCGTCCTTAAATCAAAAACTTCAAATCTGGTTCCGAACCCTCAACGCTGCTGGCGGATAACAGCCCGCATCAACATTTCTAACGCTGTCAAATTGGCGAATCTTTCGCAGCACTGTCAACATCAACGCAAACCGTACACCAAAACCTTACGTTACGACTGGCCTGCTGTCATCCTAGTGGTTTGACGCGGTTTGGGGGATAGGAGTTCACCGGCGGCGGCCACCCCGAGGAGGTCACCCCGGTCAAAACAAAACTTTTCGAGCTGTGCGACAATCTTGTCGTCGCCTTTTTGCGATGCCCGACCCGCCATTTCGATCATTTCCGGCATCACACGCCCTAAAGGCACTTCATCCGGAAACAATTCCATCGCCGCTCGCAAGGCTTCACCGGGACGCCCGAGGCGATCGAGCAGTTCGATGTAGGTTTCGATCGCCCCGCTTCCGTGAACGATTGAATCGACTGTACGGGCTCGCTGCCCAAATAATCGTACCGCAGTGTCTACATTTTTCCCCAGAAGTGCGGAGAAGAACGCCGCATGAGCGGGGTAGAAATCCACAAAAGGCTCCTCCCCGGGGTACTGAAAATCGGGTGGCAGTTGTCGGCCATATTGGCACAATTGCAAAGCCTTCTCGAGCAAACCGGGATCGTCCAAAACCTGCGCAAACCGCACCACAGACGCCAAATGCGTGGTGTCGAGGTGGTAGCCGCCCCCGCCGAGAATCCACTTGTGCTTGGTCACGAGTTCGCCGAGCACGGCGTTGTCGCGGTCGCGCTGAATAGCGTCAGGATCGATCCCGTTGTCGGACGCACGCTGTGCAAAGTCTTCGCGGACGCGCTCATCGAGTTCGTCAAAGAGATGAATGAGCAGACATTTTGCCGCGATTTTTTTGTCTTCACGGCTTCGACTGGAGATCGTTGAATCGTACAGCGTGATCGAGTTACAGGTGCCTTGCTGCTGCAGCACGGCGTTGAACCCACGCTCGAGATCGACGCCCTCGTGAAGCAACACGTGGATCATTTCGTCGTAGTTGTCTTCGGTGATCTCGACGGTCGAGAACAGTCGTTTGGCTAACGCCGGGTCGCCGATCGGACGCAGGTACATCCACCCTTCGCCGATCTTGCCGTCTTCGATCAACATCGCCCCGGCCTGTCGACACGCATCGAGCAAACCTTCCTCGAGGCCGCGCTGAATCTCCGCCTCGCGGGGCGTTTGCATGCCCAGTTTCTCATCGGGCGGTGCGATCATCGGCAGCCCGAACCGCATCCGACTTTTCATCTTCATCGCTTCGAACAATTCCACCGGTCGGCGTTCTCGACGATAGAACGCAATCACTTCGTCGATTCGCTTGGCGGGATCTTTGCTGAGTTTTTGCAGCAGTTGCGGATCGAGGGCGGGTGCGGAAGTCGGGGCGTCGTTCACGGCGGGGCTCGGAAGGAGAACGGAGGCGGGATGGCGTCGCGTGACGGTTTCGTCGAAATCACTAGTATTCCACTGCAACGTGGCTTTCGGGTGGAATCGTAGTGGATGACGCAAGGAATCCCCTTGCGTGACTAACGCATCAAGGACTCGTCG
>NZ_ANOH01000207.1 GCF_000346505.1 Aporhodopirellula sallentina SM41
GATACGCGTCCTTGACGGTTTCGGCGATCTTCTCCGCACGACCATAACGGATAGTGACGAGTTTTGTGAACCGGCTACGTGTCGGATTGATCGGCTCGGCGACGTCCCACAGGGAGATCAACTCCTCGATGGTCTTCAACTGACCACTCGTCGCGCCGGTGACAATGATCGTCCCGGTGTCGGAATTGGGAAGAAATTTCAGTTTCCCACCCTTGGCCAGCCCGGTCGGCCCGGTGTCGGAATCGTCGTCGTCCCCGCCCCAATACCAGCGATAAAAACTATCGGAATCATCATCCTCCTCGTCGTCGTCTCCGAAGTAGTCTTCGAGGTCGAGCGTCAGAAGAGTGACCGAGGCGTTTTCGACATGAAACACATGGTAGGGTCGCTGAGGCGGTTTGATCTCCAACATCAAGCTTTCCAATGCGTCGAGCGCCTTGGTGTCTTGGCTGGACAAAATCAGGTTGCCGTTGGCATCCAACCGGATCTCAACCGGCGGGTTGCCTGACGCTCGCCGGTTCGTTGGCCCCACCTCCGCATCACGATCGTTTGTTTGCTGCATCGTCAGCGTGAACGGATTTTGCCCGCTATCGAATCCGGCACCAACTTCCCTCGCAGTGGCGGTATGCGCCGGGACGTTTGTCTCGCGTGCAACGATTGGTTGATCGCTGTTGTCGCGATCGTCTTTCGGGTTCGGTTCACCCTGCTCGTCGGACGATTCGGCATCGTCGTCATCGGCATCGGGTGTTTCCGCACCGGACTGCGACTCGTCTGAATCGTCTTGCGGCTCGTCGGTGGAATCACCCGAAGGTGCGGTGAACTCCGACGCGTCCGGCAGCAGCAACTCCGTCGAGGAGATCGAACTCCAACGCTCTTTGAGTTCCTTAAGGTACTCAAGTGTTTCCGGTGTCGCCGACGCCTCGACCACTCTCATCGTTTGTTGACTGCCGCCTGGAGGAGGCAATTCGCCGAGTTTGATCAACAGCGATCGGACCTCTTCCATTTCTGATTCGTTGGCCCACAAAAGAACCTGCCGGTAACTCGTGTTGGCGGCTACGCGAAACTTGTCTTCGTCTTTCTTGTCGTCGTCGTTGTAGCGGCCGTACCCGTAGTACGAGTAGCGACTGCGGCTGCTGCTTTCCTCTTCCTTCTCTTCACCCATCAGGAACGAGATCGACTCAGCGACCGCAGCCGCATCGAGTCGTCGCAGTTGCAGCACTTCGAACCGTCGCTTGCCGCCGTCGAGCCGTTCGATCAGCGATTTGATAATGAACCGGTCCGCTGCCGCGCCAGAAACAATCACCGCCGAGTTGTCTTTGTCGACACGGATCCGCGTGGTCGGTTCGAGCACGTTCATCTCTTGCGCGATCTCGATCAGTTTTTCCGGATCGAGCGAAACGAGACGGAACACATCCACCCGTTCGCTCGCGTCGGCTAGCGATCGCAGTGAACCGCCGGGCACATCGATTCGCTTAATGAACTCCGCCGCGATCGCGACCCGGTCGATTGGTGCTCGCACGAGTACGGAGTTCTGACGGACGTTGGCCACGATCGAGATTTCCACCTCTTTCTTCTGCGGCATCTTTCCGCCGTTTTGTTGCTGCATCCGCTGCATCATCTGCATCTGCTCACGCGTCATCGGCGCGTTGTCTTTCTTCTCGACACCGAGAAACTGTTCGAGCAGTCGTTTGGCCTCCTCCGCCGGGATATGTCGCAGACGAAATTCGGGTGCCAATGCGTCTCGGCTCGCCGCGTCACGTTCCTCTCGGAGCAACCGAGCGACCTGCCGCAGATTGACCGCAGCGTCCATGGCTTCGAGCCGATTGGTGGTTGCCAACGCAGTCAACTTTCCCGAACCGCTGAGCATCGGTTTGAGTTCTTCCGCCAACTTCTCCGACGATAACCAACCGGCATCGAGCATCGTGCGGACGTACGTGTGATCAGCCAACTGTTCGAGTTCATCAACGCCAACCCGCCGCACCATCCCCGGATTCACGCTCGACGTTTTCGAGATGGTGATCCCACCGTCGAGCCGCAACATGGTATATCCGCGGGCGAGCAAGTGACGATTGATCAAGTCCGCCGTCTCGCCAACAGTCAATCGTTCCGGGCTGACGAGGTTCACGGAGTCGCCAGGCAACTCCTGCCAATCGATCGGTTGCCCTGAGATATCAGACAACCAATTGATCAGGTCGACCCAACCTTGATTACGGAATCGGAACGAGACCCTGCCGTCCTCGCCAACGGTCGCCTTCAGTTCGGCCGGGTCGCCTTCGGGTAACTCAATCCCATCGCGACGAAGGATCTTGGGCGGCGATGATTCTTCATCGGGTTTGCCGTCCTTACCTTCATTCTTGTCACCTTTCTTGTCGTCCTCTTTGCCGCCTGGTTGGGGTGGTCCTGGGCCGCGATCGGCCGGCGACGGTACCATGGCGATGCGCACCGGTTGCGACGACGGCAGATGTTTTGTGTTGCTAGGCGCGGCGATATCGTCCTCGCCCGTCAAAACAGAATGACAGCATGGGACCAACACCCACAGCACGGGAACGATCGCGATCAATATGCGAGTGTGGGGATATCGCAAGATGAGAACAGCCTGTGATGGGAGCGGAGGCGGGTGCCGAAGCACTCGCATGTGGGGAGCGATCAGTATGACTGCTTCCGCACCACAAAACAAACGTCAAAATGCCCCTATCGGCGAAGGCGGGCACCCTAGCCGCTGTTGCATAGATCTGGCCAGCACCGGAGAGGCGAACGGTTCGTCACGCGAACTTAGATCCGACGGCAGGCGAACCTAGCGTCGCGGCAACCATCCGGCGACCGACGGTTGCTTCTTCAATTCGATCTCGGATTCGCATCGAAGATCTCGCTCGCTAGTCTGTAGACGTGCGAAGAAAATGACCGATTCTCCCTGCGGCACGCGATCTTGCCAGCGGATCGGAACGGTGGTCGCAAATCCGTTGCCTGCGGTCGCGAGACTCGACGTTTCGAGCTGCCGGAGCTGCTCGGTATCGAAATCCCAACGTCCCAGATGGGCATCTTCGCCCTTCTTGGTCGGGTCCAACGCGATCACGCTGAGCTGGATCGTCCCCTTCGGCAACGGCCGAGTCGACGCCGCATCGGTCGGACGAAGTTTCTCGGTCGGGTCGTGGCTCCGCCCGAGTAACGCGATCGGATGGCCGTATTGATCATCGGCACGAACGACCAAATCGACGCCTTCGGTAGGCACAGCCGATTCGGTTGCCGCGTCAGCAGACGTTTCCGTCGCAGCGGTTTGACTGTTGTTGGCTTGCGAATCGCCTGGAATCACACGAACGGTACTCGATGTCGCGTCGATGTGGACCTTCGAGGGCTGCAGCACGATTTTCGGAGTCGAGCCGGCGACTTGACCGAGACCGCCGAGCATGCTGACGCCAGGCAAATTAATTTTTCCCGGAGGTCCGTCGGGACGACCATTCGGTGAATTCGGCGGCAAGGGGATGCCAGGTTCAATCGGATCGACCTGCAGGTCTGGCGTCCCCGGAGGAACAGGCCCACCGGGTGCAGGCAGCAAACCAGGATCAGGCAGTTCAAAACCGCCCGAGCCAGGCGATGCGTTCGGATCGGGCGTGGGAATCGGCAGTTGTAAACGGCCCTGGCTCGAATCGCCCGTGGAGCCGCCTGAACCCTGCATCGTGCCGGGATCAACGAGGGTTCCCGGATCGACGAGTTCGCCCGGGTCGACCAATTCGCCGGGGTCAACCAGTTCGCCTGGATCGATCAACGAATCCATGTCGGGCAAACCGTCGTCAATGTCATCTGAGTCACTCGACGAATCGTCGTTTGACCGGGTGGATGGGAGTTCGGATGAGTCGCGAGTTTGGCTTCCCGACGGAATCTCTTCCGCGTCGGGGTCACGCAGCGGCCGCGGATCGCGGGAATTCGAGGAATCGTCGCGGGAACGAAACGCCGGGTCGTCTTCTAAGTCATCGAGCCCATCACTGAGATCAAAACGATCCGATTCCACCGGGACGTACCCCGGGTCGTAATTGATTGATTTCGGGTCGGTCGGGTCGGGACACGGTTTGGCAGAAGATCTCGCCTCCCGTTCGCGACGCAATTTGTCGATCAGAATTCGGTTTTCGTAGTCGGCTTGGTAGAGCTGATCCTCGAGCGTCCGAACCTCGCGTTGCAGCGTTTGCCGGTACATGTCCTCCTGAGCCCGGCCGCGACATCCCGCCGACAGCACCAGCAATCCCGCCAAAATCGCGATCACGCCGACCTGTTCCGATCGGGACAGCAGCGAGCGCACGCGACGGATTCCGTGCGTGTTTGCGAGATCGGTGGAGGGGCTGTGTCCGTTATTCAATGAATCGTTCGCCGAGGAAACTGGAATGAATCCACTTTGTCTCCATGCGAACTATCAAATTTGAGCATCGCCTGTCAACGCGATTCGCCAACGGACGCACTGTCCAAAACCACACTACGCAGCATTTTATTGGGCAGCCGGTAGTGGTGCGTCCAAGCCTCGTTTTCGGGAGGCTCGTTTTCGGGTAGCGAAACTCGCCAACGGGCTGTTGATTCATTCGTTTAACGGGCAGCCAAAGGCGACCTACTTGCCACTGCACGTCGCCTACGGCTACCGGTTAAACGAAAGCAGGTTGACTCTTGATTAAATCGACAAACCGCCAAGAGCTTCAGGAGGGCTCGAGAATCACCGAAAGTCTTGGCGACTTTCGCGACGCCCTTGCCCCCGCATTCTTGCTCTAACGCACCAGCAGTGAAAAAAGAGCTGGCACAAACGACTAGGAGCGCGGGACCTCGATGCCTCGCATCATCGCCCGCAATTCTTCGTCGACCTGTTTGCCTTCGATTTCGGCTTCCGCGGTCAACGACACACGGTGACGCAGCACAGGCAACGCGATTTGAATGACGTCGTCGGGAACCGCGAAATCTCGCGAAGAGAACGCCGCCAATGTTCGCGCCGCTTGCATCAACGAAATTCCCGCACGCGGCGATGCCCCGATATGGAACCCCGGCCAATCTCGCGTCGCCCGCACGACGGCGCTGATGTAGTCGACGAGGCTGTCTTCCACTCGCACCTTTGCACACGTCGCGATCACCTTGGACACCATGTCCGGTGTCGTGATGGGTGTGATCTCACTCTCGAGTCGCTTGCTGAAATCGAGTTGCCGCGAATGCAGTTTTAGAATCTCGCTTTCTTCATCCGCCGTCGGATAGTCGACGTGGAGTTTGAACATGAATCGGTCCAATTGCGCCTCGGGCAGGTTGTACGTTCCTTCGCTCTCGAGCGGGTTCTGAGTCGCGAGCACGAGAAACGGTCGCGGCACTGGGTGCGTCGTCCCGTCGATCGTGACACTGTACTCCTGCATGATTTCCAACAACGCCGCGTGCGTCTTGGCCGGCGAGCGGTTGATCTCGTCAGCGAGCAACAACTGCGTGAACACCGGCCCGGCGCGGAACCGGAATTCGCTCTTTTGCATGTCAAAGACTGGTGCACCGGTGATGTCCGACGGCATCAGGTCAGCCGTGAATTGGATCCGGCCGAACTCGCACCCGAGGATCCGTCCGAGCGTTCGAACGAACAACGTCTTTCCGAGCCCCGGAACCGACTCGATCAAAACGTGACCACCGGAGAACAACGCGGTCAACGTTCCGAGCACCAACTCGTCTTGACCGACATACAGTTTGCTGACTTCGGCTTGGATTCGCTCGAACAGTTTGCCGATCGCGACGAATTCGGGATTCACCGAGGGCGCACCGGCGGCATCGGTCGGTAGGACGGGCGGCAGAGACGATTCACTCAAGGTTGATCACTCGGGCTGGAGTAAAAAGCGGCGTGGATTGATCGCAGCCAAGGATAACCGATTAGCCGGTATTGCGTCCCACCTGCAAGCCGTCGGGGGCGAAGATTCTGCGTCCACCGTCGACCGGCAAACAGACGCCGGTGACGAAGGTGTTCTCACACAAAAACGCCACTGCCTCGGCGACGTCGTCTCCGCAACCGATACGCCCGACCAAGGTACTCTCGACCAGCGATTGAACGGTTGCATCGTCCACATCGGGAGTCAACATGACCGGACCGGGTTGGACGCAATTGACGCGAACCCGCGAGTTACGGGCGGCGAGTTCCACCGCGAGCGAACGGGTGATCACCTCGACGGCGGATTTGCTCGGGAAGTACGCCGCATGGTCGGCGTAAGGACGCTGCGTCGCCCAATCGCCGATATTGATAATCGCACCGCCGTTGGGTTGGTCGCTCATGAAACGTCCCGCAGCGCGAGCACACAACAACGACGCGACCGAGTTGATTTGAAAGTAACGCCGGACTTCATCGCCGGTGATGTCATCCAGCGCGGTCGGTTTCCAAATCGCCGCGCTATTCACCAAAATATCGATCCGGCCAAAGTGAGCGTGCGTTTGCTCAACGATCCGGTCGCAGGTCGCATCCTCTTCGAGCGAACCGGTTACCACGATCGCATCGCGGCCGAACTGATCCCGCCACTGCCGGGCGGCTTCGCTTGCTTCGTCAGCGCTCGTGTTGGCATGCAACGCGATGTGGCATCCGCGGCGCGACAATGCTTCGGCGATGCATCGTCCGACACGCTTCGCACCGCTGCCGGTGATCAACGCGACCGGCGCATCGGTGTCGAACGTGGATTGCAGTCGCGTGCGAGCGACCGCCAAACTCTTCGGTGTGGGTAGGTCCGGCGATCCCGGGCTCAACGATCCAAGCTCACTTCTTCGCACGATCCGGTGATCTCAAAACCGAGATCGGTGATCATGTCGTAGTCGGCTTGGGGAGCCTGCCCTTTGGTCGTCAGGTAATCGCCGACGAACAAACTGTTAGCGACGTACAGACCTTGAGGCTGCAACGATCGCAGGTGCAATTCACGGCCACCGGCGATCCGCAGTTCCCGATCGGGAGCAACAAAGCGGAACATTGCGAGGGCCTTCAACGCGTCCTGTGCCGACATCGCATCGGTGCCTTCGAGCGGCGTTCCGTCGATCGCGTTGAGGATGTTCACGGGAATCGACTTCACACCGAGTTCGGCGAGGTCGAACGCCATCGAAACGATGTCCTCTTTCGCTTCGCCCATTCCGATGATCCCACCGCTGCACATTTCCATGCCCGCGTCGCGAACGTTGCGAAGGGTTTGAACACGGTCGGCGTACGTGTGCGTCGTGCAAATCTTTTCGTAGTGCGATTCGCTCGAGTTGAGGTTGTGATTGACTCGGTCGACACCACACGCTTTGAGACGTTCGGCTTGTTCGGTCGAGAGCAAACCGAGGCAGGCACAGATATCGAGGTTGTACTTCTGTTTGATTTCGGGAACGATCTTTTCGACCGCATTCATTTCGCGTTCGTTCGGCCCACGTGCGCTGATGACGAGGCAGTAAGTTTTCGCTCCGCGTTCGGCCGCCACGCGAGCCGCTTCCATCAACTCGTCTCGTTTGAGAATGTTGTATTTCGGGACGGGAGCGTCGCTGACTTTGGACTGGCTGCAGTAGTGGCAATCTTCGGGGCACAAACCACTCTTGGCGTTCATCAAGAAATACAACTGAACGGAATTGCCGAAGTGGTGATGCCGGATGCGGTACCCGGCGGCCAAGATCGCCGGCACGTCCAAATCGGGGGCGTCCAGGATCGCCAACGCTTCCTCCCGCGTGATCGATCCGCCCGCGAGGACGCGTTCAGCGAGTGCATCGTAGGTTCCGGCGGGTGAGAACGTGGCGGTCGATGCGGCCGGTGTAGCGATGCTCATGGAAAGGATCTGTCGTGTGAGCGAAAAGAAACAGCAGAAAAACTCAATCGTGCCGGGCGTTTTCGGGAATGAAACCGCCCGCACTGCGGTCATTTATCCTTGTCTACTGCCCGCTCGTCGGCAAGAGGGGCCGAGGGCGTCATTGTGCGCCAAGTCGACGCAGGCCCCTCGCTCGGAAAGACAACCTCCGACATCAATAACCCCGCCACAATCGAAACCGCCGTCAACATCGTGTTGAAAAGGAAGCGAAGCCCGCCCGGGAAATCGTCCCCGATCAAGATCGCCGACATGCCGAAAAAGCCGAGACTCCCCGGCACGAGCAACAACAAGCCGGGCATCAACATGATCGCCGAAGGCAGCCCCTTCCAACGGGCAAACAGATTGCTCGCCGCTCCGACAGTCAACGCCGCCACCGAGACCGCGCCGAACGGCCCCAAAAACTCGCTCGTGCCACGCAACCCCGCGAACGCGATCACCATCGACAACATGATCCAAAAGCCGTCCCGCACCCTCGCGCGAAACAGAACTCCGAACGCTACCGTGATCGGCAACAGCGCGAACACCGACGCCGTCATATCAGCCGGTTGAGGTAACGCCGATGGGGGAACGTTCACGAGCGTCGTGACGAGTCCGTTGCCCATCACCACTCCGAAAATCATCGTCAACAACGTCGTCATCGCTCCGGCGAACCGTGCCGAACCGGACGCCAAGTTCTGTGTCGCGAGTTCGTTGATGCTGACGGTCAATTGCAACCCAGGCACCAACACGATCAATGACGACAAGACAGTCAACGTGACACTGCCGCCGGGAAAGTAGGAGTGGCAGGCACCCGCGCAAACCATCGCAACGAAGCCCGAGATGACGTTGACCAGGTGAGTCGGAAAATTGAACCGAAGCAATATCGAAACGACCAAGCCGACGATCAAACCGATCACTCCGGATGTGCCCTGCACGATCGAATTCCCACCGACCAAAACCGCAATCGCTGACGCCGCCAACCCGTAGGCAATCACGTTCAGCCACATCGGGTATTCATCGTCGATGCGTTCGATTTGTTTCAGTCGCGCCCACGCCTCTTCGATCGAAAGCGACTCCTCGTCGATCTCTCGTTGCAATTCGTACAGGCGAGCGTACTTTGCCAAGTTCGCGTCGACGGGATACACACGAATCAGGCGTGTCGAGTGAGCCTCGGCTTCAAACGTGACAAAGATCGCCGTCGGCGTCGAAAAGAACGCCGCCGGATTGTCTAACGAACGGGCAACCGACTCCATCCGTTGATCGAGTTCGTACGCAGGCGAACCGCTCGCGTGCAGGTTTCGCGCGAGTTCGATGATGAACCGAGTGCTAGCAGAATCGTTGATCGTTGTGGCGTCCTAATTTCGATAGTCACGATGACATTGTTTGCATGACGTTTGCAGTTCTCCGATCAAGACATCCGCGTCGGCCACTCGGTTCACCTTCAGCGATTCGTGAAGCCGGATCGCGGTCGCGCGAGACGACTCCATCCATCGCCGCAGTTCTTCGTCCGCGTCCGAATCGAGATGCCGTGTCGACTCCTGCATCCCTTCGCGAACGAGCAACGCGATCTGCACCGGATCCAGGTCCGGGTGATCCTCCGGTGCCTTCCACCCCGCCGCGCGGCATAGTAACAGACGCTCCATCGCCAGTCCGGTGTTGGCCATTGCGGTGACAAAACTCTCCACCGGCGCGACCGAGACGAGCTCCGGCAGTTTCGCATCCTCCGGTGGAGGCACATAGGCGGCAACGTCGCGCCACAACCCCGCGTAGTTCTCGCTCGTGCCGGCGCGCTGAAGGATCTTTGTCCCCGCTTCGTTGTCTGCAAACCCGCCCGCAATACAGGCCACCGCCGCGGCCGCCGGCCCACGGTGATGCCCATGATGACAGTGAACATAAATCGGACCGTCCGCTTCACGCACCAATCGCGCGAGAGCGAGCCCGGCTTCATGATCGACGCCGTCGTACCCGATCGGGATGTGCACGTAACGCAAACCACTCGCTTCCGCGGCAGCAACATCCGGCACCGCGCCGTCGACACTCACAACGGTGCGCACGCCCATCTCGGCGAGCGTTTGAAAGTGTGTGTCCCCTTCGGGCTGCGCGCCGCAGTAGATGTTCCCGGGCAGGGCGAGCAAATTCTCAGGGCGATCGGCATCACCGCTTGCCACCCGGTCGCCATTCGGGGTTTCCGCCACACTGCGCAATGTAAGACAGCAAAACGCGGCAATGCATAACATCATCGACAACAGGCTGATTCGTTTCGTCATTGCATCCTCAGGGAACGAGGTGGAGTCTTAGAATATTACCCGAGACCTTTGGCCGATAACTCGCCAACAGGCCGTTGATTTTATGAACGGCAAAACGACAGTCGCTCACGACAACGTTTGGCCAAAACGATTCAATCAACAGCTCGCCCGGTGTTTTGGCAGGCACCGTGAATTACCGAAAGTCATGGCAACTTCGGCTACGACCTTGGCTGAGAATTCTAGCCGCAACTACTCTCGTGGTGCGTCAAAGCCTCGTTCTAGGGTAGCGAAACTCGCCAGGAGTTTCGGGAAGGATCGCCAATCACCGAAAGTCTTGGCGCCTTTCGCGACGCCCTTGACCCCTCGTTCCTGATCGTGACGCACCACTAGCGGGTGGGTGTCAGCCATTTACCGCCCCGATTCAGTGGGCCGGGCAACGGAGATTCGGCGGCGTGTGGGTTTGCGATTCTAAGGTACGGCGTCGAACCGTCAATTCACCCTGAGGCCGTTTGGCTCATGTGGTTCGATCTCTCTACCAACGAGCGGACCGCACTGTTTGCGACCACGAACGAGGCCCGCACGTTTTCAAGACTCGTTCGTCGAGCCGAGCTACATTCCCGCGGTCGCGGCCGGCTCGTCTACTTTTGGCTCGAACGAAGGCGAGGTCATCTTGCTGTCGCTCAACGTGAAGATCACGAACAAACCGACAAAAACGAACGACGACAAGAACACGATGATGTTGAACGGCTTGTCGTAGATCAGGTGCATGAAGATCCCCGCCACCAAGCAAGCCTTAATCGTCGCGATGCCCATCACAACCGCAATATCGTAACTACCGAGGTCGAGGCTCGCTTGAGCAACCGTGATGATCGTCAAGATCACCAACGCGATGAAGACACCGAACAAAACCGGCAAAGGCATCGGGTGAGCGAAATCGGTTCCGTCGTCTGAATGTCCGTGAGCTGACATGGGAGCGTTCTGAATTGAAATTGATGGAAGGGAAGTTGAGTCGGTCGGCTAGAAAGCACTCGGGCCTTACCGGATCAAATACAACAGCGGGAAGAGATAGATCCAAATCAAGTCGACCAAGTGCCAGTAAAGACCGACATAGTCAACCGGACCGAAGTACTGGCGGTTGAAGTCGTGGCGGATCGCTCGCACCAACAACCAAACCAGGACACCGATACCGGCGAGAATGTGAATCGCGTGCACGCCCGTCATGCAGTAGTAGATTCCGAAGAACACACCGGCCTGACGTTTGGTCTGCACGTCGCGTTCGACCTTGTGGATCCCGAGATCCGCTTCCACGCCGGGAGGCACGATCTGTCCGGTAGCCATGTCCGCTTGGGCTTGCTTCGCCTCGAGCATCGCTTTCGCACCGGTATTTAAATCGCTCTCGGCGAGCAGTTCGATCGCAACATCGTTGCCTTCCGCACTCGCCACGACCGCGTCGGCGTGATCCGCCTCGGCATGTGTTTCATCACCGGCTTCATCACCATGCTCGTGAGCATGATCTTCCGCATGGGCGTCGCCATGTTCGCCTGCGTGCTCACCGTCAACGTGGGCCACTGCATGCTCGCTGTGTTCGCCACCGCTTTCGAGCACCATACCGAGGCCGACGCCACCGAAGAAACTCAGGCAAACGACCAACAATGGTTTCGCACATGCGTATTGGAACTGTTTATCGGTGACCTTCGAATACACCAACCAAATGAACACACCGACCAACAACAACGCAAACGGTGCACACAGGTAATAGAGGCTGTGCGTTAGGAAGTAAGCGGTGCTTTCGCTAAAACCATGTTGGTCAACGATTTGTTGCATGGTCGGGTGTGGGTTTGCCTCGTCGTAGAAATACGACCCTGGTGGCAACAATCCCATGCCCCATTTGTGCGAGTACTCAATCGACTTCACGCCGAGGAAGACCATCGCACACGACAGCGTGCTGGCGATCATCACGACGAGTTTCTTGTACTCTTCGGTTTGGGCACAACGCACCGCCCACGCCATCGTCAGTGAACTGAACAACAGCACCCCGGTGTTGATCGCACCGAGTTTCGTATTGAGGAACTGGCTGCAACCTTCGAACACTTCCGGACGCAGCATCCGGAACATCGCGTAGGCACAGAACATTCCGCTGAAGAACAGCACTTCGGTAACCAGGAACAACCAAATCCCCAGCTTACCGCTGTCGAATTGTTGCTCAGGCGTGTCGAAGTGGTGGGCCAACCACGCGGGATGGTCATGGTCGTGACCATGTTCGTCGTGCGTTTCCGATTCGGAAGAGAGGGAGTCGATCGTTGCCATGTGCCGAAAACCGTTCGCTGATGAACCGCCCGAGTTCGGGCGACCACGCATGTATGTGTCGAAGTGAAAAGTAAACCAATTGGCAGGGCGGCCGAAGCCCCCCGGTTCTGAATGCGGCCGCAGGATCAACCTGAACCGCACCCAAAGTTAAAACTCAATGATGGGTGAGACCCTAGTGATGAGCCGGAACCTCTTCCGGTGTCTCTTCGGGAACCAACTTACGCTCGGGTTCCGTCGAGATGTATTTCTCTTCCTGAGCGTCCCACTCGATGTTGTGGAAGTCATACGGGTCGCCCACAACCGGTGGACGCTCGAAGTTGTAATACGGTGGAGGACTCGTGCACGCCCACTCGAGCGTCGCACCACCCCATGGGTTCGCAGGCGACCGGCGGCCCTTGGCCAACGAGGTCATCAATACGATGAACGCATAGAGCAGACCACAACCGAGGAGCAACGCACCGTAGGTACTCATCTGGTGCAGGAACGCGAACTCAGGATCGTAAGTCGCGTAACGCCGAGGCATCCCGCGGCTACCGAGCACGAACTGCGGCAGGAAGGTCAGGTTGAAACCGAGGAACACCAACAGGGAAGCGATGCGTCCGTGGGTCTCGTTGTACAACTTGCCGACCATCTTCGGCCACCAGTGGAACACACCACCGAGAAACGCGATCAACGTTCCACCGACCATCACATAGTGAAAGTGAGCGACCACGAAGTACGTGTCGTGCAGGTGCAAGTCCGTCGCGAGCGTTCCGAGGAACAATCCGGTCAAACCACCGATCGTGAACAAGAAAATGAACGAGATCGCATAGCACATCGGAGTCGTCAGACTGATCGAACCCTTGTACATCGTCGCGAGCCAGTTAAACACCTTGATCGCCGACGGCACCGAAACGGTAAACGTCAACGCGGAAAAGATGATCGTGGTCAGCGAGCTCATGCCCGAGGTGAACATGTGGTGGCCCCAAACCAGGAAGCCCAACAATGCGATCGCGATTGACGAGTAAGCGATGAAACGATAGCCGAAAATGTGCTTGTGACTGTGGACGCTGATCAATTCACTGATGATGCCGAATGCTGGCAAAATCATGATGTACACGGCCGGGTGGCTGTAGAACCAGAAGAAGTGCTGGTAAGTCACCGGGTCACCGTTGAACTCAGGATCAAAGATCCCAACGTGCATCGTGCGCTCAGCGATCAGCAACAACAACGTGATACCGAGAACGGGAGTCGCCAACACCTGGATGATGCTCGTCGCGTAGGTTGCCCACAGGAACAAAGGCATCTTGAACCAAGTCATTCCTGGCGGACGCATGGTATTGATCGTCACGATGAAGTTCAGACCGGTGAAGATCGAACTGAAACCGAGGATGAACGCGCCGAGAGTGGCGAGAATCACCGAAGTATCGGTCGTTGTGCTGTACGGAGTGTAGAACGTCCAACCGGTATCCAGACCGCTGCTGAAGAGTGCCGAGACGAAGAAGATCGCACCGAAACACCAGAGGTAGAAACTGCTCAAGTTCAACCGCGGGAAGGCGACGTCTTTCGCCCCCAGCATCACCGGAACAAGAAAGTTTCCGAGTGCTGCCGGAATACTCGGGATGATGAACAGGAACACCATGATCGCACCGTGGAGGGTGAAGACCTGGTTGTAGATGTTGTTCGCTTCCGCCCCTGTGAACATCCATCCTTCCGGATCGAGCAGGTGCAAACGGATGCCCAACGCGAGCAAACCGCCTACCGCAAACGAGGTCATCACACCGACCAAGTACATCAAACCGATGCGTTTGTGGTCGAGCGTGAAGATCCAACTCAGAATGCCTGATGAGTTGGTCAAGTAGTTTTCGCGATCAGTCGGGTAGCCGGGGTCGCGGCTGGTGATGGCGGTGGACATGATTGGGTGTCCTCTTGGAAGACGATCGAAATTGATTTTGTAGGATGTCAGTGCTACCCGCACGACTCATGGTGCTGAATCGTTTGGGCAGATGTCTATTTTGCGTCAGCGTTGGAGCTGAGCGATTTCAAGTATGCGATGATCGATTCAATGTCATCATCGCTGAGTTGGCCTTTGTAACTCGGCATCACTGGTTGATAACCGGCGACGACTTTTGCCTTCGGATCGATGATCGACTCGCGAACGTAGTTGTCATCAACGACCACACTGTCACCCGATGCCAATGCGTGCTCGGACGCGTACAGGTCCTTGAACGAAGGCCCGACGAGTTTGCTGCCGTCGTTGGAGTGGCAACCCGAGCAACCACGACGGTTGTAGAGCAGTTGTCCCCACTCAGCCGGCGTTTGGTCGTCTGGACGCGAACTGTTTGCTTTGATCCACGCGTCGAGTTCTTCTTGTGTTTCGTGGACGACCACGACGGTTTGCATTTCCGAGTGATTGGTCCCGCAGTATTCCGTGCAGTACAGGTCAAAGAACGTGTAGCCGTCCGGAGTGAACTGATACTTGTCGTAGTCCCATCCGTCGCCGCCTTCGCTTTGCTTCTTCGCCTTGGCGAGTTCTTCCTCGGAAACCTGTTCACTCGCGACGGTCGGTTTGAACCACATGTAGTTGTAACGACCGGGCACGATGTCTTTCTTGGCCCGGAAGGCGGGGATGAACAGACTGTGGATCACGTCCGTGCTGCGCATCGAGAGTTTGGTCGGTTCGTCTTTGACGATGTGCAGTTCCGGGTGAAAGGTTCCCCCGCCGTAATCCATCGTCCAACCCCATTTGAAGGCTTGGACGCCGACGTCATAGGAACCTTCCGGTGGCGTTCGCATGTCGAGGTAGGAGATCGAACCTTGGACAAACATCCAAACGAGCAACACCGACGGGCCGATCGACCACGCGAGTTCCAACGGCGTGTTGTGCGTGACCTGGCTCTCCGCCTTGGTGCCCTTCTTCTTGGTGTACTTGAACACCGTCCACACCATGAATGCCATCATCGGAACGAAGAAGGCGATGCAGATGTAAAGAATGAAGTCATACACCCAGTCGACTTCGCTCGCGAACGAGGAAGCCTGTTTGGGAAACCAGAAACTCTCTTCGACGTCTGCGAGAAACGGCATCGGTCGCGTCAAGTTGGTAAGAGCCGGGATCATAGTCGTGCAGGCCGAAGTGGCTTGAAAAAGGAATATGTTGAAAACGGGAGTGGGTGTCTGGTTTGCAAACGGCGATCGTCTGCCGCTGCGTCGTTTCTACCGGTGGACCTATCCGCCAAACCACTGAGTCGGTTTGAGCGGCACGGTGCCGTCACCGTTGGGTGCGACGGGGTCAGTGGTTTGGTGTTTCTTATCGCGGCGGAGCGGATTGCCTTTGCGGCCGAACCAGTAAGGTAGCAACGCCAATGCCAGCAATCCGATCGTAAAGGCCCCGCCCAATCGCATGATCTTCCATGCTTCGGGCACATAACTACCCGCTGCCGGATCAAACGTGTAACAGAGCATCACGAATTGATCGATGTAACTGCCGACTTCTCCCTGACCTGCTTCGACCAGGGCGAGTTTCATCTGGTCGGGAGGAAAAGCAACGCCGAGCGAATATCGGGTGATCACACCTTCGGGGGTCAAAAATGCGAGCATTGCCGGGTGAGCGTACTCGCCGGTCGCTTCGTTGTAATTGTACGAAAATCCGACTTCAGTGGCTAACTGATCGATGACGTTTTGCGTCGTGCGACAAAATGCCCACCCCTCTTCTGCTTTCGAGTGCGAAGGGAGTTGTTCGACGTACCGGGACTTCGTCTCGACCAAACGTTCGTTCGTTTCGGTAGGATCGATGCTGATACTGATGCAGCGGAAGTCTTCGCCAATTTTCAGGTCACCTTTCTCGAGCGACTGTGACAACTGGTTCAACTGCACGTTACACAGCATCGGGCAGTTGCTGTAGTTGAGCGTCAAAATCAACGGGTGCTCGCCATCGAGATAATCGCCGAGCGTGACTTCACGCCCGGCCGAATCGATCAACGGGAGATCCCGCGAAACCTGATCGCCGAGGTTCTGTTTGACCGTCACGTCCCGAACTTGGCGAGGAACCCGGTCGTTGAGCAAGACGTCGGCCGAACCGTCTTGCGACGCGGCCGAATTCGGCTGAGCCTCGGCACGATGAATTCCCAACACCGCAACGAGCACAATGCAATACACGCCCAGGCGAAAACCTGCGTGAATCGTTGTGCGGTGCGTCGTGGGAAGGAACATCATTTCAGCTTATTGTTGGTGTTATCGGAGGATCGAACTAGGAAAGCGGTTGAGTGGGAACAGCCAGGCGCGCCTGATCTTCATTTTGGCGTTTTTCGGCTTCGGACGCCATCTTCTTCATCACGTCACCGACCGGAACACGGATATTTCCTGTGTCTGGATCCACGCCATAGGTGTCTACCTCATCCGCCTGGCGGGAGAGGACTTGGTTGGACCGAGTGTACGACGAGTCCTGAATTTTCTTCGTGTCGACCAAATCCGCCAACGCGAAGTAAACAACCTGGACCGCAAGCACGGTAACCGCAGTAACCACGATCGAGATCACGCTGATCGTCGCAATTCGTTTGCCATTGAGATCGTCGTAGGCAGCCATGGGAGATTCTAGGAGTGAAGGATTCGGAGGTGTGATGAAAAAACGATGAGCCCGAGCGGGCGGGACTCGACAAGTTAAATGTTTTCAAACGCGAGCGATTCGCCCAAACGGGGGTCACGGACCGGAATCAACCGGGTTCCTGAACCGACCGTGATCACCAAACCGAGCATCAACGCGACCATTCCGATGACGCACAGCAGCGAAGACACAATTCCGACGGCACCACCGGCACCGACGTTGGCCTCCGGCATGATCGCCCAGTACAGATCGACGAAGTGCATCACGAGGATGTACAGCGACCACAACGCGACCGCCCAAGGACGACGACGGACGTGGCGGCTCATGATGCCGAGGAACGGCAATCCCCAGTGGAACACCATCAAGACGATCGAGATCGGGCCAAACGTATCCGACCATCCCGGATAACGAGTGCCGAACCAGTGCGTTTCCTCAGGAATATTGGCGTACCAAATCAGCATGTATTGGCTGAACGCGATGTAACCCCAGAAGCAAACAAAGCCGAAAAATCAGTTTTGCCAAATCGTGGTAGTGTTCGACGGTGACCTCGTCGCGAATCGCACCTTGTTTCTGCAACACGAAACTGAGCAACGCGATCGCGCAGTGGGCGGACAGGATGCTGCCGGTGAAGATGTAAACGCCGAACATGGTCGAGAACCACATCGGGGCCAAACTCATCACCCAGTCAAACGCCGCGAAGGCGGTGCAGAACGAGAACAGGATCACGGCAGGGCCACTGCGTGCCTGCATCGATTCGGTCAGGGTGATCTCGCCGGTTTCGTCTTGGCGTTGGCTCTTGGAGTAGTACCACCATGCCGTCGCACACCAAATCACGAAGTACAGCACGGCACGGAAGGTGAACCACTGCGGGTTGAGCCAACGAATCTTCTCGGCCCAAACGACCGCGGGAACGCCGTGCTCGGCTTGATAGCCGGGATCGGTCCACGAGTACAGCGAACCGCCCCACACCGACCATGCGATCGGCAAGAACAGGATCGCCAAAGGCAGCATCATCAACATCATCAGTTCCGCGACTCGCCGAACCACCACACTCCAACCGGCACGTGCGAGGTGTTGAATCAACACGAAGAACAACGACCCGAGGGCGATCGTGAACGCATACATGTACGCGGTCAAATAAGCCGACATGCCGAATTTGCCGCCGAGCGACGTGGTCCCCAAGAACGCACCACCGACCAATGCGATCAGGCCGCCGATGCATAACGGAAGAGACATACCGGACAGCATCGCTGGCATCGTGAACGCCGGATCGTCAGCGGGCTTGGGAGCGACTGCTTGATGGTGAGACATGGGACGAGTGAGTGCTGAGTACTGTGGGCTGAATGAATGACTGGGACGACGTGACTAGGTCGCGGACTGCTGGGCTTTCGCTTCCGCTTCGGCGGCGGCCTTTTCCAAAGCAGCTTTGACGTCGGATTGTTCTTTCTCGATCGCTTTGCGTTGTGCCGCCGGCACATCTTCGAGCGACGCGTTTTGGCTGGCTTGCAACGCCCGCACGTAGGACACAATCGCCCAGCGGTCTTTCGCGCGGATCTGCGAAGCGTAACCGGGCATCTTGCGGATCCCGTTGCTGATCGTGCTGAACAGCTTTCCATCCGGGTAGGCGTCTTGGTACAGCGTTTCGTCGTGCAGGTTCGACGGCGGTGTCCAAGTCGTCGCCAGGATTCGTTGAGCACGCTGGTTCACCAACCCGTTACCACGACCGTTCATGCCGTGGCAGACCGAGCAGTAGATGTTGAACTGTTGCTGGCCACGTTCGAGCACCGCTTGATCGATCGCCAGTGGGTTTTCGGTCAACCACGGCGTCGTATCGACGGTCGGTCCCGAGGCGGGAGCCAATGCAGCAGGTGCTTCGGGCTTTTTGGTTTCAGGTTCTTCCGATTCGGCCGGTGCCGGTTCGGATTCTTCGGCGGCAGGCTCCTCGGTAGTTTCCTCTTCGGCTGCCATCTCCTCAGACTCTTCCCCGGACCCTTCCACAGTCGCTTCTTCGGTGGCAGGCTCGACTTCGGCGGGCTCCTCTTGGGAAGCATCTTCTTCGCTAGCGGTTTCTGTCTCCTGCGAGCTTTCTTCTTCGGCGGCCTCTTCCTTCATCTCCGCTTCCTCAGCGGCGGGCTCTTCCGATTTTGCGTCTTCTGCTTTTGGCTCTTCCGTCTCGGTCGTTTCCTCGACGGCTTCTGTGGCTTCTTCCGCTTCTTCGCCGGCGACCTGGCCATCGGCTTGGTCGACTTCCACATCCGACTGCATCATCGCGACGAGTTGGCGTGCACGAGGAGCGTCGATCTGAGCGAGTTTTTCCATGTCGATTCCGGTGTGGAAATCGACGTCCCAATCGAGGTCGCCACGGCTGACCGTGCCCGGAACATTCGGACGCATCGCACGGCCGTCGGCGAACAGCGTCGAAATCTGCTGCGCGTCCTTGGCGGGCGAGAAGTCCATATCAGGGAAGATGTGGAACCGAGGCGAACTGCTCTTGGTGACCCGCATGCGAGCAACTGCAAGGGCAGGGATCAACGACAATGCAATCACAACAGCGAGGCCAACCAACAAACCGGTCGGAATCTTTTTCGACGAGTCATCGTCGACCACCGGTTCGATGTACTCGCCACCGAGGTCGCCGAGCAATGCCTTCGCACCGTCTTCGTCAAAGCGTTGATCTTTGGCGTCGAGATACAGGAAGAACGTGTCGTCGGTCGCCCGGTCGAATCGTGGGCTGGTGAACATCGGGTTGCTGAATTTTGGCAAACCGTTGAGTGCCCACATCCCAAAGAACGTTCCGAACGACGCGAACAGAATCGTCAACTCGAAGGAAACAGGGATGAATGCCGGCAACGAGATATAGGGTTTGCCCGAGATGATGTATTGGTAATCGATCCCGTTCATCCATATCTGCATCGCCAACGCGGTGCACGTCCCCAGGCCTCCGGCCGCCAACGCGATCCACGGCAGAACAGTCGGTTTGATGCCGAGCGCCTTGTCGATCCCGTGCACGGGGAACGGCGTGAACGCGTCCGCCTTCGTGTAACCCGCATCGCGAACCCGTTCGCACGCGGCGAGCAACGAATCGACGTCGGAAAACTCCGCAACCACGCCATGAACGGTTTTCCCGTCGGTGATGGTTTGTGGAGCTGGTTTGGTTTCACTCATCAGAGATGACCGTTATGAAAATTACGAATGTCAGAAATCAATTGGGAACGTGAGTCGGGGGCAGGTCGCGAGAACCTAGTGGGCGTCCTTGTGGGCCATATGCAGTTCTTTCGCGAGCGTTGCTTTCGTTTCGGCCATGTTGATGATCGGCATCAATCGGCAGAACAACAGGAACAGCGTGAAGAACAACCCGAACGAGCCGACCAGCATCGCCCAGTCAACCCACGTCGGCTCGAAGTACGCCCAAGCACTCGGCAGGTAGTCGCGGGACAAACTCGTGATCGTGATCACGAACCGTTCGAACCACATCCCGATGTTCACAAAAATCGAGACAACGAACATGATCCAAGGTGTCGTCCGGGCTTTCTTCCACCAGAAGATGTTTGGCGAGATCACGTTGCACGAAATCATCGTCCAGTACGCCCACCAGTAAGGCCCGAATGCTCGGTTGATGAACGCGAACTTCTCTTCGGTGACCTGGCCGTACCAAGCGATAAAGAACTCGGTACCGTACGCCAGCCCCACGATCATTCCGGTCGTCAGAATGATCTTGCACATGTTTTCGAGGTGCCGGATCGTGATCAGTTTTTCAATATTGAAGATCGCACGCGCCGGAACCATCAACGTGATCACCATCGCGAAACCAGAGAAGATAGCCCCGGCAACGAAGTAAGGCGGGAAAATCGTCGTGTGCCAACCAGGTACCTGCGAAACCGCGAAGTCAAACGAAACGATCGTGTGCACCGAAAGAACCAGCGGAGCGGCGAATGCGGCGAGCAACGCGTAGGCTTTCTCGTAACGCATCCAGTGACGCGACGAACCGCTCCAACCGAGCGACAGCACGCCGTAAACAGCACGGCGAAGCGGGTGCTTGCTGCGGTCGCGGAAGGTCGCCAGGTCGGGAACCATCCCCATGTACCAGAACAGCAACGACACCGTCGCGTAGGTACTGACCGCGAAAACGTCCCACAGCAGCGGGCTACGGAATTGAGGCCACATCCAAAGGTTCAAACTAGGGTAGGGAGCTAACCAAAACGCGAGCCATGCACGACCGACGTGAATGCCGGGGAAGGTACCCGCACAGACAACTGCGAAGATCGTCATCGCCTCTGCCGTGCGGTTAATGCTGGTACGCCATTCTTGGCGGAACAAATACAAAATCGCACTAATCAACGTTCCCGCGTGACCGATACCGACCCAGAACACGAAGTTCACAATCGGCCAGCCCCAGAACACTGGGTTCCGGTTACCCCAAACACCAACACCGGTGTAGAAGAGGTACGCAATACACAGCCCGAGCATCGTAGCCAGGTGAACCGCCACGATAAAGCTGAACACCCACAACTTTGACGGTGGGGTCTCGGCAACCTTGCAAACCGCTTCGGTGATCGAATGGTAACTCGAGTCACCCAGCACGAGCGGAGCGCGTGTGCCGGGGCGTTCGACCGAATTGTCCAGACCGTTGGGAACTGCGAGCGACATGGAACGAAGTGGGAATTGAGAAGTGAGAAAAATTAAATAACAGGAGACGCGACCGACGGACTAAACGATCGGCAATTGGAACTTGCCGCGGATGCGACGCGAGTGCTTTTCATCTTTACCATGATCGTCGTGCCCATGGCCTTCATCACCATGGCCTTCATCACCGTGGTCATCATGGCCGCTTTCATCATGACCACCTTCGCCATGACCGTGATCATCACCGTGGCCGTGCCCATGATGCGGTGCCTCGAGCGTGGTGAGGTCGATCAACTGAGCCCGCGACATCAGCGACACAGGCGTGTTGCGGATGCGTGACAGATAAGTCGTCCGCGGCTTGACGTTGAGCTGAGTCAGCATGCCGTAGCTGCGGATGTCTTCCTTGGCTTTGGATACTCGCGAATTCGGATCGGCGACGTTCCCGAACTCAATCGCACCGGTCGGGCAGGCTGCCTGGCAGGCCGTGATGATCTCGCCGTCGGCGATCGGACGACCACCTTCTTTGCGAGCGTTGATCTTTGCCTTTTCAACACGCTGCACGCAGTAGGTGCACTTTTCCATCACGCCGCGTCCGCGAACGGTGACTTCCGGGTTGAGAACGAGAGCCTGCAACTTGCGACTGGCCGATTCGATCGTTCCCGGGTAGGCATCGATGCCGTAGCCGACACCGACGTCTTCGTTGTAGTTGAAGTAGTTAAACCGGCGAACTTTATAAGGACAATTGTTCGCACAGTAACGTGTACCGATACAGCGGTTGTAGGCCATCGCATTGATGCCTTCGTCGGTATGAACCGTTGCCGCGACCGGGCAAACCTGTTCGCACGGTGCGGTTTCGCAGTGCATGCAGGCGACGGGTTCCTGGACGATATCGGTGACGTCTTCGTCGCCTTGGAAGTAGCGGTCGATCCGCAGCCAGTGCATTTCACGGCTGTTACCGACCTGCTCTTTGCCAACGATCGGTACGTTGTTTTCGCTTTGACACGCGATCACACAACCGTTGCAACCGAGGCACTTGGTCAAGTCGATCGACATGCCCCACTGAGGCAGATCTTCGCGGGCTTCTTCGATCGCAGCGATCGGCTCCTGCCACAACGTTCCGTCTTTCCCGACGGCAGGGACGTGAGGTCCCTTCGCTTCGGTGAATTCGGGCAACTTCTTCAGCAATTCCGTCGTGCCTTCGCGGACCAACGTGAAGCTGCGAGCTTCCGCTTCGTCTCGACCGAGTTCGTCGATCGCCCAGTGATCCTGAGTCGTGCACAACTCGTATTCGTTCAGCCGTGGACGGGCTTCGACGGGAGCGAGCATCATCGCCGAATCCGATTTGCGGATCGGCGAGACATCGACACCGACGACAGGCACATCTTCGTCCGGCATACCGCCGACCATCCCGACACGCTTGCGCCCATAACCGATCGCCACGCTGACGACGCCGGGAGCACAACCGGGCATCTCGAAGACAGGCAACTCGACGAGCGAATCGCCTTGGCGAAGGGCGACCATCAAACCGTGCTTGGTCCCGATCGCCTTGGCCGAACCGGGGCTCATGATAGCTGCGTTGTCCCAGGTCAGTTTGGTGACCGCCTGAGGCATTTCCTGCAACCAACCGATGTTCGCAAAGCGACCGTCGTAGAGACCTTCCGCTGGCGTAAAGAGAACTTCAAAGGAATCACGGAACGACTCATCCGAATACTCCTTTTCGAAGGTCTCAGCAACCTCGGGTGCCTCCGAAGGCAGTTCGACCGAAGCGTTCTTTGGCTCGAGCGACTTCGGCTCGACCACCATGCCATCGGCATATCCGTCGTGCAGCAACTTACGCCACTCACGGTCACTGATTGCCGAACCGGTCACGCTATTGGCGGTTTGCCGCACGATCTGCTCGCCGTCGACGACATCTTCCTCGAGCATCAACGCGAGCACTTCGGCCGGCGTCTTGCCGCCAAGCAGCGGCAAAATTTGCGGCTGGCAGATTCCGTAGTGACCGTCGCGGCCCACGCAATCGCCCCAGCTTTCGAACGGGTGACACATCGGCAACGACCACTCGCACTCGGCGGCGGTTTCGTCGTCGTAAGTGCCGAGATAGATCGAGTGTTCGACGTGAGTCAACGCTTCGGCGAAATCGATATCGCCGGGTGCGGTGTAGACGACGTTGGTATCGAAGACCAACAACTCATCGACCTCGCCACCTTTCATCTTGGCAACCAACTCGCCGAGAGAAACATGATTCTTCAACTGGCTTTCGGCAGCCGACACAAACTTCTGCAGCGTGCCGAATGAACCCAACTTCGAGTTCATGTCGATACCGGCAGCGACCATATCGGCCCCGAGTGACTCGCCGACAACGACGACACCCTTGTCGCCCGCGGCAGCCAAGTCCGCGGCTGCTGAATCGAGGAACCGCTCGAGGCGTTCCTGCGGGCCGAGCTCGCTGTACGCTTGGCTTTCCTCGACGACCTTTTCGACGTCCAAGTTGGCTCCGGCGAGGTCACCCGACTTCGCTTTCTCGACGCGGCGTCCCAATTCGGCGAGCAACGCCGGCATCTGGCTCGGACGAATCGCCAAGCGTGCGTCGGCGGCGGTCCCCGTCGTCGTGTAGCCGCCTTCGGCCACATACAGACGGCTCATTTCGCCAGCCATCGGATCGCGTTTCTTCGAGAACGTCGCCGAATTCACTAGCGAACCCGCCTGACTTCCCAGGAAGTCTGCCTCCAAGGAAACGATCACATCGGCTTCGCTGAAGTCGTATTGCTGACGAGCCTGCTCGCCGAACACCTTCTGCGTCGCCTCGCTCATCGTGCCGCCGTCGATCGGGTCATAGAAGCAGACCGTGGCGGCGGGGAATTTCGCTTGCAATTTCGACAACATGCGAAGCGTCGTTGGCGAAGTGGTCGGGCCCGACAGCACCGCCAAACGCTCACCCTTGTCAGCCGATCGCAACAAAGCCGTCCCGTAGGTGATGAACGACTCCCACGTCGACTCTTTACGTTTCTTCTCTTCGCGATGAATCGGCACGCCGACTTCGCCGCGGGCACGATCCGGATCATAAAGACCGAGCATCGACGCCTGGGCATAAGTGCCTGCGATGCCCTTGGCAGGGTGTTCCGTGTTGGGCTCGACCTTCGTCGGGCGACCGTCGACACAGCTCACCAACAGGTGACAAACTTCGCCGGCGATCTCGACATTCGTCGCTGAGTAATACGACTCACCGGGGACGCGGCCTTCCGGACGAATCACGAACGGCGAAATCAGTTCTTCGGGATAACGGCAACCGGCCACACCCGCCATCGCCAGCGAGGCACCCATGAGCTGCATCCAACGCCGACGCGAGACACCCTCGGGGAACTCCGACGCCGCAACGGGGAACTCCCGGTGCAGAAAATCATTGACAAACGACTCATCACCGTTGAGCTCGGACAAACTGCGCCAATACCGCGGGCTGGCCGACCCTGACGTGGCATCAGAACCGTTAGCGCCGGACGAAGCGTTGGTGTGCGAAGAGGTGGTCATATTCTGCAGGACTGGATATGCGGTTAGCTGGAAACGATCGGCTCGTCAAACAGACAGGCTAGAAATAAAAACGCGGGCTCAGCGGTGACAAACAGCACAGTGAGTTTGCGGATTGATGTTGTATTTTTCGCGGTGAGCTTTCGCAAACTCTTCCTGGTCCCAATCCTCGGGCGGCGTCCAATCGAGCTTGGTCACGAACTCTTGCGGACGCAGGTGCTCGTTCGGGTTGCGGTGACAGGTGATACACCACGCCATCGACAACTCCTCGGCCTGGTAGACGACTTCCATTTGGTCGATCCGGCCGTGGCAAGACTTGCAACTGACACCGGAATTCACGTGGGCAGCGTGATTGAAGTACACGAACTCGGGCAGGTTGTGGATCCGCTTCCACGCCATCGACCGACCGGTCTTCCAACTCTCGTGGATCGGCTGCAACTTCGCACTCTCGGTGCGCACCGCGCCGAGTGCTGGTGGCTGACCGTCTTGCCCGGCCGGCGAGTGGCAGTTCACGCACGTCGCCGTCGGCGGAATCGCAGCATGAGCGGCGTCAAAAACCGTGTTGTGGCAGTACCGGCAGTCCATCTTCAACTGACCGGCGTGCAACGCGTGACTGAACGGCACCGGTTGCGTTGGCATGTACCCGACATTGAGCGTTTTCGGATCAGTGATCAGACCACCCATCGCGGCAGCGTATACGCCACCACCGACGACGGCTAAACCGAGCACGCCGAGGAATGGATTCATCCAACGAGGAAACAGAAATCGCTTCATGATCGACCTAATGAACTCTGCGGCAAAAACTCACGCGACTGCGACCGGAATGAACAACGGAACCAGACGTCTTATCTGGGAAACCGCAGTTGCATCACGAACAGCAACGCTGCCAACGAGCGAGAGAATAGAGAGTTGTCACCTAACGAAGATTGAGGGCGGGGATTATCAGTCGGAGACCGCCCCGACGACAAGGCCATCACCCGCTCCGCGACATTGTGTCGCACAGGAGAAACCATAATGTCGCGGATGAAAAGGGCGCTTCTGGCATCGTTTTCGCCGATTGGCTTCGGGGCACTGCCCTAATCCTCGCGAACCTCCTAAAACACGCAATCAAACGTGCCCGATGGCACACCACCGGGCGGCCGCGTCACACCACCGCGCCCAACTGTGCGTTCATATCCTCGGTTGCCGCACGGACCGCGTCCTGCCAACGGGCGTCGCCGAACGTGTCGGCGTACTCCTTTCGCGCGTGGGCAAAGATGATCCCTCGGGAACTGTTGATCACCGCGCCCCGGCCCGACGCGTCCAACGCAGCCTTGACGTCATCGGCGGCGCCGCCCTGAGCCCCAAAACCGGGGACCAACAGAACGCTGTGGGGCATCGCCTCGCGGAGTTCGGCGAGCTGCTCGGGATAGGTTGCCCCGACGACCGCGCCGACGGGCCCATACCCGTCCGGGTCGAGCCGCCCGGCGTTGAGCTGGGTCACCAATTCCGCGACGCTCCGGTAGATCGTTTTTCCGTCGCTCTCGAGATCCTGCAGGTAACCGCCACCCGGGTTGGAGGTTTTGACCAACACGAAAATCCCGGCCGCCCTCTGATCGCAGACCTCCACAAACGGCTCGAGACTGTCTTGGCCGAGGTACGGGCTGACCGTCAACGAGTCGCTCCCCCACGGGCTCGCCGTCGCCGGATCGCCTCCGGCGGCGGAGATCCCGGCACGGCTGCCGAGGTAAGCGTCGGCGTACGCGGTCGCTGTGCTGCCGATGTCATTCCGCTTTCCGTCGGTAATCACGACCAACCCCGCTTCGCTGGCATAACGGATCACTTCGCCGAGCGAGACCATCCCGGCCGGGCCGAGCTGTTCGAAGAACGCCGCCTGTGGCTTGACGCACGGCACGAGATCCTTCACCACGTCGACAATCTCACAGCAAAACTGCGTGTAGGCGGCCGCCCACGCGTCGGGCGACTGACCTTCGACCGCATCCCGCAGCGGCGAGGGCAACTGCGCCTTGCGTGGGTCCAACCCGACACAGGTCACGGATCCGGTTCGGGAAATGGCTTCGTTGATTCGCGTGGAAAAGGTCATGGTTACCGTTCGGTGTGTGGCTGGAAGTGTGGGCAAGACGCAGGTCTCGGCGGGCACCGGTCTGCGTCGACCGGCCTCGGTCCGTCGGCCACAACATAGAAAAACCGCCCCACTCCAGCGAGACACCCTCCCAGACGGGTATGCTAGAGAGCAGACGGGAAACCGGCACGTGCCCCGAAAGACATGTCCCGTACGACCACATTTCGCACATCTAACTATCTGAAGCGTATTAACCAGAAGCAATTTCTCGCAAAACACTCCCCACGTTCGTCCCCACGTTGGTTATGCCACACACCGCTCAGGACTTTTTTCGACAAATCGACGACGAGATCGCGTCGGCCGGTAGGCTGATCGAAACGATCCGGCAATCCAACCGCGCCGCCGCTCACCGCATCAACGCCCTCATCGAAAAACGCACCGACGCGTTCGTGCGACTGGCCAAGCACTACCTGCCTGTGCTTACGCTCAAGACGCTCGCCGACGCGTGGCATGAAGTGCACGGCGAAATCCGGCAAATCATGCTGGCCCAAAGCGACACGTGCCGACAACTGCAGCGAGAACTCACCCTGCAGGACGCGCGGTGCCACGAAATCGAAACGGAACTGCACGAGACAACCGAACGTTTCGAAAAAGCGAGACGCGACCTGCTGTCCAAGACCGGCAGCTTTCACAAACACCTCCGCGAAGATCCCGAGATCGCTCGACTGTCTGCCGAGATCACTCGCGTCGATCGCGAGATTCAAATCGGGATCGACTCGCTCGAGAGCGTCAACGATGAGGCGCAAAAGAAACTGCCTGACTACGAAGAATGCGAACTGTTTCGTTATCTCCGCGAGCAAAAGTACGGCACCACCGAATACCGCCAACGCGGACTGGAACGTCGTTGGGACCGATGGATCGCGCGGCTGATCAACTTCGACGAAGCCAACGAGAGCTTTGAGTACCTGACCGAGGCTCCGTCGGCGATCCAGGAACTGATCCGCGAGAAACAGGAACGCTACAAACAACTCCTCCGTGCACTGGAGTCGGCTCGCAACGCCGCGGCGGATCGATACGGCATCGAAGAACAAACGCGACTGTGCGACCGACTAGGCGACGAAGTCGAATCGCTCGAGCAACAACATACCGAAGCGATGTGGGACCGCTCGATCTTGGAGTCCGACCTGCAGGAAGCCGAAGACATCAACGGCGAGCATTACCAGAAAGCTCTCGCGATCTACACCGAGTTTCTAAAATCGACTCAACCGGAAACACTCGCCGTTTACGCTGCATGCACCGAATCTCAGGTCGACGATGAGATCTGCGCGAGAATCCGCAGCCTCCAATCTGAGATCGAAAACGAGCAAGCCGAGTCGGTGGCTCACGCCGAACGGATTGTCGAACTCAGGAAATATCGAACCGGGCTGAACGAACTGTCCCGGCTGCTTCGCAATCACCTTCGCCATTCATCGAGCGAAGTGCGGACGCGCGACGACTTTCGGTTCGATATTGTCCTGAACGACATGCGCGACCTGCATCTGTCGCCGATGAAAACTTGGCGGCGGCTTCTTGCGGCGATCAGTGATCCGATCCGGTCCGTTCCCTTGCCCGGCCGATTCACGGCGGAAGCCTCATCGCCGCACGCGGGCGCATTCGGTCCGGTCGAAGCAGCCTTTCTCGCCGCGTCGGAGAACTCGCCGGGTGTGCTTGGTGGCAGACCATGTGACCCCACGGGAGTCCTGATTCGCCCCGAACGCGAACCTCGCGAAACCGGGCGGCAATCGATGTTTGACACGCTGGCGATCTGCCGCAGCGAGAGCGAGTCGAAGCACATCGTCTCGCTTCTGCAGGAACACGGCATCCGCTGCTTCGCACACAATCACTTGCTCGACCTGCCGGCGGTTTCAGGCGATGCCCCGACGAGCGAATGGCAAGAGAGCAGTTGGGAAGACCATGCCCAGCAACGGCTAGTGGGAGTCGCGGTCGAACACGCCGCGGACTGCAGCCAGACCGTGCCGCAGATCGACGCAGTCGACTTTTCGAGCGTCGTCGTCGAAGTCGCGAGATTCCACGAAGCCCGGCATCACTTACTCAGCCACCTCCGACTCCACGACACCGAATGGGACTGCCCCGCCTGCGACTCCCACGTCGACCGAGGCTACTACCACTGCTGGCGCTGCGGCCAAACCGCCCCCCACACGTAAACCACGGCCTCTTACCACTCTCCGCGAGGACCGAGCGAAGCGAGCGGACAGGGAAGATACTGCGGCGAACCACAAAGGGTGGGCGACACCGTTCGAAGAGTGCCGAGAAAAACCGTAAGCCCAAATCTCTGCGCTCTCTGCGCCTCTGCGTTTCAAATCACCCCAGCGAACCACGGACGATGAACAGCACCGTCCCAAAAACCTCCCACGCTACAGCATCAACAGAACGACGCCGGTGAGGATACCGACGACGCAGAGAGCTTTGCGCTTGAGGTTAACCTCGCCGGACATTCGGCTGCCAAAGAGGATCGCGATCACCACGCTAACCCGGCGCAGGGCCGAGACGATGGACACGAGCGCTTCCGGATTCGCCAGTGCTGAGAAATAGGCCATGTCGGCGGCCAACAGCAAGGGACTGATGCAGAGAATCGCCCCCCGCCATCTCAAACTTCACACCGCCACTCGACTGCTCCCGCGCCTGCTCGGCATACCAACGCAGCGCCAACGGCGTCATGACCGGAACGAGATAAACACTGAACCAAGCCTGCACGGTCGCGGGGCGGTAACCGAACTCCTGCAGCAGCAATTTGTCGTAGATCGCGCTCAACGCCCCGAGCACGGTCGCCGCAACCATCCACCACACCGCTCGATCGGTTCGGAACTGGATCCCTTCCTTCGCCCCCACCAACGACAACGCCCAGAACGAACCGAGCACAATGACAATCCCGAAGAACTGCAGCGGTGTTGGCCGTTCACCTAGAAAAACGATAGCGAGCACGAGCGTCCACAATGGACTCGTCGATCGAATCGGCGCCGCAATCGAAAGCGGCAATTTCTTCAACGCATGAAATGCAAACACCCACGACGCACCGACCAACAATGACTTCCCCGCCAACGCGATGTGCCCTTTCACGCCAATGGATTCCACCACCAGCAAACTCGCAATGGAGACCGACGGCAGGAACGTTTGCACGAGCAACAACACCGACCAAATCAACGCACTTACACTGACGCTAATCAGCAGCACCATCGGCACCGCGTTGCCTCGCACAGACACTTTCTTTGCGACGTCGTACAGCCCCAAAAGAAAGGCGGATACGAGCGTCAGGATCATCCATGACATGTGCGGGCGCGATGCAGGTTCAAGTAGTGATGCGGATTCCGATCACAGCCTACGACTGCGCTATCACAAGTGCCAGGGCCACATTCCGGAACGGTGCCACTGCACACCACAACTCTACGACGTTGGCTCTAACGGATGATCGGCGAGCGTCGGGTTCTTCGTCTCGACCGGAGTGCGCTGCCTGTTGGCCTCAAAGACGGTTTCCCACCACAACGCCGAATCGGCTTGGTTCCATCGCCCGGACTCGGGAAGAGCATCCAACCGAGCCATCAGTTCGCTCACCGAAGCGGGCCTCGCCTCCGCGTCGAGCGACAAGCACTGCATGATCAGATCCTGAAGCCCATCAGGCAAAACGCGGCCCAAACGTACTTCGGGTCGAACCGGCGCGTGCTCGAGTTGTTTCAAACAAAGATCGATCGCCGATTCACCGTCATAGGTGGTTTGCCCGGTCAACAGTGCGTACCCAACCGCACCGATCGAATACAGGTCACCTGCCATCGTCGCCGCACTCGGATCACGAATCGTTTCAGGTGCCATGTACAGCGGCGTGCCGGTGATCGAATCGCTGCGTGTCATTGTCAGTGCGACCGTATCGTCGACGCGTCCGAGGTCTTTCACCAAACCAAAATCGAGCACCTTGATAAAGTCCCACGAGTTGGCCTGCGCGCTGAGCAAAATGTTCGCGGGCTTGATATCGCGGTGGATCAAACCCGCCTCGTGGGCCTCCGCGATCGAACCACAAATTTGATGCAAAAGGTGAATGACTCTCGCCGGATCCTGCGGGCCGTAAAAATCAATGAGCTGCTGCAGCGAGATACCATCGATGTACTCCATCACGTAATAGAAAACACCATCCATGTCGTCTGTTCCCTTTTTCGAATCGTCTCCATACAAACGGTGAGCCTGACCATAGTCATAGATCGCGATCGTGTTGGGATGGCGAAGGGTTGAGGTCAGCTGAACTTCGCGGCGGAAACGCTCGATGGATTGACGCGACAGGTCCTCGCCCTCGAGGACCTTGATCGCAACATCGCGCCGCAGGTACTGATGGCGCCCACGGTAGACTGATCCCATTCCGCCGGCACCTAGCAACTCGGTGAGTTCATATTGCCCAAGCCGACGACGACCGCGGTCACGATCCTTCAGACGCTGTTGCAATCGAGCGGACCAGAGAGCGAGCCCCGCAACGCACAGGCCCGCGACCGTCAGCAAACAAAACAGACCGATGATCACCCGGCGAAGAATATTGACCGGGCCGAATGCCTCGTCGGCATCGATCTCCATCGCCATGCCCACGTTGTAATCGGCTAACCACTGCCATGCACCGACAACGCGGACACCTCGATAGTCGTTGTAGCCATCGGTATTCACACCGGATGAACCCCGCGTCGCTTGGTCAGCCATATGCGTCAGCGGACGGCGTAGCAGTTCGGCATCGGAGATCTCATCCGGTGACGTCAAAAATGTGCCCGGATCGCGAATCAAAATCGGTTTCCAAGTCGCGGTATCGACGTCGGCGTCGTTTTCGAGCGAGGCGAGCGGCAGTCGCGATTCGAAACGACTCCGCGTGAGCATTCGGCCGCTGCGGTCAAACACATATGTCGCATCGGTCGGCGTAATCGACATTCGGGCGCTGAGATAGCGACGCGGGTCGATCACCCAACCAAAGGTGCCACGCAATTGATTCTCGTCCATCAACGGACACAGCACCGTCAGGATCAGCCGATCTGAATCGGGCGGCGGCAGCACCAATGTCGGGCCGCTCCGCATCAATTGGGCCCGGTTCAGATCCGACAACGCACACGCGCAGCCCACCCGCTCTGGTTTTTCCGAACAGGTAATCCGCCCCGACGGGTCTGTGAGAATCCATCCTGCCGTCAGCGGGTGAGTCCGTATCTGGTCAGCGAGCGTGTCGTCCGAGTCCGCTTCGCCGTCCGCCCCGGATCGCTCATCGAGCGTGCGAAGCAGCAGATTGCGAGTCGCAGGGTTAGCCAACACCTGCTCGGCATCCCGTTCGAGCTCGGCAAAGTGCAGCCGAACCCGGGCGACGTTTCCGACCAAGATCGACTGGAGCGATCGGCCGGTCAGCCGCCGCATCGATCGATCCAGTTCGCGGGTTACCCAGATCATTGTCGCAAACATGACCACGAGATACGCCGTCGCCAACCAGCCGACCAACCGTTGGTTGGTGCCGCTTGCGATTCGTGATCTCAGTGTCTCGCTATCATGCTTGCGACGCGACGGCATTAATCCTTCTCTTGTAATTTCGCGATCGACGTCAGGTCTTCGAGCGTCGACGTGTCTCCGGCGAGTTCGCGACCGGCCGCCACGTCACGAAGGAGACGACGCATGATCTTCCCGCTGCGTGTTTTCGGCAGCGCCGAGGTGAAGCGAATATCATCCGGTTGGGCGAGCGCACCGATCTGTGTTCTCACGTGCTGTTTGAGTTCCTTCAAGAACTCGTCGTTGACTTCCCGGTCGGTCGTGGTGACAAACGCGGCAATCGCTTGTCCTTTGAGGTCATCCGGGCGCCCGACAACAGCGGCTTCGCAAACGTCAGGGTGAGAAACCAGCGCGCTCTCGACTTCGATCGTGCTAAGACGGTGTCCCGAGACGTTGATCACGTCATCGATCCGGCCCATGATCCAGTAGTATCCGTCGCTGTCACGTCGCGCGTTATCGCCGGTGAGGTACTGGTTAGGCACGTCGCTGAAATACTGATCGACGAATCGTTTTGGATCGCCGTAAATGCCGCGAAGCATTCCCGGCCACGGTTTCGAAATACACAGTTTCCCGCCGCTCTCGCTGTCGACTTCATTCCCGATTTCATCAACGATCTTAGGCACCACTCCGGGCAACGGTTTGGTACAGGAACCTGGCTTGGTCGGCGTGATTCCGGGCAGCGGGCTCATCATGATGCCGCCGGTTTCGGTTTGCCACCACGTGTCGACGATCGGACATTTGCCGCCGCCGATCTTCTCGTGGTACCACATCCACGCTTCCGGGTTGATGCCTTCGCCGACGCTGCCGAGCAAACGCAAACTCGACAGGTCATGTTTCTCGACGTGTTCATCGCCCCACTTAATGAAGGCGCGGACCGCCGTCGGTGCGGTGTAGAGAATGGTGACTTTGTACTTTTCGACAAGGTCCCAGAACCGATCTTCGGCAGGATGGTTTGGAGCACCTTCATACATCAGGCAGGTGGCCCCGGCGGTCATCGGACCATAGACGATGTAGGAGTGCCCGGTGATCCAACCACAATCCGCCGTGCACCAGTAGATGTCGTCGTCGCGGTGGTCGAACACCCATTCAAACGTGCGACGGGCCCACAAGTTGTAGCCTGCCGTCGTGTGCAAGATCCCTTTCGGTTTTCCGGTGCTGCCGGAGGTGTAAAGGATGAACAGCGGCGTTTCACTGTCGAGCGGTTTGGCGGGCAGCGTTCCCGGTTGCGAGTCAACGATGTCGTGCCACCACACATCGCGGCCCTCGGTCATCGGAGTATCGTCGCCACCGGTTCGGCGAAGGACGAGACACTTTTGCACCGTAGAAGATTTCGCGAGTGCCTCGTCAACGGTTTTCTTCAGCGGCAGGACTTTGCCACGCCGGTACAAACCGTCGGCCGTGATCATCAGTTTCGCGGAGGCGTCATTATTTCGGTCGGCGATCGACTCGGCACTGAACCCGGCAAAAATCA
>NZ_ANOH01000208.1 GCF_000346505.1 Aporhodopirellula sallentina SM41
GACCGCATTTCAGTCACCGGAAACACCGTCATCGACGCGTTGCACCTGGAGGTCGAACGACAGAAAGATCCGCAGGTCGCCGCCGAAGTGGAGACCCAATTGGCCAGTGTTCTGCCGTCGGATTGGCGACAGAAACGATTTGTCTTGATCACCGGCCATCGCCGCGAAAACTTCGGCGGCGGATTTGAATCCATCTGCGCCGCGATCGCTGACCTCGCCCATCGCTTCCCGGACGTACGTTTTGTCTACCCCGTGCACCTCAATCCGAACGTTCAAGGGCCGGTCGAAAAAACGCTCGGCGAACTCGACAACGTGATCCTGCTGCCGCCTCAACCGTACCGTCCGTTCGTCGCGCTGATGCAGGCATGCGAGTTGGTGCTCACCGACTCCGGCGGTGTTCAAGAAGAGGCACCCGGCTTGGGCAAACCCGTGTTGGTGATGCGAGACACGACCGAACGCCCCGAAGGCGTCGACGCCGGAACCGTCCGATTGGTCGGCCCGGTTCGCGAAAAGATCGTCGATGGTGTGAGCGAACTGCTCACCGATCGAGCCAGCTACGACGCGATGGCAAAGGCCAGTAACCCGTACGGTGATGGCAAAGCGAGCGAACGCATTCTCGACGCAATTGCTGACTACTTTGAATCTCGCAATGCCTGAGTCTTGCTATCGCGATGGATCTTTATCCGGCCCGAGAACATCGCGACGCGGACGCGTATGCTCCCGCGCCAATCCGCTGACAAATCGGTTACCGTCGACGAAGAATCGCAGCCGCAAATCGGCGGCTCGGCTGACACCGATTCGTGGAGTTTGCGTCACGCGATCGGCAACCTGATGGCCGCCGGTTAACAACCAATCGTCGGCGCGGGTGACATCCATTGCGTCGCTCGCCCGATCGATGCCCATCGCGGAACAAATCATGCCTGGCCCCGATGTCACGCGGCGCAAATCCGATACGTTGCGGTTCTGCATCATCGCATCGATCCCCCAGACAGGCTCGATCGCTCGAATGAGAACAGCGGACCCAACGCCGGCATTTTCCGTTACCAAATTCACACAGTGCTTTGCGTGAATCGGGTAGACATACAACGTCCCTGCAGGCTCAAACATCGAGGCGTTGCTGCGTCCTCGTCCGCGAGCAGCATGACAGGCGGGGTCGCCTTCCGCCAAATACGCCTCGGTCTCCACGATCCATCCGCCGAGCCACTCGCCGTCGCAGCAATGCAGCATCGCGCAACCGAGCAATTCACGAGCAACCGTCGCCGGATCACGCCGAAAGAAGGACCGGCCCAACGGCCGCGACCTCGGCAATTCAAAAGAGCAGGGATTCTTCACGTCGTTGTGCACGAGCGTCCGAATCGGCCAACCAAGCTTTGGCGAATTCATCCAGCCATTGTTCAGTCGCGGCCACGTCCCCGATCGCAGGGATCGCGATACATGGTGCCAATAATTCAACTTCTGGTTCCGCCGTTTTGTGCTCGTCCGAAACCATCGGTTCGGCATGTTCAACAGCGGATTCAACTTCTACAGAAGTTGCGTTGGCATCCGAGGACGCCTGGGCGTTCATCAATCCAAAATCTGCCAAATCGAAGATTCCGTCTCCGTTGAAGTCAAAAGACATTACTTCATCGACCGCGTCCGCTTGCTCCTGATTCGACTCGGTCGGCTCCGTATTTTCAGACGTGACTTCCGAAGGCTCTTCGAACGCCTCCTCTGCTGGCAACGAAGCGTCGAGAACATCATCGGACGGATCCGAGGGGGCAACTTCCTCAACGGGAGTTTCTACAGGAAGTTCAACAACAGGTGTATCGATCTCCTGCCCACCGGTTTCCGGTTCGATCGTTTCTTCGGGCTCCACCGACAAAGTTTCCTGCGGAAGGATCTCCTCCGGTTCCGCAGCGACTGGCTCCTCAACCGACGCGGCTGGTTCTTCCACGGGCGCATCTGGCGATTCTTCAGCGTCGGGTTCGGATGGAATCGGGTTGGGTGTGGACTCGATCGGAGTTTCCGATTCACTCGCCGGTGCGACGATTGTGATCGTCTCGCTGTCAAAGTCTAAATGTCGTTCGCCGAGTGACGCGGTTGGCGCCGTAATCGTTTTGGCACTTCCTTTCTGAAGATCCAACTCCGCGACGCCAGCCTCGTCTCCCGCTCGCATCCGAATCAGAACAAACGTTTCCGGAACCGCATTACCGATCGGTCGCCCCGCCCCTAACGCAGACAGCGAAGTGCCGCTGAGCCCTTCGATCGTACCGGAGGCTTGATCAAGCGTGCCCTTTTGCAGCACCGGCAAGTTGGCGGTAATCACCGATTCGAGCACAAAATCTTCTTCGACCACATCGAGCAGCGACGCATCCCACTCGATGTCCACGCCGACGGATTGGAGTCCGTAGCGCATGGGGTCGAACTCTTGCGTGGTGACTCGCAGGAAGAACGTCTCGCCGGCTGTCACCGTATTGTCAACAATGACCTCGCCGGGAACGCCGTTATTATCGACGAGCAACTCAGACTCGAACGCGGCAACGGCGAGCAGCCTTCGGCTTTCGAGCGTTTCGAGCCGTAACGTTGGAGAGGTGCGGTGATGCGACCGCTTGCGATTGACGTTCCGTGTCATGTCGATCCCTTTGCCGTCCGTGGCAGAGTGTCGAAGGGTGTGTATTCCTTTGCGGAGTGTCGAGTGGGCCTGTGATGACGTCAAGAGAGATTTCACACCCGAGCGGCGTGAAACTCCGTGAAACACTGCTAAACGAGTGTTCGCATCACTTCGTCGACGGCCGACGCTCTCTCGTCATCCTCTCCAATCGTGCCGACGAGAGGGTTCCCCGGGGGCAGGCTGACCGCCAACGGGATCGCACTCCGCAAAACCTCCCCGGATTCGAACAGCTCGATTTCGACGTTTATCGGGCCGAAATCTCCCAAAGAAATCTCACGAGCAGGAGCTCCACCGACGGAGAAATCACACGTGCCTGTGACTTGATCGGCTCCGTTGGGGCAACGAACGTTGATGTCTTTGCTCGGATCAAACCGGACAGATTGCTCGTGAACGACCGGCTCGAGCACCAACAAGTCATTCAGAATGGTGGCATCTTCGGCGTCAACCACGCCGTCGTAATTGACGTCACTATCAAAAGTCGATCCACCAACCAGCTTGATGGGAAAACGCAGACCGGTGTCGGTAACGACTTCAAGGACCGCGTCCGCTGCAAAAGTATGAACCTGCGTTTGACTGTCGGCACTCAACCAGTCCGGCTCCTGAGCTGTCACTTGATTGTCAGCATTTCGTTGCACCGGAGCATAGAACGCGACAAACTCAACGGCACCTCCCACAGGCACGTCGATTGGAAAGACCGGATCGATCAAACTGCGGTCACTGGCGACTTGCTGGACGCTCACGTAACCCGCCTCGGTGTCGTTGAGATTCAACTGGTCAATCTGCGTGACACGGAACGTGTCGCTACTGTGATTATCGACGGTGAACAACTGCGTCGTTGCCAGAGCGTCCTGCAATAGCGGATACTCCGTGAGCCAATCAGCATAAACGTCTGCCGGACGAACATAGCGACCGATCTCCATCGCTCCGAAATTCGGAGCCTGTGCGGTTCCGCGTTCCGCTTGCACCACCTCTCCGCTGCTAACGACGGCGGTGTGCGCTGGAGTCGTCTCCTGCGATTGATTCACGGGAAAAGTCGATACGAGAACGGTTCCGCCATCAGGGTTGAGAGGGTGATCTCGATCAAAATCGTTTTCTCGGATGACATAGGTTCCCGGTACCAACGACGCAAAACGATAGCGGCCTTCATCATCGGTAACCGAAACCGGTTCGAGCTGCGGATCGATGACGCCATCGTTGTTCAGGTCCAAAAAGTACTGGACGCCTTTTCGAACCTCCTCGTTCTCATCCCAGACCCCATTCTGATTGACGTCTGCCCACGAGTAACCAATGATCGTCCCGATGTCATCGGTCGGTGCACTCACAAAGTCTTGAGAGATACCGATATTGGTCGAGGACGTTTCGGTTCCCGATGGAAGACGAGACGAACCGAGCGGTCGCTCAGACACCGGCACACCCTGACGTATCTCGATTTCCAACGCACCGCTCGATGGAAACGTTGTGCTGACGGAATCCGGCAGGTCGACTCGAACCTCAAAGACTCCTTCGAGCAGTCCACCAGATGCAAAGAAATAGACTCCGCTTTCGGTCAGTGGATCGATCACCCCGTCTTCATCGAGATCGTAGGATCCGGTGACAGTCGAACCGAATAACGTCGCCCCCTGAAACAAACTAACCGTCGCCCCGTTCACCGCCGACTCGGACGCGTCCCAAATCCCGTCTTGATTGACATCCTCCCAAACAAGCCCCAACGCATCGATTTGCGAACGTGCTGGCAGCACTAATTCCCCCGCACGAAACACGCTCAGCGGCGCAAGAAACTGCACCGTCTGTGAAGCGATCGCTCGCGGAGTAAGCGACGCGGTTGATTCGTTGTTGTCACCATCGGGATCGGTCTCGTCAGCCTCAACTCGTACAACGTTTACAAGCGTCGACAACGGCGCGTCCGCCGCGACGTTTGCGACAACCGTCACAACAAAATCACCACCAATTTCAATGTCAGGCAGAGCCCATGAAATTGTACGATCCGCATCGTCATACTCACCATTGTCGCTGGCCGAAACGAAACTCAAACCGACTGGCAAAACGTCGACCAAAGTGACGCCCGTTGCCACCGCATTGGAGTCGTCCGCATTGGCAACGACAATCTCGAAAGTGACCGATTCGCCCACCGTTGGTGTTGCGTTCTCAACCGTCTTGTCTACCGACAGGTCGACGCTGTTGACCGTTACCGCCACCTCCGATTGATTGCCATCGTCGCTGGGGTCTTCAAGATCGCTGATGATCGATGCCGAGTTGAGAACGGTCTGTCCCGCCGTGCCGGCGTCAACGATCACGCTCAACACCAACGTCTGCGTCTCGCCTCGTGCCAATTCAATGCCGTCCCAAACGCCGGATTCAAGATCATAGATCCCTTCACTCGCCTCGGCTGATACGAAGGTAACGCCATCGGGCAGAACGTCTGTCACCACCACGCCGGTCGCGGTTGCCTCCGAGTCCTCCGAATTGGTTGCGGTCAGCGTGTAGCGGATCGTCTGATTTTCGTTCGGTGTTTCATCACTGACGGACTTTCCAACAGAAACGTCCGCCGTCAAAGGAGTCGGATCATCGAGATGCACGATCACCACGTCGTCCACATACCATCCCTCTGGATCCGCCAGTACCGGATCGCCGGAGTCGTATTCGAAATCGACCGATATGGTTTGCCCGGCAAATGCGGACAAGTCATACGTCGCGGTCAACCAGGCACCCTCCGTTTCCGGCAAGGTTCCTTCCGCCCGACTGAGAATTGGCGTCACCGACGTTCCATCGTCGATCGACACAGTCACAAAATCACGCGTCAACTCAGCACGCGTATCGAGCAGATAGCTGAAACTGAGAACCGAGGTTCCCTCCTCGGGCAGGATCACCTCGGGCGACGAAATCACACCGCGATGGTAGCGATCGAGAATCGTGTTCCCTCCGCCATCGGCGCCCTCAAACAATCCGTAGTAGAACGAACCGCTAAGAGAGTGGTTGAGTAATCCGTCCTCCCGCCGTCCTAACGAGCGATGCCAGAGACCTCCGATATCACCACCGGAGTTATCAATCGAAAAACCGTCGGCATCCTCATTGAAGCCGGCATAAAACAATTGACGCACATCATCGGAATCAAGTCGCGTCGCAAACGCGATGTCTCCGGAAACGCCTCGCAGTGGTGACTGTGTTGAAAGAAAAGTCCGCGAGTGAGCGACCGGATCGATTACGAAGAAACGCCCCAAGTGCGATTCGCTTCCGTAGAGTAAACCCGATTCGGGGTGCACAGCCAAACCTGTCGTGAAGCCATAGGGCGTGTGATCCTGAATCGCATTGGACTCGATCACGCTCGCATCAACCACATCGAGTTGGTGCAACGTCAGTGGCGAGAAACCACTGTCTTGCGACGTTGCAAAAAGTGTCCCATCGGGATGCATCGCAATGGATACCTGGCCGAGCAATCCCGTATCGCCGATCAACGTCGCCTCTCCGGTTTCGACATCAACCTGAACCAATCTTGCTGACTCAGTCGGGTCGTTCAACGCGGCAGTCACGCCGAGAACACGACCGTCGGCATCGTTTGCCAAATCCGCGATCGCAATCGGAGTCCCATCCAACTCAACGTTCAACCGACGAACAACGACACCGCTCAAAGATTCACGTACGACCAACTCACTCGCGTTCGAACGATCGCGACCGGACTGCGTGCTCGTGGCGGAGACGACTGTCCCGTCCGGCAAAACGGCCAAACCCACGACGCCCTCATCCGGGTCACCGATGTCAGTTTGTAACACGCCGGCAGAAACGATCGGCGAAACCTCACGATCGCGCAAATCGATGATCGACATCGATGAGTGATTGGCATCGCCGTTTGACGGAGCGTCGATTGCCGAAACCAAGATGTCCGACGCCAGAAGCCTGCGCGACTCAAGCGACTCGACTCGCAACCGGCGTGCTCGTCCGGTGCGTTTTAAGTGTCGTGCGGTAGTCGCGAAATTTTTTGGCATCGCGGGAATGGTCTCGCTGGAAATCTTAAAACACCAACCATCCCTGCATCCACAATAGAATCGATTCAATCGAGTTCTACGCATGCCATCATAAGCAAAACGAGTGCAAAGATAGCAATCTTCTACCTAAGTCAACTCGGTTTCTTAAGAACCGATGCCATGACCAATCCGATCAGCCAAGATGCGTTGAGTTGCACGACTCTCATAGAACGGCTTAGTAGGAGGCACTTTAGCGGAACATTCACAACTCTCGATCCGCATCAACATCTTAAGAATGCATGTCTTTTCCGCCCGTTGACGAGACACTCTCGCTAGCAGGGCCCGCCTAATTATGCCTCCACCAACAATCTAGGGGGACTAGCGAGACCGGGCCAAAGAATCTGAATACGGGGTCCGTTTAGTCGTATTTTACCGATTAAAACGGCAATTCAATGAGTCTTTACTTGCTTCTCGATGTGCCCGGAAATAGAAAGAAGGGTATCCCAAAAGTGGGGTAGCGCGTCGAGGGCTTGGCGTTGCGGTTTGTGTTATGGACAGTCACGCTCATCTTGAACCGAAGGTCAACACCTCATGAAACTCTTCAAACGACAACGCCGTGAGCCCACTCGAAGCCGTGCCAAGGCAATGCGCCGACGCCGCATCCAAGTGGAATCTCTTGAAAGCCGCCGAGTTCTCGCAGCCAACTTTGTCACCATTGAAATTGACGGCGACACCATCGAATTGACTGGAGACACAAACGCAAACGAGATCGAGATTTGGCAAGACTCTCGCCGTGCGTTCTCTCCGTCAGAAAGCTTTACGATCAAAGCTAAAGAAGGCTCTGAAACTCTTTTCAGTTTCGCGGGCGGTATTGTTGGCGACACCTATCAAACCCCAGTCAGTGATACGATTCACAACATCCGCATCAACTTTGGCGATAGCACCGCTATGTCGCTGCTGGGAAATCCGGCCATCCCACAAGGCGGCGCTGACGTTGTGGAATTTGTTGGCTTGGATCAATCCGAAACCGATGAATCATTCCTCGACGGTCAACTTGAAATTTTGACCAACGGCGAAGCCGTGGTTTCTCTGACCGACCTTGAGGTCGACTCGCTGATCGTCAGCCATCAAGACGATGATGACATCGGAACCACGATGCTCGACAGCGTTGTCGTTCAAGACGACACGATTGAGATGGACGGAGGTCGAAGCTTCTTCTCGACTCATATCGAATCCGGTGGTGGCGGCAGTGATATCACGATCGTCGACAGCAATCTCAAAGGCGGCCTATCCATTAGCAACGATGGGTTGTTTGATTTTGATGGGATGACCCACACCCCAAATGCCACCGGTGCCGCTGACATTATTAAGATCAGCAACACTGACATCGGCGAACACCTTGTGACCATGCCTCAAAACGTTTTGGAGATTTACAACGGTGACGGCGGCAGTCGCACGACGCTCGAACGCGACAACGCGACCGACCCCAGCCGTATTCGCGGGAACGTCGTGATCCATAACGAAGATGGTTTCGACGAAGTCAATTTCTCGGCGATCAACATTTACGGTGGCACCGACATCGAAAACGGTGAAGGTGACTTCCTGCACGGATCGTCGATCATGATTCACAACGACAGTGTGATCGGTTCGGACATCCTCGGTGGTGGACGACTCAACGTTACCAACGCTGCCGGTGACGATCGTTTGACCATTGAAGAGTCGCGTCTGCCTAGCGGGATCGTCGTCAATAACGGCATGGACCATGACACCAACACCATTGTGATCGGCAAGGCCGGAACCGAAGGTGATGTCGCCGCTCGCACAATCATCGGTGGAAATACCCTGACGGGAAGTGCGATTCAATTCGGCAACGGTGCAGGCAACGAACGCATGAGCTTCATCAATGCCGACTTGAAGGGGCTCGTCGACATCGGGCTCGGTGACGGAGATGACACCGTCAACATGACGGACGTCTTGGTCGATGGCGTCCTGAATATTGGCAATACCACTGGATTCCGTCCCGCGATGGTCGACGCACTCTTCGGCGGACTCGGCTTGGCCAGCTTGGCAGACGATGCCGACGCGGGTGGCGGTGATGACCGCGTCACTCTCGAAGACGTGATGGTGACCGCCGGCACGTTCATTGGGCTCGGCGAAGACCAAGATCGCGTTGACCTGATTGACGACATTGATTTCGGACCTCGGGCCTCGATCGACGGCGGTAACGACGCGGGCGACACGCTCGATCGCAGCCAACTGTCATCGGTGATGACCAACGTTGACTTCAACGGGTTCCTCAACCACATCAACTAACGTGGATGGAAATCACCATTGTCTCGCTATCTTCGCCCCGAAAGATAGCCTCTGGATAATTCGAGACTAAAATCATGAGTGCACAACGGCGGCGGATTGTTCCGCCGCCGTTTCTTTTCTGCCCTCTCATGAGTTGCAATCCAGATGGACCATCCACGTCGGCAATCACGACGACGGCACGGCCAACGTCGCTCGGCAACTTCCCAAACGCGTTGCCGTCGAACTCGCAACAAGCGGAACTCGCTTCAGTTTCAGTCGCTCGAACCGCGTCACCTGCTCGACGGTTTCGGCGTCCGTTTCGCCTTCTTTCCGTCCAGCGGAACCGGATCGGAGCTGACTTCGCTCAACGTGGGCGAGACGTATGTGATGCGAACTTACGTTCAGGATCTACGTGCTCCGTCGTCATCGACGATTCCATCTGGCATCCTGCAGGCCGCGTTCGACGTCCCATACGATCCTTCTCTGCTGCAGTTTTCCGGCCCGATCACACTCGGCAGTGAATTCCAAACAGTCCCCGGGCGTGCCAACAACGGCGAGATTTTGTCGAGCCAACTGGACAACCTCAATGGACGCGACAGCACCGAACCGGTTGGCGACGCCAAAGACGATGAGTTGCTATTCTTCGAAATCAACGTCACCGCGCTCGCGACCGGCGACGTGGATCTCGATGCCGTTCAAGCCAATGAAGCCAACCTTCGTGCGGAGTTCTATCGTCCGTTCGGTGAAGTCACTGAGTTCGACGTCACCGGAGACCAGATCTCGATTGTCGGAGGCGGCGTTGTCTTTACCAACGCAGGCAACCTGCAGGTTACCGAGGGTGGATCATCGTCAACATTCCAAGTCGCACTGAACCGGGCACCTAACGCCGACGTTTCCTTTACAATCTCCTCGCAAACAGCCAACCAGGTATCACTCTCATCCACCACTCTCAGCTTCTCGCCGTCGAATTGGAACACTCCTCAATCAATCCAAATCACCGCAGTCAATGATTCGGTCGCGGAAGCCGATTTAGATGTGACGTTGTCGACCAGCAATTTGCAAAGCTCCGACCCTTCGTTCAGCGGCGTTTCTGTCGATGATCTCATCGTCAGTGTTAACGACAACGACACTGCGAGCGTCGTGATCTCGCCGACGACCGGATTGATCACCAATGAAAGCGGGCAAACCGCAACCGCCCAGGTGCGTCTGAACTCTCAGCCGACCGCGCCGGTGACTGTCAATTTCGTTTCATCCGACACAGAGGAAGGAACCGTCTCACCAGGACAACTCACATTCACGTCAACCAATTGGAATCAAAACCAAACACTGACGTTAAGAGGCGTCGATGATGAGGTCGTCGATTTAGCACAAACTTTCACCGTGTCGGGAACCGTCACGAGCAGCGATCTCTTCTACCGAAACATTGCCGTCCCCACGATCACCGCGACTAACCAAAACACCACCGTCGCCGGACTCATCATTCAACCGAGTTCGGGTTTGGTGACCCGCGAGAATGGACAAAGCGATGTATTCAACGTGCGACTCACTTCTCAGCCGACGTCTGATGTGATCCTTAACCTCTCGTCATCTGATCCAGGCGAGGGAACCGTCAACTCGTCGACGCTGACCTTTACCCCGAGCAACTGGGACCAAACTCAGGTCGTGATGGTCTCAGGAGTCGACGACGATCTAATCGATGGATCGGTCGGCTACCAAATCAATCTCTCGGTCGACCCGAGTAGTGATTCGAACTATCAAGCACTCCCAACTCGCTCGGTTTCCGTCACAAACCAAGACGACGACGTGGCAGACATCATCGTCTCGGAAGTTGCCAGTTCCTCTACCTCCGAGAACGGAACAACGTCAACGTTCACCGTCGCGTTGGCGTCCGAACCGACCGGGGTTGTCTCCATCGATATCGCGTCCAACGATCCATCTGAAGGTTCCGCATCGCCAACATCAACATCATTCAATTCGAACAATTGGGACCAACCGCAAACGATCACAATCACCGGCGTCGATGATGTCATCACCGATGGCAACGTGGAATACACGATCACGGTGTCTAGCCGATCGACGACCGATACCGCCTACAACTCCGTGTCGCCGGTAGTCCGCACGCTGACCAATCAAGACAACGATTCGGCGGGTATCCTTTTCGAAAACGCCGACGATCTTCAAGTGGATGAAGACGGAGGAACCGACAGTTTCAACCTTCGCCTGCAATCGCAGCCGCTCGAAAACGTCACGATTCAACTCGCCAGTAGCAATACCGATGAAGTCACAGTGACCCCGACGGTTGTTACCTTCACGCCTCAAAACTGGGACCAATCTCAAACGATTACTGTCCGTGGTATCGACGACGGCGTCATCGATGGCGAGAAATCAACAAACATCACATTCGATCTATCTGGAAGTGATGACGCGACCTACGCCGCGTTAAACGTCACCCCGATCACGGTGACGAATGTCGGAGACACTGCTCGCCTGATCGTCTCTCCGATTTCGGGACTTGCCACGAAAGAAGCCAATGGTATCGACAGCTCCGACACGTTCGGCGTCCGGCTATCACAACAACCTGCCACCAATGTTGTCGTTGCAATCATGTCCTCGGACACGAGCGAAGGCGTCCCGACTCAAACGCAACTGACGTTCACACCTAGCAACTTCGACCAGATTCAACAGGTCACGATCGAAGGAGTCGACGACGACGTCACCGACGGCGATCAAACTTATACGGTTTCGGTGCAACCTACGGACTCTAGCGACGAGGTCTACCGCAACCTTGCCGCAACGACCGTCACGGTTATCAATCAGGATGACGACATTCCCAGCCTAATCATTTCCCAACCGTCGCTCGCATTCACAACCGAATCCGGTGGCTCTTCAGTGATTACCACTCGTCTGCAAACTCAGCCGGTTGGTACCGTTCGAATCGACATCGGGACAAGTGATCCGTCCGAAGCCTCGGTATCACCCACGTTCCTCACCTTTGACGCATCCGATTGGGACACACCCAAAAGCGTGACGGTTCTCGGGCTCGACGACCCAGCCACCGATGGCGATGTCAGCTACGAAGTTACTTTCACCAGTTCTTCAACAACCGACTCCGGCTACAACTCACTCGATGTCTTAACGCGATCGCTCGTCAACCGCGATGATGATCCCGCAGGTATTATCCTCGCCAACACCAATGACCTACGGGTCGATGAATCTGGCTCTACCGATAGCTTCACGGTTCGCTTGCAATCTCAACCGATCGCCAACGTGACGGTGAATCTCGCCAGCAGTGATCTCGGCGAAGCGACGGTTTCCCCCGCTCCACTCACGTTCACTCCCGCGAACTGGAGCACGCCTCAAACGGTCGTGCTCACCGGCGTGGATGATCTCACCGTCGACGGCCCTCAAACGTCGAATATCACTTTCGATCTCTCATCGAGCGATGACACCGCGTACCGCATCGTCTCGGTGACACCGGTTTCCGTCACCAATACCGACAACGACGTGCCCGGCATCAGCGTCGTTGCATCGACTCCGCTACGAGTCAGCGAAACAGGAACCTCGGCGACATTCACGGTCGCTCTCAACACGCCACCGTCCCAGACCGTGACGATCAACGCCGGTTCCAACGACACCTCCGAAGGAACCGTTTCGCCAGCGTCCATCACGTTCAACGCAAACAACTACAACCAACCGCAAACGTTGACGGTCACGGGTGTAGATGACGTCCTCGTCGATGGAGACGTTACCTTTGGGATCACATTCGCAGCGTCGAGCGGTGACTCGGCGTACGACGGAATTGAGATCGCTCCCATATCCGTTGTCAACGAAAACGATGACGAGGGAGGAGTCGAGGTCATCGCGGACAACAACTTGACGGTTTCCGAATCGGGAACGACCACTACGTTTCGTGTCGTTCTCAAACGCCAACCGATACAAGACGTCACCGTGCCGCTCTCGCTCTCCGACTCATCCGAGATATCGATCGACAAGAACGAACTCGTCTTCACGAACGGCAATTGGAACACACCACAGATTGTCACCGTCACCGGTTTAGCCGATGACGCCGTGGACGGTGATACCGTTGCGAACGTGCAAATCGGGCCGACGGTCAGCAACGATGCTGAATTTGATGCACTGACTCTCACGCCCGTGCCGGTGACGGTCACAAACGTCGACACCGCGTCCATTTCAGTGACAACTGCCGACGTTGTCGAAGGCAACGCGGGCGAGAACGCGTCGATTATCTACACGATCCAATTGAACGGAGCCGTCGATTCGGGACTGAGCCTCAACTACGCAACCTTCGAACCCACCACTGGAATCGCCGCAACGTCCGGCACTGACTTCACACCACGCTCTGGCACGCTTTCGATGTCGGGAAATGACGGTGAGACGATCCAAATCAGCGTCCCTATCATCGCCGACACGGTTGTCGAATCCAACGAAACAATCGGCCTGCGTCTGGACGGGCTACGCTTTGCGGCCAACGGAATTGATCTCGGCGATGTATCCATCCCATCACCGGAAACAACCGCCCGCATCCTCAATGACGACTCGGCCACGCTGACCCTCGGAGCAACAACGTTACAAACCCTGGAAGGAGCCCTCGGGTCCTCCATACCGCTCAATGCCCAGGCGGTCCTTTCCAACCCAGTCCAAGGTGGGATCACCGTTCAGTACGCCACAACCGACGGCACAGCAACGGTGGCAAATAACGACTACGAACCTACGGCGGGAACACTCACATTCACCGGAGATTCCAACGAGACCCAGACGGTTTCGATTAACGTTCTCGGCGACGACACTCCCGAACCGGATGAAAACTTCACGCTCGCGTTTCAACAAATCGGCGCAGACGATCCCGTCATCCGCGACGCGATTACGATTCTTGGTTCGCCAATCGATTTCACCATCCTGAACGACGACGCACCTCGCCTTGTCCTGCGTAACATCACCACAGATGCGACCGAAGGCAATGCGACGGACTCGCGGGTATTCCGTTTCGAAGTCGAACTCACCGATGATGTCGCTGATGCCGACGGTTTCACTGTCCCGCTTTTTACCAGCGACGCAACGGCAACCACGGCCAGTGGTGACTACACCACGGTTGACACGATCCTGTCATTCACCGGGAACGCGAACGAAACCCAAACGATCGAAGTTACCGTAGCAGGAGACACGGTCGTCGAATCGAACGAAACCTTTCTCGTTCAGTTAGGAACCGTATCCGGGTTGGCTGACGGAGCCGATCTGGTGATCACGGAACCGCAACTCACCGCGACGATCGAGAACGATGACACCGCGTCGCTCTCACTCGACACAGCAAACACCACGATCACCGAAGGCGACTCGGGAACGGTAACATCAATCACACTAACGGCATCTCTCACCGGGAACGTCCAAAACGATTTCACGGTTGGCTACCAAACCACCGATGGGACCGCGACATCAGGCAGTGACTACTCAACGTCCACCGGCACACTGAGTTTTGGATCAGGCATTCAATCTCAATCGTTCACGATCGACATTCTAGGCGACAGCGTCGTCGAGCTTTCCGAGACATTCTCGGCCGCACTTGAGTCACTCTCTGGTCTCCCCGACGATATCGCGTCATTTATCACGCTTCCTCAACAGCCGACCGAGATCACAATCGCGGCCGACGACCGAACTACGCTCTCGCTATCCGGGGCAACCAGCACCGAAGAAGGCAATCCCGATAACCAGCCCGGTACTCTCAACTTTACCGTGACGCTGTCCAACCCAATCAGCAGCGAATTTCAAATCGCCCACGCGACCGTCGACGATACCGCTGTCGCGAGCGAAGACTATATCGCCGCAACCGGCAATATCTCTTTCGACGGTACGGCAAACGAAACGCAAACCATCTCCGTTGACACGATTGCGGACCGAATGGTCGAGTCTGACGAGACGTTTCAATTCCGACTCGGAGATCTTTCTGGACTCCCGCAAGGCCTCGCCGAGTGGATCGACATCGATTCATCGAGCGCGATCGGAACCATCCACAACGACGATTCCGCGACACTCAGCATCAGCGGACCGGACCGCATTGCGGAACCGGGAGGCCCCACCGGAACGAACATCGCAACCTACACCGTCTCGTTGTCAGCACCGGTTCAGGGCGGCCTCGGAGTTCGTTACGCAACCTCGGAAGGTTCCGCAACCGCGAATAGCGACTACGACTCCGCAGCGGGTACGATCACCTTCGCCGGCGAAAGTAATGCGTCCCCAAACATCACGGTTCATGTCCGCGGTGATTCCATCATCGAAAGTGACGAGACATTTGAAATCGCACTGTTGGAACTCATCAATGTTGATTCATCTCTCGCATCGTCGATCTCGTTTGCCAACGAATCAGTAACCACGACCATCGCGGACGACGACACCGCCACCGTTGACTTCGCCACCGACACGAGCATTGTTGCCGAGACCAACGGAAACCACACGGTGACGCTGGCCCTCACCACCACGGGCGGCGCGGTCCTGACCGAACCACTCGAAGTCGACGTGATCGTGCGGCAATCAAGTACAGCCGTATCGGGAGACTTCGTTCTAAACACAACACGCGTCACTTTTCCCGTTGGCAGTAGCAACGGATCCACGCAAACGATCAGTCTATCGATTGCCGACGACGGACAACTCGAACCGACCGAATCAATCGTGCTCGGACTCCAACCCGTTGCAGCAAATCCCGGTGAGATCGTCACGGATGCCTCTCACGTCGTCTCCGTCACAGACGACCCTTCCGACGCGGTGTTGTCGGGCAGTGTCTGGGCGGATACGAACGCGAATGGTCAACGCGAATCACACGAGATGCCGATCGCGGGGGTTACCATCCGTTTAACCGGAGTCGACAACCAAGACCGCTCCGTACAACGAACGGCGTTGACCGACACTCAAGGGCACTATGAATTCCGTGATCTCGCAGGCGGAACCTACCAAATCACGCAAGACCAACCCGAACAGTTTATCGACGCGGTATCGACCCGGGGAACGATCACCACACAGCAAGGAACCGTTTCTAACAACGCGGTTACCGGCATCAACTCGATCTCGCAAATCGTGCTTCCCGCATCAGGCCAGGGATCGGAATTCAATTTCACCGAACGTGGTTACTACGCGTCTGCGATTCCTTCGTTCTCGTTTCAAGCTCGCCGGTCATCACTGGCGAACACAACGACCGCTCCTCCGGCGATCGAAATTTCGGCGCCGAACAACGACGCGCCGAACAACGACGCGCCGAACAACGACGCGCCGAACAACGACGCGCCGAACAATGACGCGCCGAACAATGACGCGCCGAACAGTGTCCTCGATGAGATCTTGGCAAACTGGTGATGCGTTAACCGGTCGGTTTGGATTCGTTGCGTGACTGCTTCAACGCCTCTTCAAACTCTTTCAACTGGCGTTCGAGTGGAGGTGAATGGGGCATTTCTTCGCACGCCCTCTTTTGCATGGCGATCGCCGATTCGACATCACCGACCGCGAAATAGCATCGAGCGCAGGTATCCATCAGAGCGGGTTGCTGTGGAGTCAAACGCAACGACTCCTTGCTGTACCGCAACGCACGATCGGTATCGCCTTCGGTATTACTGACCAACCAAGCGTACGCGTTCAAACGTTTAGCGAGCTCCCCTTTGGCAGGCCGAAACGGTCCGGCACGCTGCATCGAATTGCGAGTATCTTCGACTTCGCTTTGCGCTTCGCGGATCTGCTCATCGAGCGTCTTGGCAACGGATTCTTTCCATTGCTCGTCTCCGTCGAGGCGATACATCGCGATCAGGATGTCAATGTTCTCCTGATTCATTTCGAATGCTCTGCGGAGAACCGGTTGGGCAGCCTCGAGTTGTCCCTGTTCAATCAGCAACAACCCACGGTGATAGTCCATGTTGCTTTGGACGATCGTGTATGAGAAACGCCGGCTGATCAGTCGATCACGAAACTCGTCGTCCTGATCGATTCGCTGCGTCAGCGGTTCGAGCGTTTCGACAACATCGGCATGCCGCAACAGCTCGCCGAACATGTCGGCCAACTGCAGCCGAGCATACGAAGAGGCCGCCGTATCAATCGGCAACCGATCGATCACGATCTCGTATTCTTTCTGAGCCCATTGAAACAACCCACGTTCAACGAGCTGCGTGGCGATTTCGATATGAGCCTGCGCGTGGCTCTCGATCGTTTGCGGGTGCATCGGTGCCGGACGGTTTGGTTGGAACGGGCCGCCGTCGTCAGGGGGAACCTCGCCATCTTCATCATCTGTTCGCTCAGGCAATGGATTGATCGCCAGTGCAATATCAGCGAGCTGTCCCGCGCTGTCGTCTTGTCCCGTACGGCTGTACGCTTCCGCCGCCGAGTAAAGCAGGATCGGGCTCTTTCGATACAACTCGGAATGCGACGCGTGCATGGCGATCACGGCGCGATAGAGTTTGTTCTGCAGCGCCCACGTGGCGGTCTCAATCAACGCACGTGTGCGCGACGGAATCAGATCCACGTTCGCTTCCACGATACCGAGTGCATCGGAAGGCACACCGTGGGCGATGGCGCGTTCAGCCGTCACCCAAATCAAACTCAGCAATTCACTCGTCGAGACATGAACTTCACTCGTCGCCCCTGTGTCGTCCGGGCTGAGTTGCGAACGATTCTCTTGTATCAATGCCGCCCATGCATCCATATCCAGCTGACCTTGCCGGAGGTCGGCAGCGTAGCGGAGCAACCACTGACTGCTGATACGTTTTTGTTGTCGCAATGCGAGTTCGATCTGAGACGCCTCAAACTCTCTTCGGTTGTTTTCGATCACACGACGAGCGGTCTCGGATTCGTTTCCGCGGAAGTCTCTCGCGTCATTCGGATCGCGGCTATCGAGGGCAATCACTGCTAGTGCTGCGGCCCGGGCGAGTACCGGCTCGGTCTCGAACCTTGCCAACCGAAGCAGCGGTGAGAAGGCATCGCTGCGTGGCAAACGGGCGAGCGATTCGATCCGACTGCGTCGCTGTGAAACGCTGTGTGACCCGTATTCCGAAAGCAACTCCTTCGCCTCCGAGGAATCCGACGCCGTCGACCACTGCACTCGCAGTCCTCGCGTCAGCCGCCGAGCCACGACGGCGACCTCATTGTCAGGATGATTCCGAGCCTCACGCAACTGATCAAACGCCGCCAAACCGATTCGCATCAATCGATCGCGACAACGGATGCGAGTAGCGTAGCTGTCCGACGCGAGCCCTTCGATCAGCCGGGCGATTTCCTCGGCACTGACCACCGATTCATCCCGCTGTTGGCGCGGCGATACGGTGCCCGAGGAATCCGTTTCGGATGAACCGGCAGCGTTCGGGTTGGCCGGATTCACTGTTGGCTCATCGGAAAAACCGCAGGCCACGCCGCCGCATTGCAGCAGCAAGATCGCGAACAAAACACGCACCGAGACGCGCATGAGATTCGGGATCGTTGAGTTAAGTTGATTACCGGTGAACATCAGCAAATTCGTCCGCGGGAACGAGTTCAAAAGCACGCGGCAGGCACACCGGTGCGACGTCTCTACTTTACCAAATGGACACCAGACTGATCGCAAATCCCCCGTCTGAGACGTGTGATTCGCCCGGAAAAGCGCGATTTCCGCCTCAAAATGCGAACCTCAGCAGCCCAATTTGTTTGCTATAATTCGGATTCACAATTAAGCTGCGATTCAGTGAGCTGGCATCGATCATTGAATCTTCTCCGCCGCCTTCTCTACTCGCGTCGATTCGCGATGCTCTCGCTCGATACGAACCAATCCACGATTGTCGACTCGTGTTTCTGCCCCTCCAAGGATCTTGTCTGCGATGAAACTTCGCTTCAACCTCGTTTCAAATCTCGTATTCGCATTGGTTGCGATCGCTGCGGGCACCGCCGCACAGACCAGCCACGCCCAATCTGCGGTCTTGTCGGAGATCTACGGACGCGGCGTCCACGCCTACCATGCCGGACAATACAACAAGGCATCTGAATGGTTGAGCATGGCGATCAACAACGGATTCCAAGACCCACGTGCGTATTACTTCCGCGGGCTCGCCGCAGCCGCCAGCGGACGTGGCTTTGAATCAAAAGCCGACTTCCAACAGGGCGCCGAGATCGAAGCACGAGGTGCGTTCGGCAATAGCGTCGGTCGCTCGCTCGCACGCGTTCAAGGTTCCACCCGTATGGAACTCGAACTGATCCGCGAAACCGCTCGTCTGAACGCACTGGCACTCGGCCTCGCCCGATCGCAAGCTCGCTACGGTGAACTCGGTGTGCCGGCCGATGGCGCCGCACCCAATCCACCCGCCGCAGCACCGCGACGCAGCGTAACACCCCCGGCCGCTCCACCAGCCGACGACCCGTTCGCCGATGACATGGGTCAAGACCCGATCGTCGAATCCCCCGACGTGCTCGAGGGTGCAATGGATAGCGCCATCACCGGCGAAGACGCCGGCCCAGCGACTTCGGAACCGGCCGATGGCGGCAACCCATTCGACGCTCCGGCAGACGACCCGTTTGCTGCACCCGCTGATGACCCATTCGGTGGCGGAGGCGGCGCCATGGACGATCCGTTCAGCGGATTCTAATCAGCGCAGTCGACGCTTCACGCCAACCGGCGCAATGCCGTGACGCGTTCGTCTCTGAGACACGAAGCATCACAATCGAAACGAAACCCTCACGGCCTTGTCGGAGCATCACCTGCTCGGGCAAGGTCGTCTTCGTTTGTATCTTCACAGAAGCATTCACTGAGGCATGAAGGGCGTCATCATCGATGCGCCCATCATGGATGCGTCCAACGGTTCATCTATCCCAACGCGACACGGTAAGTCGGCTCGGGGCGTCCAGGCCGGAACGATTCCATCTGGTCGACGCACAATTCGGCCGAACGTTCTTTTGCAACGCCCTGGAGCACTTCAGAGACAATCGGCTGCAGCTTCTCCGGTGCCAAACAAACACGTGCGTTCACAATCATCTTCGTTTGCGTGACGCTCACGTTGCTCGAAACCGACAACATCGTTTCGACATCGCTACTGACAAGGTTGGCAACACTCACACCGCTCGGCGACGAGCAAAGTATCTTCAGGTGAGCGGGCTCGGCGTCGAGTTCCTCCAATCGACGACGGATCGCATCAACCGTTTCGACGGTCAATTCATCGAGCACGAATTCACTTCCGCCGGACAGGTGCACCGTCGCGTTGAGCCATCCCAAATCGGCTTCGCCTTCCGCGTACACGTCGTAATCGACTTCCATCATGCGATCACGAGGCGAGGCGGTCGACATTAACGCTTCGTACAGTTCATCCAGGTTTTCGCCGGTGCGTGCGGAAACCGGAATCACCCGTCGGCCGGGATACTGATCATCGAGATACTTCTTCAACGAATCGAGTTGCTCGTCCGACAGTTCATCAATTCGGTTCACAACGATCAACTCGGACTCTTCGAGTTGTTTGCGGAAAATGTACTCCGCCTGCGGAGAGAATCCCGCTTTCCCGCCGGAGAGAATCCGCAGGGTGTGGTTCGGTTTCAGCACCACCGCATACGGACTGTGGACAAATTGCTCGCCCATTCTCTCCATCATCGGCATCGCGATCGTGGCGATCAGGTCCGTGCAACTTCCGACCGGTTCGGCCAGAATCACGTCGGGGCGTTGACGCTGGTCGAAGTCCGCCATCGCATCCGTCAAACCGGTGAAATTGCAGCAGAAACAGGAGCCCGCGACCTCGTTGACGTCCAATCCTTCGTTTCGCAGCAGTTCCGTGTCGACCAACCCTGCTGCTTGATCGTTCGTCACAACACACACGTGGTTGCCATCGGCCTGAAAGCGACGGGCCAACTTGGTAATCAGCGTCGTTTTCCCGGCACCGAGAAATCCGCCGAGCATAATAAACCGAGTCATCAAGCAACCTCTGAGGGTGGTGAAGGGATTGGGTAGGAGGGAGTTCGCAGGAGTCTCCGAAATGGGCGGCGGAGACTCTCACGACGACGATCGACACGAGAATCGTATCGAGGTGGGTGCCCCCTCAACGGAAGAAGGCGTTATCTGCAGGGATTTCCGCCGGTTTGGCGAACGACGTCCGACTCCAGGATTGAGTGAGAAACGCTCTTTTTCCGCGAAAAGATGCCAAACTCACTCATTTCGGCTTTTCCAGCACACCCGAACAGGCGAAATTTCACCGTGACAGTCCCATTTGCCGATCTATCCTTTAGGGCACTGCAATCATAACCTGAAGTGGTGGCCACTCCACCCACTCCTCACTGCCTGATCTCAAATCACGTCGATGCTTCAGACCGCCGAAAAACACAACGCTGCTCAGACTGACCTCGCGTTCCAACGCTGCATCAACCCTCAATGCGGCGCCACCTACGAGACCCTGAGCATTCGCACGGCCTGCGATCACTGCGGCGATCTGCTGGATATCGCCTACGACTGGGACCGCGCCAGCGTTCCGGGCAAGCTGAGCGATTTCGAGGCGATGTGGAGTCAACGCAATAACCCGGTCCGGTTCTCGGGCGTTTGGCGTTTCCACGAACTCCTGCCGTTCGCACCGCAAGACAAGATTGTCACCGTCGGCGAGGGGCAGACGCTGCTCCAGAAGGCCGATGAGGTTGCCAAATATGTCGGTATGAATCCGGGCCAACTGTATCTGCAGTACGAAGGAATGAACCCGTCGGGCAGCTTCAAAGACAACGGCATGTGTGCCGCCGTCACGCACGCCGGCATGATGGGTGCCACCCGGGCCGCCTGCGCTAGCACCGGAAACACCAGCGCGTCACTCGCCCTCTACTGCAGTGCGACCCGCGCGATGCAGGCCGTCATCTTTATCGGCAGCGGAAAGATCAGCTACGGAAAACTCAGCCAGGCGCTCGACTATGGCGCTCTGACAATTCAAATCGCGGGAGACTTCGACGACGCCATGCTCCGCGTCAAAGAGGTTGCCCAAAAGCTCGGCATTTATCTCGTCAACAGCGTGAACCCGTTCCGCCTCGAGGGACAAAAAACGGTCATGTACCGAATCCTCGAAGCCCTGCGTTGGGAAGTGCCAGACTGGATCGTCGTCCCCGGCGGCAACCTCGGCAACAGCAGCGCGTTCGGCAAGGCGTTCAGCGAACTGCATCAACACGGCCTGATCGATCGCATTCCACGCTTGGCGATCATCAACGCAAAAGGCGCCAACACACTTTATGAACTCGTGACGGATCACGGTGCGAAGTGGAACGGCGGCAATGTAGAGATGAATCCGATCACGGCTTACAACGAAGCGATGGATCGTGATGGCAAACGCGCCGACACCATCGCCAGCGCGATCGAAATTAACCGGCCGGTCAACCTAAAGAAATGCCTGCGAGCACTCGAAGTGATGGACGGCGTCGTCCGTGAAGTCGACGATCAACAAATCCTCGACGCCAAGTCACAAGTCGGTGCGGGCGGATTTGGCTGCGAGCCTGCTTCCGCGGCGAGCGTTGCCGGTGCGAAACTGCTTCGCAGCGAAGGTGTCATCGCCCCGAGCGACCGGGTTGCGTGCATCCTAACCGGTCACGAACTGAAAGATCCAACCGCAACGGTGGCCTATCACACGGCCGACAAAGAGTTGTTTGAAAAAACGCTCGGCAGCCGTGGTGTCACGACCGCTCACTTTGCCAACCGTGCCATCCCTGTGGCCAACGATCTCGATGCGATCATTGCCGCGATCGAGAACGCCGACCGTTAATTGACAATGCGGTAACCCTAGGCGGTTTTCTTCGGTTCCGCTTTCGCGTATTGAGTGGACTTAACGAGACGTTCTGCGGTCTCGTCCCGATACAACTGCGTGCTAACAGGGTGAGGCTCCGCTGAGTCATCGCCTTTGGCGCCATTCGGGAAATCAGTCACAGTCGGGTGCGAGACGCCATGGACGGTTTCGATTTGACTGGTCATCGTTTCTCTCTTCTATCGTGAGTGTGTTGGGGTTTTAGGAACACCCAACCGTATTCTATCGGCTCGCTAACCCGCGAGTCCAAAAATCGGCTGAGCGTGGTTGCCCCAACGAAGCAATCCCCATACCAAAACCGCGTGGAAGCGTCACGGGTTCACGGACGCCGCTGCGAACCGAGAAACACCACCCGGCCGTTCCTTCTCTCAAATTGGTCGATCACGGGTCAGGTTGAGCCCCGACGCGGCAAAAACCAACCTGAATTAAGCCGACGACGTCATCGAGTCGGCTCCCGTGAACACGCAGTCGTCCGAAAGTGGACATTGCTCTGCCCAGCAAATACGGCCGTTTTTCTCCTGGCACGCGGTTAGCTCCGTGTTCTTTCGTCGCCTGCTTTTGTTACGGACTCAAACCCGTATGGGTTTGCGTCGGTAGGCAGGCACTATCGAACGCCGTCGATCGAATCCTGTCGTCGTAAACGTCAGCGAATCGAAGCGAGCCAACCGCTCAAGCCGGCTGGCGGAGCCTCGGCCCATCCGGCAGAGTCTCGGCGTTCGTTCCCTAAAACAGCCACCCATTGGAGAAACCTATCATGCTCATGCCACTCATCAGTTGGATGCTATTCGGATTGTTCATCGGAGCAATCGCACGTTTGCTCTACCCAGGTCGTCAGGACATTGGGTTTTTCCGCACCATGCTGCTCGGCGTCGCCGGCTCCTTTTTTGGTGGGTTCGTCGTCTATCTCATCAACGGTGGTGCGCCAATTCAGGCTACCGGTTGGATCGGTTCCATGCTCGGGGCAATCGCAGTCCTCGCGATAGCCTTGCGATACCAACGAAGCCATTCGTAGGCGGTGGCTGAATTCATGCAACGTCGCCCATCAGTGAATCCAACAAGACCTAAGCCGCAAGGTGCCGCACGATTAGCGTGTGTCACCTTTTTCTTTCTGCTATTCGCCGGATGCAATCCTGCGTTGGGGCAGGATACGACTACAGGGAACAACGACACTTCCTCGGCGCCGGCACCGACAGTCGAAATCGACAACGTCGCTCCCGATGAAGCGATCACGCAGCGACTGCGAGAGATCTACGAGTCATCGGGATGGTTCACCGACCTTCGCGTCCAAACCACCAGCGGGATCGTGACGCTCGAGGGAATGGCCGACAATGAAGAACATCATGCTTGGGCGGTCGACGTTGCCAGACGCACTCAGGACGTCATTTCCGTCATTGATAAGCTAGCCGTCGACCCGACTGTTGATCTGCAATCAAGTCAACAAATCGTGCTCGGCAGTCTCAGTTCGCTGGTGCAAGATTTCTTGGTCCGTTCGCCGTTGCTGATCGCATCGGTCGTGGTCCTCGTGATCACCGCGTTCCTCGCCCGCGTCGTGGGTTGGCTGGTGGTCAAGATATTCAGCCGCCGCAATTTGCGACCGAGCCTACAAGACCTGGTCGCACAACTCAGCTCCATCGCAATCTGGATCGCGGGCCTGCTTACCGCAACCGTGGTCGCCTTCCCCGGAATGACACCCTCGAAAGCACTGACCGTCCTCGGCCTCGGTTCCGTCGCGATCGGTTTTGCGTTCAAAGACATCTTCGAAAACTTTTTTGCCGGGATGTTGATTCTGTGGAAGTACCCATTTGATCGAGGCGACTTTATCACCTGCAATGAAATCACAGGCAAAGTGGAACGGATAACGATCCGCAACACCATGATTCGAGGACTCGACGGAGAGTTGTCGGTCGTGCCGAACGCCGACCTTCTTAAAAACAACGTCGACGTGCTGACGAGCCAACCTCAACGCCGCGTGCGGCTGATCTGCGGCGTGGCATACGACGAAGATGTCGACGCGGCACGCGAAGTGATTCGAGACGCCGTCGCCTCGTGCGAAACCGTTCAAGGAAAACGAACTGTTGAGATCTTCGCCAAGGAGTTCGCCAGTTCGAGCATCAACTACGAAGTCGCATGGTGGACCGGATCGAAACCGGCCGACATTCGCCGCAGTCGTGACGAAGTCGTCGCAGCGATCAAGCGTTCGCTCGATAACGCAGGAATCGAAATCCCGTTCCCTTATCGCACTTTGACCTTCAAGGATGCGTCAGTGGCCACCACGATCCGCGATTCCATCGCGGCATCAACCGAATCGTGATAAACGAACACAAAACACCAACAGAGGCATGCATTGACCTGCGTTCGGCACACGAGATGCAACACCGTATCTCAGCAGAACGAACGACACCGATGTCTCGCCGCTGCAGACCAAACGCGAATCTCAATAACCCGTCAAAAGGAAACAAACATGTCCACCGCAATGACAAACGAAAACACTTTGTTGAAAGTCATTCTTTCGATTCTCCTGCCGCCATTGGCCGTCTACATGGACCGCGGAATCGGCACGCAGTTCTTTCTTAACCTCGTGCTGACCCTCGTCGGCTTTTGGGTCGTCGGAATCATTCACGCCCTGATCATTGTCCTCTAATTTCCGTCGCCGATCTCCATCACCCCAACGCGGAAAGCTATCGCACCGGCAACCGCTCGGTCGTATCGATGCGGTGGTTTCCCAAAGACGAATTCGTTTAAAGGCGAATAGCAGAGCGCACAAAAAACGCCAGTCTGCTCGGCGGGACATTCTCGGTCCTACCTTCGCGTGACTGGCGTTTTGAATTTTTGTACCGGAAACTAACGGTGTCTAGAAAAGTGATCTCCGACTAAGTACCGGAACCTTCTTCGGTTAGATCTTCGACTTCTTCAACGACCGCTTCGGTGACATCGGCGTTCTCACCTTCGCCACCCTCGTCCGCGTTCGTGGCGTCGTTGGTAGCGGGCTCTTCGTCTTCCGCCACGGCCTCGGCTTCTTCCGTCATCGGTTCATCTGCTGACTCGTCCGCTTTGGCTTCATCAGCAGACACCTCCTCATCGGGTTCGCCTGACACGTTGGACTCGTCCGAAGTGTCAGACGCCGGCTCAGGTTCCTGCGTCATCTCCTCTTCGGAAGTTTCCTCTTCGCTCTCCGCTGCAGAGTTTTCAGCGGCTTCCTGCTTGAGCAACTCTTCCTCACGTTTGCGTTCCTCTTCAGCGAGCTCTGCTTTCCGTGCGGCGAGTTTGTCCTGCTGAGTCTTACGAACTTCTTCGTACATCTGCGGGTTCACGTCGCCGTACTCACCCATCAACTCAACAAACGTTCGCAGTGGGAAATCCTCTGGAATCTCATCCGAGTCAGTGGCTTTCATGTAGTCGCGAATCGAGTCAAACAAATCCTCGGCACTATCGTCGATCACCAGGATCGGATAGTCGTCAAAGATTTCGGCCCACTGTTCGAAGGACTCTTCGTAAAGGTGAATCGCCTCTTCGAGTTCACCTTCTTTACTGAGAGCCTCTTGTGCCTCAAAGATCAAACGACGTGCGTTCACGGTCCGCTCTTCCTGTTCCGCGAGCGCGAGTGTTTCCCAGTACGCGTAGTTGATTTGCTTCCGGTGACCGTCGGTCTTTCGGATCCGCTCATCGAGGTCCTTGACCGAGTCGACGAGCTGCATGACACGCAATCGGACACTCGGATCGGCATCCCGTGCGACCACGCTGAGGTCCGGTGTGGTATCGGCTTTGTAGTTCTCGGCGATCGATTGTTGAGACTTGGTCCGCTCTTCGGCAGGCGTCATCAACGCGTCCTGCATCACTGGGTCGAGCGTCGACAGCATTGCTTTCTGTGCTTTCTCGTAGGCAGGTCGCGCCAATTGCCGGATCTCAGCAATTGTTTCTGCCCGACGACGGTGCAGCTCGTCGATTTGTCCCATCTTGATCGTGAACGACGCCGTCGTAGGAATCGAACGCTCCCCGAGACCTTTCCAATCCTCCGAGGCACGTTGCCATGCTTCCTGAGCTTGGTCATTGAGCACGCCTTCCTTCTCGATCGCCTCGGCGTGTTTGATTCGCCACTTCGGTCCGGTCTCGTAGAAGTTAATCGGAGTTTGGCGACGGATCGGGATCCCCGCTTCAACGAGGTCGTATCCGGAGTTCAGCCACAAACGACCGATCAACCAGTTATCCGGTTTGCGAGCCGGCCCGAGCGCTTCGGGGCCTTCGACATCGATGCCCTGTTTTCGCAGGTTCTCATGCAGAACTTCGTCCTCAGAGAACAAGCGACGGAACTGCTTCTTCTCATCCGACAAACCGAGCTTGGAACCGTAGAACCATCCCGTGTACCAGATCAGCCGTGGAGCTTTTCGGTTTTGTTTGACCCCTTTGGTCAAAAACTCGGTTCCTTCTCGGACCATTTCATACCGCTGGCGATAATCATCGAACTCGGTTGAAACGTTGTACGCGAGGTTGTGAGCTTGGAATTCCCAGACCTTGTCAAAGTGCGGCTGCAACAACGCGATGTTGTTCAGCGATGCTTTGAGACGATCCCATTCGTGCATCACACGGTATTCGTGCGACTTCTTCCACAACAACGACGCGGCGACACCACGCATCCCCAACGAAGCGAGCTTCATCGTTTCACTTGCGGGGCTGATTTCACCGAGATCACTCTCGGAGATGTCAAACTCATCACGCATTTGGGCCAATCGTCCGCCCCCGTCTCCACCACCGCCGGCGGGTTGGCCGAGCAGGTAGAGCGGGATCAGCATCACGACCAAAATGGTCAGGTAGGTCAGTTTCCGACGAAATTGAGTCGTGCGATTCATGCCGCGATCTCACGTGATTTCAGAGTAAAATAGCTGATTAAAAATGCGAGCACGACATATCCCAACGTCGCCACCGCGTGACGCGCCAGTAGCGCGCCGAAAATATCAAATCCAGACGCCGCAAACTCTGCCGTGTTCACCATCTTCGGCAGGTTCGGCAGTGCCGTCGCGATCGCGTCGAGGGTGTAAACGATCCCGGCATCTGCGGTCTTGATCACCTTCGCAGCAACGGTGTCGACATCCAACTGCGTCGTCATCGCATCTTGTTTGAGCAGTCGAACCATCGATTCGATCGGTCCACCACCGCGTTCAATTCCCGCGTCGATGTAGTGCCGCGTGTCGTAAACCTGTTCGGCGGAGAAACCGAGCAACACGCAAACCGCCGTTGCCACCATCGCAACCGGTCCGGTCAAAAACGTGCTGAACATCACGCCAAACGCGGTCACCATCGTCATCTGCAACCAAATCGACAAATACGCCTTGGTCAGGTTCCACGCGAACGAGTGATCGGTCGGTCGCAGGTAAACACTCGCCGGGGTCATCCCGAGATACTGCGAATCGTCCAAACACCGAACCACGAGAGTCATACGGCCTTTCTCATCGACGAGATCTTCAAATACGTTGAGCATCTCGGTTTTGTTGCCGTTGGTTCCTTCGATTTCGAGCGGCAGGAACTTCTGGTCGACTTCGTATTCGTTGACCGTGAACCCGATCGGATTGCTTTCGATCGGTTTCGAAGGGTGTTTCATCGTGATCGAGCCACGAATCCCCTTCTCGATGTTTCCTTTGTAGGAACGGTAGGCTCGCAGCGAGAGGTCGACAGGAATGCTGCTTCCATAACGCTCCTTGGTCACGCCCGAGAACGTGTACTCGGCCGTTCCCAGACCGCCACCTTCGACGTACCCGTGTTCGATCTTCCGAGTCCCGCGGGCGACACCAATCAGTCGAGAAATCCCGGCGCTGCCGTATCCACCGGCGAGACGCTCGTTCCCGACATCGATGCCTTCCTCCTGCAGATTCCCCGAGCGATCGCGGAACACCAAACTGCCGTAAGACGGCACGCGTGCACGGAGGGCACCCTCAACCGGTCCGACACTGAAACTGCCGTCGTCTTTGCGAATCACAACGTGCCGGTGACCACGGACCATATCCGTCACGCCCTCGCCGGCATCGTTCAGTTCAAAGTGGTGAGAGTGGAAACGCGTGTAGTCGGTTTCCCCTTCGAAACCACCGGAGGGAAGTTCACGCACATCGGCGACTTCCGCATGCGTATGAGCCAACCCCCGCGTCACAAACAGGTAACTGAGCGCCCCCATCGGGATCAGGATAACTGTCCCCATTGCCACGAATCCGAGCATCCGGCCGAGCACGATCTCGGTGGCCCGAACGGGCTTCGTCACAATCGTATAAAGCGTTTTGTTCTTGATGTCTTCAGGCAGCGAAAACGAACTGATGAACAACGCCAACGCCAACACGAGATAGTTCGTGGCCGTTAACACAAAACTGATATACAGTCGCGCCGGGTCATCACTCTGCGGATTCAAATACCATCCCGCGAGCAACAACAACACGACAAAGAGGCCAACGACGTAAAGCACCTTGCGGCGAACCGCTTCTTTGAACGCGAGTCGTGCGAGTGCGAGAATCCGGCGAACACGGGTCCCCGGAAGATCAAACCGGAACAAATCACGAACCGATCGAGCGACCGCGAAAAACCCTTCACCCGACCCATACCGGGACGACGAGATCACGTAACCGACGACCAGCCCCAACACGATACCGAGAACCGCTAACACGATCCCCTTCAGAGCGGCGCTTTCGAGGAATGCTCCCGGTCGGAAGAACCACTCATAGAATGACCAAAAGTCATCGAGCTGCAAATTCATGCTTGGTCTCCGTCACTCGTCGAACCGTTCGATGAATTCTTCGATTCGGTGGCCTGCGACACGCGACGAGCCCCCGGACGTGCTTCGCTCTCGCGAACAATGTTCAGGAACAGGTCTTCCATCGTGGCGGTCGGGTTGTCGATCGACTCGACGGTTCCGCCGTGACGGGCGATCACTTCGGCAATTTCCGATTTGGCCGCATCGCTGAGCCCGGTAGCGTGCACCTCGGTGACATCTTGAACCTTCAACAGATCCGAAACGCGGCCGAGTTCTTTCAGTTCGCCCTGGTGCAGAATCGCGACCCGGTCGCAAACGTCTTGCACGTCGGCAAGCTGGTGCGAACAAAGCAAAACCGTCTTCCCCCGGTCACGCAGGCCGAGAATCAAGTCCTTCATCTCACGCGTCCCGATCGGGTCCAAACCGGTGGTCGGTTCGTCGAGCAGGACCAAGTCGGGATCGTTGATCAACGCCTGAGCCAGACCGACCCGACGCGTCATCCCCTTGGAATATTCTTTCAGTTGGCGGTGCTTGGCTCCCTGCAGACCGACCATTTCGATCAACTGTTTGACACGGTTCTTTCGTTCCGCGGCGGACAAGTCGAACAGACGCCCATAAAAATCGAGGGTTTCTTCAGCCGTCAGAAATTTGTAGAGGTAAGACTCTTCCGGCAAATAACCGATCCGCTCATTCTTCTGCGTTTCGCTGGCGTCCTGATCGAAGACCAAAACGCGGCCGCTGGTCGGAAACAGCAATCCCAGGATCAACTTAATCGTCGTGGACTTACCACTTCCGTTCGGACCGAGCAGCCCGAAGATCTCTCCGGGTTTGACTTCGATATCGAGGGATTTCAGAGCGTGAACTTTCTTTCGCCCCCAGAAATCGCGGTAAATTTTGCTGAGGTTGCGGGTTTCGATGACCACGCTGTCTGACGATTTCGCGGTTGTCGGCGAGGTGTCTTCGGACGTTTCGGCGACGGCGGTACTGTTATCGGTATCCACGTAATATTGATCCCGACGAGGTTGGGAGAGAAAAACTTGACAAAGAAGGTCCGATCGCTACGGCGGTGATCCGAAAACGGTTCGCAATTTTGTTGTTCATTGCCTCAGGCGGCGGTGGCGTCGCGGTCCGTGACGCTACAATGTCGGGTTTGCTGGGGCCAAACGGCCTCCAATCTCTTCGCGACGCGACCGTCATTCCGCTCACCTTTGCCAGCCTCTTCTGCCATGCCACACTCGAAATCGGCCGCCTATCAACTGGCGACTCGGTGGCTCTACGACCGGATTGACTATGAAAGGATGGCCCGACCAGGAACGCGATACCGCTTCACCCTCGACCGCATGCGAGAATTGATCCGTCGCCTCGGCCACGGAGATTATCTCGCCAGCCCGCTGCCTGCCCAACCCCAGTCATCTCCGCCCGGAACGCGTCGAAACAGCCCCCGACCGGACCTGGCCACGATCGTTCATATCGCCGGAACCAAAGGAAAAGGTTCGGTTGCAACGATGATTTCGACGATGCTGACCGCGGCCGGCCACCGCGTCGGGCTCTACACGTCGCCGCACCTGGTCAGCCTGGAGGAGCGGTTTCGCGTGAACGGGTGCCCCGCATCCCCCTTGGAACTGACCAACCTGATCGATTCCATGCGCCCGATCGTCGAACAGATGTCGCAAGAAGAAATCGGCGGCCCCACCTTCTTTGAACTCACCACCGCGATCGCGATCGAACACTTCCATCGCAGCCACTGTGAGTTTTGGGTCCTCGAGACCGGTTTGGGCGGGCGTCTCGACAGCACGAACGTTTTTCAAAGCGACGTGACGTTGATCTCCAGCATCGGGCTCGACCATCAACACGTCCTCGGCAACACCGTCGAAGAAATCGCCAAAGAAAAAGCGGGCATCTTCAAACCGGGGGTTCCCGCCATCAGCGGCGTGACCCGCCCGCCGGCACGCGACGTCATTCGTGATACCGCCAAGGATGTGGGTGCCCCTTTTGTCGAGTTGGG